>NZ_JBJGYZ010000006.1:0-205959 GCF_054050275.1 Geodermatophilus sp. SYSU D00691
CCCCCCCCCCCCCCCCCCCCCCCGCCCCCCCGCGCGCCCCCCCCCCCCCCCCCCCGTCGGCCGTCGGCTCAGGCCTCGACGGCCTTCGACTCGCCCTCGATCGTGCGGTGCTCGACCGGGGCGGGGGTGTCGGCGCGGCTCACCTGGATCTTGCGCGAGCGCGCCTTCTCGGCCACCGGGATGCTCACGGTGAGCACGCCGTCGTGGTAGCTGGCCTCGAGCCGGTCGGTGTCGAGGCTCCGGCCGAGGACGAGCTGCCTGGTGTAGCTGCCGTACGGCCGCTCGGCCGCCAGCCACTCGGCGTTCTCCAGCTGCGGGACCGAGCGCTCGGCGGTCACCGTCAGGGTGTTGCCCTCGATCGACAGGTCGATCGAGCCGGGGTCGACGCCGGGCAGGTCGAAGTGGGCGACGAAGTTGTCGCCGACCTTGTAGGCGTCCATCGGCATGCCCGAGAGCGGGCGGGCGGTCCCCATGCGGCCGGTCAGCTGGTCCAGCAGCCGGAAGGCGCTGTTGGTGGCGGCGAACGGGTCGTAGGCGGTCAGCATGGCCATCGCTGTGCAACCTCCTGGGTGTCTCTGGTGTTGTCCGCTGCCCGAGGATCAACCTCTAGTGGCGACTAGAGGTTACCTCGGTCACGCATGGAAGTAAACGTCTGCCGCTCACTTTTGTTCCCGGCCCCCGGCGTGTGAACGGCGGCCGTCCCGGCTACCCGGGGGGCGTGGACGAGCACCCGACCGCACCGACCCGCGATCCCGACGAGAAGCCGGCGCCCGGGGAGCCGGAGGTCACCTCGGAGCTCCGGGGGGACACCGCCGTCGTCACCGTCGTGGGGGAGCTCACCGAGGCGGCCCGCCGGCCGCTGGTGCGCACCTTCACCGACCTGCTGCTGAGCCACGCCCCGCTGCAGCGCGCCGAGCTGCGCCTGGCCGGCACCACCTTCATGAACTCGGCGGGGATGGCGGTGCTGGTCCAGCTGCAGAAGCTCGGCCAGCCGCGCGCGGTCGACGTCGTCCTGGTCGGCCCGCCCGAGGCCGTCGCCCGCCCGTTGCAGCTCGCCGGCCTGTGGCACCGCTTCCCGGTGGAGGAGGACGGCGCCTCCTAGCCTGACCGGGTGCCGCCTTCTCACCCGCACAGCCACGGCCCCGACCCGGACGCGCCGCCGCCGGACGAGCAGACCCTGGCCCGCCGGCGCCGCGCCGTCCGGCTGATGCTGTTCCTGCTCGTCCCGGTGGGGCTGGCCACCGTGCTGGGCCTGGTGCTGCTGTGGCCGAGCGGGGAGCCGGGCCGTGCCGAGCAGGCCGCGGCGGCCGCCGTCCCGGCCGGCACGACCTACCCCGAGGGGACGGTCTCGACCGTCACCCCCTACGACTGCTCGGTGACCGACCAGACCGGCCGCGCGCAGCAGCTCACCTGCGCGACGCTGGTCGTCGAGGTCACCGAGGGCGACGGCGCCGGCGAGTTCGTGCAGATCGACGTGCCCGCGGAGGTCGTGTCCTACGGCATCGAGGAGGGCGACGAGATCGTCCTCGAGCGCGACCCGGGGGCGGCCGAGGGGCCGAGCTACACGTTCTACGACTACGCCCGGACGACGCCGATGGTCGTGCTGGCGATCGCGTTCGCGGTGGTGGTGGGGGCGGTCGCGCGGCTGCGCGGGCTCGCCGCCCTGCTCGGCCTGGGATTCGCGTTCTTCATCCTGCTGTGGTTCATGCTGCCGGCGCTGCTGGAGGGGTCCTCGCCCACGCTGGTCACCCTGACCGGTTCGGCGGCGATCATGTTCGTCGTCCTCTACCTCGCGCACGGGTTCTCCGCGCGGACGACGACGGCGCTGGTCGGCACGCTGTTCGGGCTCGTGCTCGTCGCCGGGCTCGGGGCGCTGGCCGTGGAGGTCAGCCGGCTGACCGGCTACTCCAGCGAGGAGACGATCCAGCTGCAGCAGTACGACCCGACGTTGAGCTTCTCCGGGCTGGTCATCGCCGGGGTCGTCGTCGCAGGGCTGGGCGTGCTCAACGACGTGACGATCACGCAGGCCTCGGCGGTGTGGCAGCTGCACGAGGTCGACCCGGGCATGAGCTGGCGGCGGCTGTTCTCCCGCGGCATGGCGATCGGCCGCGACCACATCGCCTCGACGGTGTACACGATCGTGTTCGCCTACGCCGGCGCCGCGCTGCCCCTGATGCTGCTCTTCAGCATCTCCAGCCGGCCGGCGGGAACCGTGCTGACCGGCGACGCGGTGGCCGAGGAGGTCATCCGCACGCTGGTGGGCGGGATCGGCCTCGTGCTCGCCACCCCGGTGACGACGGCGGTGGGCGCGTTCCTCGCGCGGTTCTCGCAGCCGGGGGAGGCGCGCGGGTTGTCGTCCCTGAGGGCGAGACTGGCGCGGTGAGCGAGCTGGCGAGCGAACCGATGGACGATCTGCTGGTGGCCGCGGAGGCCGCGCCCGGGTTCATGCCCCCCGACGAGGGGCGGGCGCTGTACGAGGCGGCGCGCGAGGTCGCCGTGCCGGGGCCGCTGCTGGAGGTCGGCAGCTGGATGGGCAAGTCGGCGCTCTACCTCGCCGCCGCGGCCCGCGAGACCGGCCGCCAGGTCGTCACCGTCGACCACCACCGCGGCTCCGAGGAGCACCAGCCCGGCTGGGAGTACCACGACCCGTCGCTGGTCGACCCCGCCGTCGGCCGGATCGACACCCTGCCGCGGTTCCGCCGGACCGTCGCCGACGCCGGTGCCGAGGACGTCGTGATCGCCGTCGTCGCCCGCTCCGAGGTGCTGGCGCCGCTGTGGACCACCCCGCTGGCGCTGCTGTTCCTCGACGGCAGCCACACCGAGGAGTCCGCCCGCCGTGACCAGGACGCCTGGGTCGCCAAGCTCGCCGTCGGCGGGACCCTCGCCATCCACGACGTCTTCCCCGACCCGGCCGACGGGGGCCAGGCGCCGTTCGGCGTCTACACCCGGGTGCTGGCGAGCGGGAACTTCACCGAGCTGCCCGGCACGGGCTCGCTGCGGCTGCTGCGCCGTGACCGGTGACGCCCTGGCGGCCGAGCGGGCGGCCGCGCTGGCCCAGATCGCGGCGCTGACCCGGGAGTTCGACGACGTCGTGGCGGCTTCGGCGTCGTCGAACGCCGACGACGAGCACGACCCGGAGGGGGCGACGATCGCCTTCGAGCGGCAGCAGGTCGCGGCGCTGCTGGAGTCGGCGCGGCGCCGGCTGGCCGACGTCGAGGCCGCGCTGGCCCGCCGCGACGCGGGTGGCTACGGGGTCTGCGAGGTCTGCGGCGGGGCCATCGCCCCCGAGCGGCTGGCCGCCCGGCCGGCCGCGCGCACCTGCATCTCCTGCGCCCGCTGAGCGCCCGGCACGGTGAGCAGCGGCAGCAGCGCGTGCACCAGCGGCCCGATCGCCAGGGCGTAGACGACGGTCACCACGCCGAGGGTCCCGCCGAGCGCCCAGCCGGTGAGGACGACGGCCACCTCGATCCCGGTGCGCACCAGCCGCAGGGACCAGCCGGTGCGCGCCACCAGGCCGGTCATCAGCCCGTCGCGCGGACCGGGGCCGAACCGGGCGCCGATGTAGAGCGCGGTCGCGACGGCGTTGAGCAGGATGCCGCCGGCGGCCAGCGCGATCCGGCCGGCGAGCGCGTCGACGTCCGGGACCAGGGCCAGCGCGCCGTCGACCGCGAGCCCGATGACGACGACGTTGCTGACCGTGCCGAGCCCCGGGCGCTGGCGCAGCGGGATCCAGCAGAGCAGCACCAGGGCGCCGATGACCACGGTGACGGTGCCCAGCGACCACCCGAGCCGCTCGGACAGGCCCTGGTGCAGCACGTCCCACGGCATGTTGCCCAGCGCGGAGCGGATCATCAGCGCCATCGAGACGCCGTAGAGGGCCAGGCCGAGGTACAGCTGGACCAGCCGGCGGGGGAGATGGGCGGGGACTCGCGTCACCGGTCCATCGTGCGCCAGGATTGGCCTGTTCCCCACATGCCAATCGGGAGGAAGTGGCGTGGTCGCCGTCTCCGCCGTCCGCCTGGCGCAGCTGCTGGGCGACCTGGCCGCCGTCCGCCCGCCGCGGTACGCCGCGCTCGCCGACCGGGTGCGGCTGCTGATCGCCGACGGCCGGGTGCCGCTGGGCGCCCGGCTGCCGGCCGAGCGGGAGCTGGCCGGGGCGCTCGGGCTGAGCCGGGCCACGGTGACCGCGGCCTACGCGCGGCTGCGCGAGGACGGCTGGGCCGACGCGCGGCAGGGGGCCGGCACGTTCGCGGTGCTGCCGGCCGGTCCCGCCCGCGGCGCCTGGATGCCGGCGCCGCCCGGGGACGGCGCGATCGACCTGGCCCACGCCGCGCCCGCCGCCCCGCCCGAGGTGCCCGCGGCCTTCGCCGCCGCGCTGGCCGAGCTCCCGCGCCACCTGCCCGGTCACGGCTACCACCCGGCCGGGCTGCCGGAGCTGCGGGCCCGCATCGCCGACCGGTACACCGCCCGGGGCCTGCCCACCGCGCCGGAGCAGGTGCTGGTGACCGGCGGGGCGATGGCCGGGGTCTCGCTGGCCCTGTCCCTGCTGCTCGGGCCGGGCCGTCCGCTGCTGGTCGAGCAGCCCACCTACCCGACCGCGCTCGACGCCGCCCGCGGCCTCGGCGCCCGCCTGCTGCCCACCGCGCTCGACCCCGAGGCGCCGGACGAGTGGCCGGCCACCGCCGCGCGGGCGCTGCGCACCGTCCGCCCGACGGCCGCCTATCTCGTGCCCGACTTCGCCAACCCCACCGGCCGGCTGCTCGGCGCCGCCGACCGCGAGCGGCTGGCCCGGGAGCTGCGCCGGGCGGGCACCGTCGCCGTCGTCGACGAGGCGTTCGTCGAGCTCGGCCTGGACGCCGAGCCGCCGGCGCCGTTCGGCGCGTTCGCCCCGGGCACCATCTCCGTCGGGACGCTGTCGAAGCTGTTCTGGGGCGGCCTGCGGGTCGGCTGGGTCCGCGGCGACGCCGACCTGGTCCGCCGGCTGACCGTGGCGCTGGCCCGGACCACGATGGCCGGCGCGGTCGTCGAGCAGCTCGCCGCGTGCGTGCTGCTCGACGGCGCCGACGCCGCCCGCGAGGGCGTGCGCGCGCGGCTGCGGGAGCGGCGCGCCGCGCTGCTGGACGCGCTGGCCGAGCGGCTGCCCGGGTGGCGGGTGCCGGTGCCGCCCGGCGGGCTGTTCCTGTGGTGCGCCCTGCCGGAGCCGCGGTCGAGCGGCCTCGTGCTCGAGGCCGAGCGCCTCGGGGTGCGGCTGGCCCCCGGGCCGCTGTTCGGCACCGGCCACGCGCTGGAGGACCGGCTGCGGCTGCCGTTCACCCAGCCGCCGGAGGTGCTGCGCCGGGCGGTCGACGTCCTGGCGCGGGCCGACGCCCGGGCGACCGGGCGGCCGGGGCCGGCACCGGCCGGGGAGCCGGACGTGCTCGCCGTCAGCTGACGTACCGGCGGGCCGTCGACCGCTGCTGGGCCGCCTCCAGGGCGGTGAACCGGGCCTCGGCGTGCGGCGGCAGCACCCGGCGCTCGCGCAGCACCCAGGGCAGGCCACGGGCGGCGTCGAGCACGCCGTGCGCGCTCACCCGGTCGCGGGGCAGCGTGCGCAGCAGGTGGCCCGTGCGGCGCAGGGCCGGGCGCAGGGGGCGGCGCAGCCACGTGGTCCAGAGGGTGTTGCGGATGCCGTCGCGGCGGCGCACGTGCGGATCGCGGGCCGTGCTGGCCTGGTGGTGGACGGTCAGCGCCGGCAGGTAGCACAGCTCCCACCCGGCGGCGGCCAGGTCGCCGGCCATCAGCTCCTCCTCGCCGCCCAGCCACAGCCGCTCGGAGAAGCCGCCCACCCCGGTGAACGCCTCGCGCCGGACCACCGACGCGCCGGCCAGGAACGACCCGAGCGCCGGCCCGGGCAGCCACGAGGCGCCGCGGACGGGGGAGTCGCGGAGCTCGGCGACGATCGGGTCCTCGCGCCCGCCCGGCTCCAC
This sequence comes from Geodermatophilus sp. SYSU D00691, assembly GCF_054050275.1. Taxonomy (NCBI): domain Bacteria; kingdom Bacillati; phylum Actinomycetota; class Actinomycetes; order Geodermatophilales; family Geodermatophilaceae; genus Geodermatophilus; species Geodermatophilus sp. SYSU D00691. The sequence continues at coordinate 5,967 of NZ_JBJGYZ010000006.1, forward strand.
GAGGATCCGGGCGGTCACCACGGCCAGCTCCGGGTGCCGGTCCAGGACGTCGGCGGCGGCCCGCAGCGAGCCCGGATCCCACCAGGTGTCGTCGTCGCAGAAGGCCACGTACGGCGTGGCGAGCCGGGCGACGCCCACGTTGCGGCCGACCGCCCCCAGGTTGCTCGGGCTGACGACCAGCTCGACCTCGGGGAACCCCCGGCGCACGGCGTCCGACGTCCCGTCGGTGGAGCCGTTGTCGACGACGACCACGTGCGGGCGCTCGGGGAGGTCGCGCAGCAGCGCCAGGGTGCGCAGCAGCTCGTCGCGGCGCTGGTGGGTGATGACGACGACGGCGATCCGCGGGTCGGTCATGCCGCGGCGAGCCGCCGGACGTCGGCCCACACGGCCGGGGGGACCGGCTTCCTGCGGCGCAGCGCGGCGGGCAGGTCGGGGAGGGCACGGGCCAGGCCGCGCAGGCCCGGCCCGCCGGCCCGGACGGCGCGGAGCAGCAGCCCGGGCAGCTCCCGGGCGGGGTGCCGCATCAGCGCGGTGAGCAGCTTGCTGCGCCAGATCGCCGCCTGCCGCCGCGCCGGGGCGTCCCGGCGCGGCGAGGGGTGGTGGTGGACGGTCACGTCGTCCACGTAGGCCATCTCCCAGCCGGCGGCGGCCAGGTCGAGCGCGACCCGCTCCTCCTCGCCGGGGAAGCGGACGACGGGGTCGAAGCCGCCGACCGCCTCGAACGCCTCGGTCCGCACCACCGCGCCGCAGGCCACGAAGCCGAGCAGGGCGGGGCCGGGGAGGTCGTCGGGCGTGCCCAGCGCGCTGGCCGCCATCTCCGCGCAGACCGGGTCGAGCCGCTCCTCGGGGCCGACGAGGATGCGGGCGTTGAGCAGCGCCAGCCGCGGGTGGGCGCGCAGCGTCTCGACCGCCCGGGCGAGGTCCCCCGGGGCCCACCACGAGTCGTCGTCGGCGAACGCGACGAACTCCGCGCCGGCGTGGGCGACCCCGAGCGTGCGGCCGTGGGCGCCCTCGTTGCGCTCCAGCGGCAGCACGGCGACCTGCGGGTGGGCCGCCCGCACCGCCTCGACGGTGCCGTCGGTCGAGCCGTTGTCGACGAGGACCACCGGCGCCTCGTGCCGCGGCAACGTGGCCAGCAGGTCCTCCCGGCGGTTGCGGCTGGCGACGACGACGGCGACCTCGGTGCGGGAACTCACGGGAGGACTCTGCCCGCCCTCCCCGGCAGCCAATCGGCCGATCGCGGGGCGTCCGCGGCGCCGGGCGCGGGCAGCGCGCCGGGATCGGTGAACAGCCGCGACCCGCCGCCGGCCCCGGTGAGGGCGTCGGCGGCCAGGACGACGGCCGCGGCGGTCCACGTCGTCCGCTCGACCGGCCAGCGGGCGTCGTCGGGGTAGACGTAGCCGGTCCAGTAGGAGCCGTCGTCGGCACGCAGGTGCTGCATGGCGGCGAGCTGCTCGACCGCGGCGTCGCGCTGCCCGGCGGCGGCCAGCGCCAGGGCGAGCTCGCAGGTCTCGGCGCCGGTGACCCAGGGGCGGTCGGCCACGCACCGGGCCCCGAGCCCGGGGACGACGAAGCGGTCCCAGTCGGCGGCCAGCCGGTCGCGGGCGTCGTCGCCGGTCACCGCGCCGCCGAGGACCGGGTAGTACCAGTCCATCGAGTAGCGCGACCGGTCGGCGAAGGCCTCGGGCCGCTCCCGCAGCGCGGTGCCGAGCTCGGTGACCGCCAGCTCCCAGTCGGGCTGGGCCTCGCCGTGCAGCCCGGCGAGCGCGATGCCGCACCGCAGGGCCTGGTACAGGCTGGCGTTGCCGGTGAGCAGGGCGACGTCGTCGGGGCTGCCGTCGGGGCGCAGCGCCCAGCCGACGGCGCCGCCCGGCAGCTGCATGCGGGTGACCAGGTCCAGCCCGCGGCGGACCGCCGGCCACAGCTCCGCGACCAGCCCTTCGTCCCCGCTCACCAGCCAGCTGTGCCAGAGGCCGACGGCGAGGTAGCCGGCGTGGTTGCTCTCCGCGGCGGGGGCGGTCTCCACGCCGCCGCGGTACTCGGCGGCCCAGGAGCCGTCGGGGCGCTGCCGGGCACCCAGCCACCGGTAGGCCGCGCGGGCGCGGGCGTGCTCGCCGCCGACGTCGAGCGCCATGGCCGCCTCGACGGAGTCCCACGGGTCGAGCTGGCCGCCGCGGAACCAGGGGAGGGCGCCGTCGCGGTCCTGCTCGGCGGCGATGGCGGCCACGGTGGCGCGGACCTGGTCGGCGCCGAGCACCCCCGGCAGGTCGGGCAGGCCGCCGGGGTCAGCGCGCCGCAGCGGTCCGCTCCGCGTCCGTGCTGCCCGCGGCGGCCACCGGCCGCTCGCGCGCCGGCTTGTCCGCGTAGAGGACGAAGCTCTTGCCGATCAGCGGGTCGAGCACCTTCTCGGCGGTGCGGGTGAGCCACGGCCGGCGCACCAGGTCCCAGACGAGCAGCCGGTGGTAGGCGCGGACGGCGGCGGTGTCGTTGTCGACGCCGACCGCGCACTTGAGCCACCAGAACGGGGCGTGCAGCCCGTGCGCGTGGTGGCTGCCCCCGGGGGTCAGCCCGGCCGCCAGCAGCCGGGTGCGCAGCACGTCGCCGCGGTAGATGCGCACGTGGCCGCCCTCGTTGGCGTGGTAGGCGTCGGACAGCGCCCAGCAGACGCGCTCGGGGCCGTAGCGGGGGACGGTGACCGCGACCCGCCCGCCGGGGACGAGCACGCGGGCGATCTCGGCGAAGGCGGCGGCGTCGTCGGGGACGTGCTCGAGGACCTCCGAGGCGATCACCCGGTCCACGCTCGCGTCGGGGAAGGGGAGGGTGGTGAGGTCGCCGCGGACCACCTCGGCGCGGGCGCCCGCCGGCGCCTCGCCGGCCTCGGCGATCGCACCCAGCCAGCGCTTGGTGGTCTCGACCTCGTGCTGCCCCCAGTCGACGGCCACGACGTGGGCGCCGCGGCGGTAGGCCTCGAAGGCGTGCCGGCCCTCGCCGCACCCGAGGTCGAGCACCCGCATGCCCGGCCGCAGGTCGAGCCGGTCGTAGTCGATCGTCAGCACGTGCTTCCCCTCGCGCGCAGCACCTCGGCGTACCAGTCGGCGGTGCGCTGCGCGGTGGCCCGCCAGGTGAACGACTCCAGGACCCGCCGGCGGCCGGCGCGGCCGAGTTGCTCGCCGAGGGAGGGGGAGTCGAGCACCAGCGCGAGGGCGGAGGTGAGCTCCCCGACGTCGCCGGCCCCCACCCGCAGGCCCGCCTCGCTGCCGACGACCTCGGGCAGCGCCCCGGCGTCGGTGGTGACCAGCGGGGTGGCGCAGGCCATGGCCTCGATCGCCGGGAGCGAGAACCCCTCGTACAGCGACGGGATCGCCACCACCGAGGCCGACTGCAGGAGCTCGACCAGCTCGGGCTCGGGGAGGAAGCCGGTGAACCGCACGGCGTCGTGCAGGGCCAGCCGGTCCAGCGCGGCCGCCGCCGGGCCGCCCGGGCGGGCGGTGCCGACGACGGTGAGCCGCACGGTTCGCTCGGTGCGCAGCTTCGCGACCGCCTCCAGCAGGTGCACCAGCCCTTTCAGCGGGACGTCGGCGCTGGTGATCACGACGATCGAGCCGGGGTCGCGCGGCCGGTCGGCCGGCGGCGGGGTGAACACGTCGGGGTCGATGCCGACCGGGATCACCTCGATGCCGGCGCCGGGAACGCCCATGTGCGCCTCGATGTCGCGGCGGGAGTTCTCCGACACCGTGGTCAGCCCGTCGAGCCGCTGCGCGACGCGGGCCTGCATGCGGGTGAAGGCGTACCAGCGGTGCAGGGTGAGCCGGCGGCGCAGCGTCGGGGCGGCGGCCAGCTCGAGGGCGCGGTCGATCGCGATCGGGTGGTGGACGGTGGCGACCGTCGGCAGGCCGGCCCCGGGCAGCCTCAGCAGCCCGTAGCCGAGCGACTGGTTGTCGTGGACGACGTCGAACTCGGCCCGGCGGCGCAGCAGCAGGCGGGCCGTGCGCAGGCTGAAGGTCAGCGGCTCCGGGAAGCCGGCGGTGCACATCGTGGCCCACTCGGCGACGTCGACCCAGTCGCGGAACTCCGACGGCCGGGGCGTGCGGAACGGGTCGGGCTCGCGGTAGAGGTCCAGGCTCGGCACCGGCGTGAGCGGGACGCCGTCGGCGAGCTCCGGGTAGGGCTGGCCGCTGAACACCTCCACCCGGTGGCCCAGCTCGACCAGCTCGCGGGAGAGCGCGCGCACGTAGACGCCCTGGCCCCCGCTGTGCGGCTTGCTCCGGTAGGACAGCAGTGCGATGCGCAACGACCGTCCCATGGGCGGGACTCTAACCAGCCGTTGTCACCCGCCGGTCAACCCGACCTGACAGGCTGTGCCCGTGCTCCGCCACGTCGTGCTCTTCACCTGGTCCGACGCCGCCGACGCCGAGCGCAGGGCGGCCACCCTCGCCGCCCTGCGCCGGCTGCCCGAGGACGTCGGCGGGATGACCGCGTTCGCCGTCGGCGACGACGCCGGCCTGCGCGAGGGCAACGCCGACACCGCGCTCGTCGCCGACTTCCCCGACGTCGAGGCCTACCGGCGCTACGCCTCCGACCCGGTGCACCTCGCGGTGATCGAGGAGCACGTCAAGCCGTGGGTAGCCACCCGCAGCGCGGTCCAGTACGAGCTCTGAGCCCACCCGCACGCACCTGGCAAGGTGCTGTGAATCCTGCCGAGGTGCTGTGCGCCGGCCGGAGACCGTCCTACCGTCGTCCCATGCCGCGCCGCGCGCTGCCGAACCGTCGCTCCGCTGTCGTCCTGGGGGCCTGCCTGCTCGCGGGCCTGGCGCTGACCGGCTGCGGCGGCGCCACGCCGACCCGGACGGTGCCGGCCGCCGCGACCGAGTCCGCCACACCGACCGGGTCGGCCGCGCCGACCGACGAACCCTCCGCCGACGACTCCCCCCTGGCCGACGGCCTGCTGCCCGACACCGCGTTCGGCGAAGGCGCCGAGGTGCACCGGTTCCCGCTCGACGGCCTCCCGTTCGGCGACGGCGACCGCGGTGGGCCTCCCTGGCACGACCGCGACGCCGACGCCGACGCCGATGCCCCGGTCGCGCCGGGCGAGTGCGGCACCGCGCTCGAGCAGGCGGCGTCCCTCGTGTCCGGCGTGCAGGACGCGGTCGGCCAGGTGGCCCGGGCCGACGGCGTGCGCACGTTCGAGGTGCTGGCCACCGCGGACCCCTCCGTGGACGTGCTGGCCGAGGTGCAGACGGTCGTGGACGCGTGCCGGTCGGTCACCTTCGACCGCGGGGAGGGCGACGACGGGTACGGGCCGTCGAGCGTGAGCATCGAGGAGCTGGACGTGCCGGACGGCATGGCGGCCTTCCGGGTCACGATCTCGGGCGAGCGGCCGGACGGCACGTGGGACGCCACGAAGCTGGTGGGGGTCGCCCAGGACGGCGACCGCGTGCTCGGGCTCGCCCAGATGTCGTGGGACGAGGAGCTGGACCCCGCATCCTTCACCGCCCTCCTGCAGGAGGCCTACGACACGCAGTCGGAGGCGCTCGACTGAGGCGCACGGTAGGGCGGCCGTCCGCCTGACCGCCGTCCGCCGTCCACAGCCGGCGGCGCTGTCCACAGATCCGCTCGAACGCCCTCGGAGCGGGCTGCGGACGGGCACGGTCCCTCGGCATGGACGAGCACGAGTACGAGGTCCGCCTCACCGACCCGGGCGAGCTCGCTGCCGGGCTCCCGCACCTGCTGGGTTTCCGGCCGGCGGAGTCGGTGGTGGTCGTCGGGCTGGGCGGGGAGTCCGGCGGCCGGGTGGGGATGACGGTGCGGATGGACATCCCGCCCCCGCAGCACGCCGTCCCGCTGGCCGGCGCCGTCGCCCGCGGGATCGCCACCGACGCGCCCGAGGCGGTGCTGATCGCCCTCGTGTCCGAGGCGCCGGACGAGCCCGACCTGCCGCACCGCCCCCTGGTGCACGAGCTGGTCCTCACCCTCGCCGCCGCGGGCATCCCGGTGCGCGAGGTCCTGCTGATCCGCGACGGGCGGTGGTGGTCCTACGACTGCCCCGATCCCTGCTGCGCGCCCGGCGCCGGCACGCCGCTGCCCGCGGGGGTCAGCCCGCTCGCGGCCGCCTCCGTGGTGACCGGTCAGGTGGTGGCGCAGAGCCGCGGGGAGCTGGCCACCCGGCTGCGCTCCCTCGACCGCCTCGACGTCGAGGCGGTGCGGGCCGCGTACCTGGCGATGACCCCGGCCGACCGGACACGCGCCCGCGAGGACGGCTGGGCCACCGTCGAGCGGGCGCTGAGCGCCCGCCGGGACGGCGCCGCGCCGGCGCTCCTGCCGCCCGGCGAGCTGGCGGAGGTCCTGTGCGCCCTCCAGCACCGGGCGGTCCGCGACCGGGCGCTCGGGCTGGCGCTCGGCGCGGACGCCGCCGCGGCCGAGTCGCTGTGGACCGAGTGCACCCGCCGCGCACCGTTCCCGCTCGCGGCGCCGCCGGCGACGCTGGCCGCGGTCAGCGCCTGGCTGCGCGGCGACGGCGCGATGGCCGGGATCGCGCTGGAGCACGCCCTGGACCACGACGAGGACTACGACCTGGCGCGGCTCCTCCGCTCCGGCCTGGCCGCCTGCGTCCGGCCCGAGGAGCTGCGCGCCCTGATCGTCGCCACCCGGGCCGACGTCGACGACCTCCGCCGTGCCGGCTGAGCCGCGGTCAGACCAGCTGCGGGCGCTGCCACTCCTCACCGAGCACGTGCTCGGCCAGGAAGGCGATGACCGTCTCGTACCAGACCGCCGCGTTCCCCGGGGTGAGCACCCAGTGGTTCTCGTCGGGGAAGTACAGGAACTTCGACGGGATCCCGCGCTTCTGCAGGTCGTACCAGAGCCGGAGCGCCTCGCCGATCGGCACCCGGTAGTCCTTGTCGCCGTGGATGACCAGCATCGGCGTCCGGATGGCGTCGGCGAACCGGTGCGGCGAGTTCTGCTCGTAGCGCTTGGGCTCGCGCAGCGGGTCGCCCCACTCCTTCTCCCAGTAGTACGCCGCGTCCGTCGTGCCGGTGAAGGCGTCGAGGTCCCACAGGCTGGCGTGCGTGACGATCGCCCTGAACCGGTCGGTCTGCGTGGCGACCCAGTTCGCCATGTACCCGCCGAAGGAGCCGCCCATCGCCGCGGTGCGCGTCTCGTCGATGTCCGGCCGCTGCTCGGCGGCGTCGACGGCGGCCATCAGGTCGGTGTACGGCGCGCCGCCCCACTCGCCCCAGCCGCGCCGGACGAAGTCCTGGCCGAAGCCCTGCGACAGGGCCGGGTTGGGCAGCAGGACGGCGTAGCCGCGGGCGGCGAGCACCCAGGGGCACCAGCGCCACGACCACGAGTTCCAGCTCATCAGCGGGCCGCCGTGGATCCACAGCAGCAGCGGTGCGGGGTTCTCCGCCGACGCGCCCTCCGGCAGCACGAGCCAGGACTGCACGCGCGAGCCGTCGGCGGCGGTTGCCTCGACCTCCTCCAGCCGGCCGGGCAGCGGTCCGACCGCACCCGGGCTGGGCAGGACGACCGCGTCCTGCCGCTCCGCCGCCGGGTCCAGCCGCACGGGCACGGCGGGGGAGTCGTACGCCGACCGCAGGGCGTACAGGGCGCTGCCGTCGCGGGCGACCTCCAGGTCGCTGTAGGCGCCGTCGCCGGTCAGCCGCACCGGCTGCCCGCCGTCGAGGCCGACGCGGAACACCGCGTGCCGGCCGTCGTCGTCGGCGAGGAAGTAGACGGCCGACCCGTCGGCGCTGAACTGGGGTGCGCTGGGCCAGCGGTCGAAGCCCTCGGTGAGCTCGGTGGCCCGCCCCGTCCCGACGTCGACCAGCAGCAGGGTGTAGTCCGGCGGCTCGCTGTAGGTCGACATCGCCTCGCGCACGCAGACGACGGTGCTCCCGTCCGGCGAGAAGCGGGCGCCGTAGACGTCGGCCAGCGGGTCGTCCACGAGGACCCGCGCCTCACCCGTGGCGGTGTCGGTCAGCAGCAGCCGCAGCCGGCGCCCCGCCGGCCCGTCGGGCACGTCCTCGCTGCGGGCGAGCAGCCCTCCGTCGGGGGAGAGGACGATCTCGTCACCACTGCCCAGCGGGGGCCGGGCGTCGGGCGTCAGGTCGCGCAGCTCCGGGGCCTCGACCGGGCTCCCGGCCGTCGGCTCGGCCGGCACCGGGCCCAGCCAGAGGATGTGCGGCGCGGCCGGGCCGAGGTCGTGGTCCCAGTAGCGGACGGGGTAGCTCTCGTGCAGCACGGCCGAGACCCCGGCGTCCTTGCGCTCCTTGCGCCGGGCGTCGTCGCCCTCCGCGTCGACCGCACCGGGCATCGTCGGGACGACCACGGCCACGTCGCCGCTGTCGGCCGCGACGGCGAAACCGCCGATCCCCGCACCGCGGGTCAGCACCGGGCGGGCCTCACCCCCGCCGGGCGGGAGGCTCCACAGCGCCGCCTTGGGCTCGCCGTCCCCGTTCGCGGCACCCGGGTCGGGCCGCGCCGAGGTGAACAGCAGCGAGCCGTCGGGCGCCCACGCGGGCGACGACTCACCCGGCGCGCTGCGGGTCAGCCGGCGGGCGTCGCCCCGCCCCTCGGGATCGACCTCCCAGATCGCCGACTGCCACTTCTTGCCCTCCGGGTCCAGCGTCTGCACCGAGATCGCCAACCGGCGGCCGTCCCGGGAGAGGGCCAGCCCGCCGATGCGCGGGAGCGCGACGAAGTCGGCGAGCCGGTGGAACGGGCTGGGGGCGGGCGACTCGGCGGGGGTCTCGGACGCGTCGGCCTGGCTCACGGGGCGCCTTCTCTCACGTGCGGGGATCGACGGATCCACCGTAGTGAGCACCACCCGAGCGCCCGCCCGGCGCCTCCGGGGGGCTCACCCCACGGGCACGAACCGGCGCAGCTTGCCGGTGCGCGCGTCGCGCGGCAGCTCGGCGACCACCGCCACGTCGACGACGAGACCGCGCAGCCCCGCGCCGGCGAGGGCCTCCGCGAGCCGCGTCCGCAGCCCGGCCACGTCGAGCCCGCCGGGCGCGAGCACGTCTATTGCGAGGCCGCGGGGCGTCTGCCGCACCTGGTAGTCGACGACCTCGGGGGAGTGGACCAGCGCCGACCGCAGCACCAGCGGGTGCAGCACGTGGTCGCCGAACCGCAGGACGTCGTCCGAGCGGCCGCGGACCACCGCCCGCAGGTACCCCGGCCCGCCGGGGACCGGTGGCAGCACGACGAAGCTGTCCGGCAGGCGGTAGCGGATCAACGGCTGCAGTCGGTTCTCGAGGACGGTCACCAGCACCGAGTCCGACGGCGTCCCGGGCGGGACCGGGCGGTCGGCGCCGTCGACCGGCTCGACGATGCACCCGTCCTCGGCGAGGACGAGGGCCTCGTCGTCGGGCAGGCTCGTGCCGACCAGCTGCTCGGTGGAGCCGAACGTGTCGCCGACCGGCACGGCGAACGCCGACCGGATCGCGGCCCGCAGCCCTCCGGTGAGCGTCTCGCTCGTGCAGTTCACGGCCGCGGGGGAGATACGCAGCCGGCCGGCCTGCTGCTCGAGCGCCAGCCGGAACAGCATCGTCGGGTAGCCGTACAGCGCCTGCGGCTGCATCGCGTTGAGCCGGTCGACCATCTCCGGCAGCGGCAGGGTCACCGGCACCGGGAGGAAGGAGAAGCCGAGCGCGCCGCCGGCGGTCAGCGACACCGCCGCCCCCGTCGCGTGCACCGGGGACGCCGCGGCCACCATGGCGACCCGCAGACCACCCGGCGGGGCACCCGTGGTCCGCAACCGGGCGACCAGCCCGCGCGAGAGCGACCCCACGAACTGCCGCGCGGCGGGCAGGTCGTGGAGGAAGACGCCCCGGGGTCCCGAGCTCCCGCCCGAGGCCAGCACGAGCACCCCACCGGGCAGCACGGCCGGCTCGTCGGTCGCGGCGGCCAGCGCGGCCTCGGCGGCGGCCCGGGTGATCCGCCGGTCGGTGAGGACGTCGTCGAAGGACGCCATCAGCTCGGCTTTGGTCATGACCGGCAGCGGCGACAGGTCGGTGGGCTCGACCGACGCCACGTCGAGGCCGGCCAGCCGGCGGGCGTGGAAGGGCGAGCGCGCCACCGCCGTGCGCAGCAGCTCGTGCAGCCGCGCCCGCTGGTGCCGCAGGATCGCGGTCCGGTCCTAGGTCGTGCGGGCGATCAGCTCGTCGTAGGAGGCGGACAGCTCCGACTGCAGGTCCTCGCGGAGCCGGGTGACGGGGGAGACGGTCCTCGCCTGCATGGCGGATCCCTTCGTACGAGAGACGGCCCCCGTGGTGACGGATCAGCTCGACGTCGTCAGCCGGACGACGACGTCCTGGAGCAGCTCGACCGGCAGTGCACCGGGGTCGGCCGCCTCCTCGAGCACCGCGCCGCTGCCCAGGGCGAGCACCAGGCGCGCCAGCGTGCGCGGGGGTACGCCGGAGCCCTCGCCGTCCAGCGCGGCGGCGATCGCCGCGGCCAGCCGGTCCAGCGTGGTGGTGTGCAGGGCGGCGTAGCGCGCGTTGAGCTCGGGATCGCGCGCGGCGACCAGGCGGAACTCGATGAGCAGCCGGGCCCAGCCGGCCTCGGCACGGCCGTCGCGCGCGCTCGTCGCCATCAGCGCGCGCAACCGGTCCGGCCCGGTGCCGTCGGCGACGGCCCGGGCGTTCTCCTCCGCGCGGGCGGCGATGCGGCGCTCCAGCAGCGCCAGGAAGAGGTCCGCCTTGCCGGCGAACTGCGAGTAGACGACGCCCTTGGAGAAGCCCGCCTCCTCGGCGATCGCCTCCAGCGTCGCGCCGGCGTACCCCCGCTCGAGGAAGACCGTCCGGGCGGCGTCCAGGAGGAGCGCGCGGTTGCGCTCGACCTGCTCGGTGCGGGACAGCCGGGTGCTCACGCCGTTATCAGATACCGGCGGTATCCAGATGCCAAGGGTACTTGGGCCCTGGCCCGGGAACGCCGAGAGCCGCGGCCCCCGTGGGGACCGCGGCTCTCGGGTGGTCGTCCGGCCGGAGCTACCGCCTCAGAGCACGGCGGCGGCCTCCTGCGGGGTGAGGTCCTCGTCCTCGGCCCGCACGAACAGGTGCTGCGCGGCGCCGGGAGGGAGCGGGTAGTCGTCGAGGGTGACCGTGCCGTCGACCAGGCGGGCGGTCATCGAGGCGCCCGGGCGCACACCGCGCTCGTCCAGCACGCGCAGCGTCTCGGGGTCCTGCAGCTGCTCGCTGATCCGGGCGATGGTCACCGGCCGGCCGGTGGCGGTGGCGGTCGCCGACAGCAGGGTCAGCGCGTCGAGCACCGTGGACGTCTCGCCGCCCAGCGGGGACTCGCCGGCGAGCGCGTCCAGGCCCGGGATCGGGTTGCCGAAGGGGGAGACCGTCGGGTTGCCCAGCAGGGTGAGCAGCTTGCGCTCCACCGCCTCGCTCATGACGTGCTCCCAGCGGCACGCCTCCTCGTGCACGTCGGCGTAGTCGAGGCCGATCACGTCGACGAGCAGGCACTCGGCCAGCCGGTGCTTGCGCATGACGGCCGTGGCCAGGGCGCGGCCCGTGTCCGACAGCTGCAGGTGGCGGTCGCCCTCCACGCGCAGGAGCCCGTCGCGCTCCATCCGGGCGACCGTCTGGCTGACCGTGGGACCGCTCTGGTGGAGGCGCTCGGCGATCCGCGCGCGCAGGGGCGTGATGCCCTCCTCCTCCAGCTCGAAGATCGTCCGGAGGTACATCTCCGTGGTGTCGATGAGGTCGTTCACAAGCAGCTCCTCCGTGTCCGGCCCCGAATTCTACGGACTCCGGCGCCCGCGGCGGGGTCCCCGACCGGGTGGTCGGTGCGGCGTCGCGCACTCGGCGGAGCAGGTAGCGTCCGAAGGCGGCGGGGGCGGCGTACGGCCGCCGGCGCGTCCTGGCGAGGAGGCCCGATGAGCGACGCGGTGACCGTGGTCTGGGACGACGCCCTGCTCGGCTACACCATGGGCGGCGAGCACCCGCTGCACCCCGTGCGCCTGGACCTCACGATGCGGCTGGCCGACTCCCTCGGCGTCCTCTCCGGCGACCGGGTCGAGGTGGTGCGGCCCACCCCGGCCGGCGTCGACCTGCTCACCCTGGTGCACGACCCGGCGTACCTCGAGGCGGTGAAGCGCGCGCCCGCCGACCCGGACGTCGGCCACGGCCTCGGCACCGCCGACAACCCGATCTTCGACGGCATGTACGACGCGGCCGCCCTCATCGCCGGCGGCAGCGTCCGGGCCGCCGAGCTGGTGCACGAGGGCCGCGCCCAGCACGCGGTGAACATCTCCGGCGGGCTGCACCACGCCATGCCCGACCGCGCGTCGGGGTTCTGCGTCTTCAACGACGCGGCCATCGCGATCCGCTGGCTGCTCGACCGGGGCTACGAGCGGATCGCCTACGTCGACGTCGACGTCCACCACGGCGACGGTGTCCAGACGGTGTTCTACGACGACCCGCGGGTGCTCACGGTGAGCGTCCACCAGACCCCGCTCACCCTCTTCCCCGGCACCGGCTTCCCCGAGGAGACCGGCGACCCCTCCACGGCGCTCGGCAGCGCGGTCAACCTCGCCCTGCCCAACGGCACCGACGACTCGGGCTGGCTGCGCGCGTTCAGCGCCGTCGTCCCGAGCGTGCTCAAGGCCTTCCAGCCGCAGATCCTGGTCAGCCAGTGCGGGTGCGACGCCCACCACGAGGACCCGCTGGCCGACCTCGGGCTCACCGTCGACGGCCAGCGGGCGAGCTACCGGCTGATGCACGACCTGGCGCACCAGCTCTGCGACGGCCGGTGGATCGCCCTGGGCGGCGGCGGGTACGGCCTGGTCCGCTGCGTCCCCCGGGCCTGGACCCACCTGCTCGCGGTCGCCGGCGGCGTGCCGCTCGACCCCGCCACCGAGATCCCGGAGTCCTGGCGGGAGGACGTCGCCCGCCGCGGGCTGCGCGCCCGCCCCCCGACGCACATGACCGAGGGCGGCTGGACCGGCTTCTCGGCCTGGGACCCCTTCACCGAGTCCCGCGTCGACCGTGCGATCCTGCGCACCCGCCGCGCCAGCTTCCCCTACTTCGGCCTGGACCCGGACGACCCCCGTGACTGAGCAGACCACCACCGCGCCCCCCGACGTCCCGCCGGCGCCGCCGCCGGCCCACTGGGAGGCCGACGTCATCGCCGCCGACGGCGGCACCGCCCACCTGCGGCCGATCACCCCCGAGGATTCCGACGGCCTGGTCGGGCTCATGGAGCGCAGCTCCGACCAGACCCGCTACTACCGCTTCTTCGGCCCGATGAAGAAGCTCTCCGACCGCGACCTCCACCGCTTCACCCACGTCGACCACGTCGACCGGGTGGCCTTCGTGCTGGTGCTCGGCGGCGACGTCATCGGCGTCGGCCGCTACGACCGGCTGCCCGGCACCGACGAGGCCGAGGTCGCCTTCCTCATCGAGGACGCCCACCAGGGCCGCGGCCTGGGCTCGGTGCTGCTCGAGCACCTGGCGGCGGCGGCCCGCGAGCGCGGCGTCGCGAAGTTCGTCGCCGAGGTGCTGGCCCAGAACAGCCGCATGGTGCGGGTCTTCCTCGACGCCGGCTACGAGCCCCGCCGCGAGTACGAGGACGGCGTCGTCCACCTGACCTTCCCGATCGCGCAGACCGAGACGGCGCTGGCCGTGGCCTACGAGCGCGAGCAGCGCAGCGAGTCCCGCTCGATCGGCCGCCTGCTCACCCCGTCCTCGGTCGCGGTGGTCGGCGCCAGCAACGACGAGGGCAAGCTCGGCAACGTCCTGCTGCGCAACCTGCTCGGCTACGGCTTCGACGGCCCGGTGTACCCGGTCAACCCCGGCGCCCGTCACGTCCGCGGCGTCCCGGCCTACGCCGACGTCGAGGCCATCCCCGACGACGTCGACCTGGCCGTCATCGCCGTCCCGGCCGAGCAGGTCGCCGGCGTGGTCGAGGCCTGCCGGCGCAAGCGCGTGCGCGGCCTGGTCGTGGTGTCCGGCGGGTTCGGCGAGGCCGGGGAGGAGGGCCGGGTGGCCCAGCGCGACCTGGTCACCGCCGCCCGCGCCTCCGGCATGCGGGTGGTCGGGCCGAACTGCCTGGGCGTGGTCAACACCGACGCGGCAGTGCGGCTCAACGCCAGCCTCGCGCCCATGGTCCCCGGCCGCGGCCGGGTCGGGTTCTTCGCCCAGTCCGGCGCGCTGGGCGTGGCCCTGCTCGAGCGCGCCCGCAGCCGCGGTATCGGCCTGTCCACGTTCGTCTCGGCCGGCAACCGCGCCGACGTCAGCGGCAACGACCTGCTGCAGTACTGGGCCACCGACCCCAGCACCGAGGTCGTGCTGCTGCACCTGGAGAGCTTCGGCAACCCGCGAAAGTTCGCCCGCCTGGCCCGGCGGGTCGGCCGCACCAAGCCGGTGGTCGCGGTGAAGAGCGGCCGGCACGTCGGCATGGCCCCGGGCCTGGCCGGGACGTCGGTGCAGGTCCCCGAGCAGTCGGTGGCGGCGCTGTTCGCCTCGGCCGGCGTGATCCGCGTGGAGACCGTCGCCCAGCTGTTCGACGTCGGCACCCTGCTGGCGCACCAGCCGCTGCCCGGGGGCCGCCGCGTCGCCGTCGTCGGCAACTCCACCGCGCTCGGCGTGCTCGTCGCCGACGCCGTGCTGGAGGAGGGGCTGCAGCTGGCCGAGGGCGCGCCGGTCGACATCGGCACCAGCGCCGGGCCGGAGGCGTTCCGGGCCGCGCTGCAGGCGGCCGTGGACGACGACGGCGTCGACTCGGTGGTCGCCGTCTACCTGCCGCCGCAGGTCCGCGGCGCCGAGGCCATGGGCCGGGCGCTGCGCGACGTGTCGGCCGGCTCGACGAAGCCGATCGTGGCGACCTTCCTCTCCACCGAGGGCATCCCGCCCGAGCTCGCCGTCCTCGACGAGGGCGGCATGCCGGCCCGCGGGTCGGTGCCGTCGTTCTCCACGCCCGAGCGGGCCGTGATCGCCCTGGCCATGGTCACCGAGTACGCCCGCTGGCGGCAGCGGCCGGTCGGCCAGATCCCCGAGCTGCCCGACGTCGACGAGGCCGCCGCCCGCGCGGTGGTCCGCGCCGTGCTGGCCGAGCGCCCGGCCGGCCGCGACCTCACCGACGAGGAGGCGATCGCCGTCCTCGGCGCCTACGGCATCCCGCTGCTGCGCAGCCGGCGGGCGAGCACCGCGGAGGAGGCCGTCGCCGCCGCGGAGGAGATCGGCTACCCCGTCGTCCTCAAGTCCACCGCGCCGTGGCTGCGCGACCGCACCGACCTCGGCGGGATCCGGCTCGACCTCAAGGACGCCGACGACGTCCGCGCCGCGCACGCCGCCATCCCGGCCGGCGACCCGGTGGTCGTGCAGGAGATGGCCGCGCCGGGGGTGGCCACGGTGGTGGGCATCGTCGACGACCCCTCGTTCGGCGCGCTGGTCAGCTTCGGCCTCGGGGGAGTGGCCACCGACCTGCTCGGCGACCGCGCCTACCGCACGCTGCCGCTGACCGACCTCGACGCGGCCGAGCTGGTGCGGGCGCCGCGCGCCTGGCCGCTGCTCGACGGCTACCGCGGCTCCGAGCCGGTCGACACCCGGGCGCTGGAGGAGCTGCTGCTGCGGGTCGCGCGGCTGGCCGACGACCTGCCGGAGGTGCTCACCCTCACCCTCGAGCCGGTCATCGTGGGCCCCGCCGAGCCGTGGCACGGCGGTCGCTCGCTGGTGGTCGCGGGCGGCGGCATCCGCGTCGGCCCGCCGTCCGGACGGGTCGACCCCGGCCCGCGCCGCCTGCGCAACCCGGTGTGACGGTCAGCGGGCCGCGGCCACCACGAGGTGGCAGCGCAGCGGCGCGGCCACCCGGCCCGACGGCCCGGTGAACGGCGCCAGCACCGCCCGGCTGCGCTGCAGGATGCGGGCGTGCTGGTCCGCGCCGATCCGCGCGCGCAGCGGCGAGCCGTCGACCTCGGTGGCCGCCAGCTCCTCCGGTGAGCCGAACGCCGCCGTCCCCACCCGGGTCGTGACCGTCGCGGCGGGCAGGCCGGCGGCCGCGAACCACCGCACCAGCTCGCCGGCGTCACCGCACGACCAGTAGCTGCCGAGCAGCGACCGGGCCGCCGGCCCGGCGACGTCGACCGCCATCTCGACGAACGGCCCGTACGCGGGCTGGTCGTCCAGCGCGGCCGGCACGCACACCCCGACCACGCCGCCCGGCCGCACCACCCGGGCCATCTCGCCGAGCGCCGCCGCCCGGTCGGGGAAGAACATCAGCGCCATCTGGCACAGGACGACGTCGAAGCCGCCGTCGGCGAACGGCAGGTCGGCGGCGTCCCCCTGCCGCCACTCCAGGTCGGGCCGGACGCGCCGGGCGACGTCCAGCATGGCCGGGTTCAGGTCGAGGCCCACGACCCGGCCCTCCGTGCCCACCAGGTCGGCGACCGCGCGAGCGACCACGCCGGTGCCGCACGCCACGTCCAGCACCGCCTGCCCCGGCCGCACGCCGGCCGCGTGGGCCAGCAGCGGCGCCCACTCCGCGAAGATCGCCGGGACGAAGCGCGCCTCGTACAGCTCGGCGGCCTCGGCGGGGATCTGGAAGGTCTCCGTGCTCATCGCGCCCCTCCTCGTCGGGAACGACGCCGAGGATGGCGGTCGCCGTCGCCGCGCACATGGGTGCGCGCACCCATCTGCGCACCCGTGCTCGGCGCGCGTCCGCCCCCGCGCCGCCGGTGGCATCCTCGGCGCATGGCGGCGGAGCCCGGGCTCCTGACCGACGGCGAGGCGGCCCTCGAGCGCGGCGACTGGGCGGCGGCCCGCGGCCTGTTCGCCGACGCCCTGCGGCAGCAGGACTCCCCGGACGCCTGGTACGGCCTGGCCCGAGCCGAGGAGTGGGCCGGCGACTTCGCCTCCGCCGTCCGGTCCTACGAGCGGGCCTTCACCGGCTACCGCGCCCGGGGCGAGGTCCGCCGGCCCGCCCTCATCGCCGGGCGCGAGCTGGCGTTCCTGCACGCCGCGGTGCACGGCAACGGCACCGCCGCCGGCGGCTGGCTCGCCCGTGCGCGCAGCCTCGCCGAGGACGCCGGCGAGTGCCCGGAGCGCGGCTGGGTCGAGCTGGCCGAGGCCATGACCACCGAGTCCCCGGCCGCGGTCGCCGGGCACGTGCGGACGGCGGCCGCGATCGCCCGCCGCTGCGCCGACGCCGACCTGCAGTTCTGCGCGCTGGCGTACGAGGGCGCGGGCCTGGTGCTCGACGGCCGGGTGGCGGACGGCATGCGCCGGCTGGACGAGGCGGTCGTCGCGGCCGCCAGCGGGGAGGTCCGCGACCACCTGGTCGTCGGCGAGATCTACTGCAAGATGCTGGTCTGCTGCGAGCTCGTGCTCGACGTGCGCCGCGCGCAGGAGTGGGTGGACGTCGCCGACGCCGCCGGCCGCGCCTCGCACGACCTGTGGGTGCCGGCGATCTGCCGGATGCACCACGGCGGCGTCCTGACCGCGGCCGGGCGGTGGACCGAGGCCGAGCGGGACCTGACCACCTCGCTGCGCCTGCACGAGTCCGGGTTCCGCGCGCTGCGGGCGGCCGCGGCGGCGCGGCTGGCCGACCTGCGCACGAGGCAGGGGCGGTTCGAGGAGGCCTCGGCGCTGTTGGACGGCGCCGAGGGCGACCGCCGCGCCGCGGTCCCGCTCGCCCGGCTGCACCTGGCGCAGGGCCGGGCGGAGCTCGCCGCGACCGTGCTCCGGCGGGCGGTCGACGAGCTCCCGGCCGAGGTGCTCGGGTACGAGGAGGTCGGCCTGCTGGCCGAGCTGCACGCCGCCGCGGGCCGTCCGGCCGAGGCCGGCGACTGCGCCGTGCGGCTGCGGTCGCTGGCCGCGCGCACCGGGCTGGCGCACGTGCAGGCCCGCGCCGACCTGGTCAGCGGCCTGCTGCTCGCGGCCGAGGGCGCCGACGGCGCGGTCGCGCACCTGGAGGCGGCCCTGAGCCGGTTCACCCGTGCCGGGCTGCCCTGGGACGCGGCGCGCTGCCGGGTCGCGCTCGGCCGGGCGCTGGCGCAGGTCTCGCCCGAGGTGGCCGCGGCCGAGTGGTCCACGGCCTGGCGGGTGTTCCACGACCTCGGCGCCGGCGGGGAGGCGGACCGGGTCGCCGGGCTGCTGCGCCGGGCGGGGGTGCGCCCCGCGCCGTCGCCGCGCAGCCCGGGCCCGCTGACGCGGCGCGAGCGGGAGGTGCTGGAGCTGCTCGCCGCGGGGCTGTCCAACGGCGAGATCGCCGAACGGCTGGTCCTCAGCAAGCGCACGGTCGAGCACCACGTCGGCAGCGTCTTCGCCAAGCTCGGCGTCCGCAGCCGCACGCAGGCGGCCCTGCAGACGCGACGAGCCGGACCCCTGCCGGGGCCCGGCTCGTCAGCGGCCCCCTGGGGGGCCTCGTCTCAGGCGAGGTAGTCGCGCAGGGCGTCGGCCCGCTGCGGGTCGCGCAGCTTGGCCATCGTCTCGCGCTCGATCTGCCGCACCCGCTCGCGGGAGAGACCGAACTGCTTGCCGATCTGCTCCAGCGTCCGCGGCTGGCCGCCGTCCAGGCCGAACCGGAGGACGACGACGTCGCGCTCCCGGTCCTCCAGCGTCGACAGCACGGTGCGGACGTCGCCCTTCATCATCTGGAAGGCGACCGCGTCCTCGGCCACCGCGGCGTCGGCGTCCTCGATGAAGTCACCGAGACGGGACTCCTCGTCGGCACCGACGGTCTGGTCGAGGCTGACCAGGTCGCGGCTGTACTCCAGCAGCTCGGTGACCCGCTCCTCCGGCATGTCGAGCTCGAGGCCGAGCTCCTCGGGGGTGGGCTCCCGCTCCAGCTCCTGGTGCATCCGGCGGCGGGTGCGCACCACCTTGTTGACCTGCTCGGCCAGGTGGACGGGCAGCCGGATGGTGCGGCCGGAGTCGGCCATGGCGCGGGTGATGGCCTGGCGGATCCACCACGTGGCGTAGGTCGAGAACTTGAAGCCCTTGGTGTAGTCGAACTTCTCGACCGCGCGGATCAGGCCGACGTTGCCCTCCTGGATCAGGTCCAGGAACGTCATGCCGTGGCCGGTGTAGCGCTTGGCCACCGAGACGACCAGGCGCAGGTTCGCCTCGAGCAGGTGCGCCTTGGCGGCCTTCCCGTCGATGGCCAGGGCCCGGTAGTCCCGCTGCAGGGCAGGGGTCAGCTTCTTCTCGGCGAGCAGCCGGTCGGCGTAGAGCCCGGCCTCGATCCGCTTGGCCAGCTCCACCTCCTGCTCGGCCGTCAGCAGAGCGGTCTTGCCGATGGTGTTGAGGTACACGCGCACCAGGTCGGTCGACACCAGGCCGGTGGTGTCGGACTCCCGGCGCGGCGAGCGCACCTCGAGGGTGTCGTTGGGGGAAGACTGCAACAGCGTCACGATGGGTCTTCGTCCTTGCCTTCAGGTCGGATGCACTGCCCGCCGTGGCGCAGGCTCATCCGTTCGTCGTGGTCCCCGGACCCGGGATCGCCGGGCCCGGTACCTGGCTCTCGTTCCGGTGTGGTACGCCGAGTCCAACGGCGGCCACCGGCCCCCGTGTTCCACGAGGGCGTGAATCACAGGGAAAGCACAGGCGTGGGTTCCGTCACGGGAGTGGTACCCGTGTGATTCACAGCTCAACGCCGGTGCGCCGACGTTTCTTCCTCAGGTCTCCAGCAGCAGGGTCATGGGCCCCTCGTTGACCGAGCTGACCTGCATGGACGCCCGGAACACGCCCGTGGCGACCGGCGCGCCGCGGCGGCGCAGCTCGGCCACCACCTCGTCGACCAGCGGTTCGGCGACCTCGGCGGGGGCGGCGGCGTCCCAGGAGGGACGGCGGCCCTTGCGCGTGTCGGCGTAGAGGGTGAACTGGCTCACCACCAGCACCGGCCGGCCGAGGTCGGCCGCCGAGCGCGCACCCTCGTCGGTGGCGAACACCCGCAGCTCGTGGATCTTGCGGGCGAGCGCACGGGCCCGGTCGGCGTCGTCCTCCCGGCCGGCGCCGACCAGGGCCAGCAGCCCGGCGCCGATCTCGCCCACGACGGCGCCGTCGACCGTCACCGACGCCGACCCGACCCGGCTGACCACCGCACGCACGGAAGCATCCTCCCGAACCGTGGTCCGGCCGTGACCGACAGGTCGGTGAGTGGACCCTAAGTTTGGTTAGCCAAGCCTTAGTTCTAGGCTCCCCCCGGTCGCCCCGACACCGCGGCGCCGCACTCCTACCTGGAAGGACACCATGCGCCGCGCACCGAGACTGGTCGCACTCTCCACCGCCGCCCTGCTCGCCGGCGGGCTGGCCGCCTGCGGCGGCTCGTCCTCGGCCGCCGAGGACGAGGCGGAGGGCTCCGGGGACTTCACCCCGATCACCGTCGAGCACGCCTTCGGCACGACGACGATCGACGCCCGGCCCGAGCGGATCGCCACGGTGAACTGGGCGAACCACGAGGTGCCGCTGGCCCTCGGCGTCGTCCCCGTCGGCATGGCCGCCGCCAACTTCGGCGACGACGACGGCGACGGCCTGCTGCCGTGGGTGGCCGAGGAGCTCGAGGAGCTCGGTGGCGAGGAGCCGGTGCTCTTCGACGAGACCGACGGCATCGACTTCGAGGCGGTGGCCGACACCGACCCCGACGTCATCCTCGCCGGCTACTCGGGCCTGACCCAGGAGGACTACGACACCCTCAGCGAGATCGCGCCGGTCGTGGCCTACCCGGAGGCGCCGTGGGCGACGCCGTGGCGGGAGATGATCGAGATCAACTCCGCCGGCATGGGCATGGCCGAGGAGGGCGAGGAGCTGATCGCGAGCATCGAGCAGGACATCACCGACGCCGTCGCGCAGCACCCCCAGCTCGAGGGCAAGGCGACGATGTTCCTCACGCACGTGGACACCACCGACCTCAGCGAGGTCAGCTTCTACACGCCCTACGACACGCGCAGCGCGTTCTTCGAGGACCTCGGGCTGAGCACGCCGGAGAGCATCGCCGCCGCCTCGACCGACCCGGAGCAGTTCTCGGGCACGGTGAGCGCGGAGCAGGTCGACGTCTTCGACGACGTGGACATCATCGTGACCTACGGCGACCAGGAGCTGGTCGACGCGCTCAACGCCGACCCGCTGCTGTCCCAGATCCCCGCCGTCGCCAACGGGGCGATCGTCCTGCTGCCCGACACCCCGCTGGGCACCGCGGCGAACCCGACCCCGCTGGCGATCTCCTGGGTGCTCGAGGACTACCTGGCCATGCTGGCCGAGGCGGCCGACGAGGCCGCGTGATCACCGCCCCGTGACCCCGGTCGACTCCCTCCCGACCCCGGACGTCGCCGCCGCGCGACGCCCGGGGTCGGTCCGGTTCCTGTGGCTGCTGGCCGTCCTGGCCCTGCTGGCCCTGCTCACGGCGGCCTCGGTGGCGGTGGGGTCCCGCGGGGTCGGCTGGTCCGACATCCTCGCCGCCCTCGGCGGCTCGTCGGAGAACCTGGGCCAGGCGGCGGTGACCAAGCGCATCCCCCGCACCGTGCTGGCGGCGCTCGTCGGTGCGGCGCTCGGGGTCTCCGGCGCCGTCATGCAGGGCGTGACCCGCAACCCGCTGGCCGACCCGGGCATCCTCGGCGTGAACACGGGCGCGTCCCTGGCCGTGGTCGCCGGCCTGGCCTGGTTCGGGCTGTTCTCGGCGACCAGCATCATCTGGACGGCGATCCTCGGAGCGGCGGTCGCCGCCGTGTTCGTCTACGGCGTGGGCTCGCTGGGGCGGGGCGGCGCGACCCCGCTCAAGCTCGCGCTGGCCGGGTCCGCCACCTCCGCGGCGCTGACGTCGTTCATCACAGCGGTCGCCCTCCCGCGCGGTGACATCGCGGCCAGCGTCCAGTCCTGGCAGGTCGGCGGCGTGGGTGGGGCGACCTTCGGGTCCACCACCCCGGTGCTGCCGTTCCTGGCGGCCGGTTTCCTGGTCAGCCTGCTGTCGGCGCGCAGCCTCAACTCGCTCGCCCTCGGCGACGACCTGGCCGCGGGCCTCGGCGAGCGCGTCGCCCTCGCGCGCGCGGTCGCGGCGGGCGGCGCGGTGCTGCTGTGCGGCACGGCGACCGCGGTCGCCGGGCCCCTCTTCTTCGTGGGGCTGGTCGTCCCGCACCTCTGCCGGCTGCTCATCGGCGTCGACCACCGCTGGCTGCTGCCGTTCTCCGCCCTGACCGGCGCGTGCCTGCTCATCGCCGCCGACGTGCTCGGCCGGATCGTGGCCCGCCCGAGCGAGATCGACGTCGGCATCGTCACCGGGCTGCTCGGTGCTCCGTTCTTCATCGCCCTGGTCCGCCGGCGGAAGGTGCGTGAGCTGTGAGCACGGGCGTGGCGACGGCGCCGGCGGTCGAGGCCGTCGAGGTCGTCGCCCGCGGCCGCGTCCGCCGCGCCGCGCGCCGGCGGCTGGTGGTCGTCGTGCTCGCCGTCCTGGTCGTCGCGGTGTTCGCGGCCACGCTGATGGTCGGGCGGACGTTCTACCCGCCGGGCGACGTGGTCCGGGTGGTCCTCGGCGAGGACGTTCCCGGCGCCTCCTTCACCGTCGGCCGGCTGCGGCTGCCGCGGGCGGTGCTCGCGGTCGTGGCCGGGCTGTCGTTCGGCCTCGCCGGCGTCACGTTCCAGACGATGCTGCGCAACCCCCTCGCCAGCCCCGACGTCATCGGCATCAGCACCGGCGCCAGCGCCGCGGCCGCCTTCGCCATCGTCGTCCTCGGGTGGTCCGGCACCGCGGTGTCGGTCACCGCGATCGTCGCCGCGCTCGGCGTCGCCCTGCTCGTCCACACCCTGGCGTTCAAGGACGGCGTCGTGGGCACCCGGCTGGTCCTCATCGGCATCGGCGTCGCCGCCATGTCGACGAGCGCCACCTCCTACGTGCTGGCCCAGGCCGGCGCCTGGGACTTCGCCGAGGCGCTGCGCTGGCTGACCGGCAGCCTCAACGGCAGCACCTGGGAGGCGACCGTGCCGGCGGTGGTCGCCCTCGTCGTGCTCGGCCCCGTGCTGCTCGCGCAGACGCGCGACCTCTCCGCGCTGCAGCTCGGCGACGACACCGCCTCCGCGCTGGGGACCCGCGTCGAGCGGACCCGGGTCGTGGCGATCACCGCGGCGGTCGGCCTGATCGCGTTCGCCACGGCCGCCTGCGGCCCGATCGCCTTCGTGTCCTTCCTCGCCGGGCCCATCGCGGCGCGCCTGGTCGGCCCGAACGGCTCGCTGCTCGTGCCGGCCGGGCTGGTCGGGGCGCTGCTGGTGCTCGTGGCCGACCTCGTCGGCCAGTTCGCCCTGGAGACCCGCTACCCGGTCGGCGTGGTCACCGGCGTGCTCGGGGCCCCGTACCTGATCTACCTGATCGTCCGCACCAACCGCGCCGGAGGCTCGCTGTGACCGACACCCGCTCGCTCGCGGCGGAGGACCTCACGCTCGGGTACGGCGAGCGCACCGTCATCGAGGACCTCGACCTGGTCGTCCCCGCCGGGGAGATCACGGCGATCGTCGGCGCGAACGCCTGCGGCAAGTCCACGCTGCTGCGGTCGATGTCGCGCCTGCTCGCGCCCCGGACCGGCCAGGTGCTGCTCGACGGCCGGTCGGTGCACCGGATGCCCGCCAAGGAGCTCGCCCGCGCCCTGGGCCTGCTCCCGCAGTCGCCGATCGCGCCGGAGGGCATCACCGTCGCCGACCTGGTCGGCCGCGGTCGCAACCCGCACCAGGGGATCTTCACCCGCTGGCGCCAGGAGGACGACGCCGCGGTGGCGGCGGCCCTGGAGGCGACGCAGACGACGGCCCTGGCCGACCGCGCCGTCGACGAGCTCTCCGGCGGCCAGCGCCAGCGGGTCTGGATCGCCATGGCACTGGCCCAGCAGACCGACCTGCTCCTGCTCGACGAGCCGACGACGTTCCTCGACGTCGCCCACCAGATCGAGGTCCTCGACCTGCTGACCGACCTCAACCGCACCCGCGGGACGACGATCGTCATGGTCCTGCACGACCTCAACCTCGCCGCCCGCTACGCCGACCACCTCGTCGCGCTGGCCGACGGGCGGATCCACGCCGCCGGGACGCCGGCGGAGGTGCTCACCGAGCAGACCGTGCGCGCCGTCTTCGGGCTCGACAGCCGGGTCGTCGTCGACCCGACGTCGGGCAAGCCGCTGATGCTGCCGATCGGCCGCCACCACATGACCGCGCTGCGGTCCGACGAGCCCGCCGAGGGCCAGGCGGCGGGATCGGGCGCGTACCACTCCTGACCCTCACCCGGCACCCGCGCGCCGACGAGGTGCCGGGCACCCTCGGCGGTGCCGGGCTCCGGATCGGGAGGGACGGTGCGGCCGTACCGGGCGGCGAGGGGTGCCGCGGTGAGCCCGTGGGCGAGGACGCTCAGGAGCACGGTGACCGCGATGACCGCCCCCGCCTCGTCCGCCGCCGAGCCCAGGTCCTCGAGGGCGAGCAGCGCGAAGACCAGGGAGGCCAGCCCGCGCGGGCCGAACCAGCCCACGAACGCGACGGTGGTCCGGTCGAGGCGGCTGCCCAGCAGGCAGAGGGCGACCGGGACCGTCCGCACGACGGTGAGGCTGAGGACGGCGTAGAGCACCAGGGTCGGGTCCAGCCGGTCCACCACGATCGGCACGGCGATCGCGCCGGTGACCAGCCACACCAGCGGCGAAACCGCGCCGCTCGCCTGCTCCCGGAAGGCGAGTTCCGCGGGACCGCGGCGGCCGGCGGCGGCGCCGAAGGCCATGCCGGCGCAGAACGCGGCGACGAACCCGTTGCCGTCGACGGCCGGCGCCGTCCCGTGGGCCAGCAGGGCCAGGGCGAGGACGCCGACGCCCGCGACGTCCTCCGCCGCCCAGCCCCCGCCGGCGGGCCCACCGCAGCAGCCACCCCCCGGTGGACCCGGCGACGACCCCCACCCCCGCACCGATCGCCGGCTCGACCAGGGCGCCGGCTCCCGGGCCGCCGGCGTCCTCCGCGGCCGCGGTGCCGGCGATCGCGACCATGACGATCGGCGTGGCGATGCCGACGTTGAGACCGCTCTCCACGGTGAGCACCCAGCGCACCCGCGACGGCGCGGCCGGGTCGGTCAGCAGGTCCCTCTGCAGCGACGCCTCCGCGAGGGCAGGGAGCCCTCAGCGTCCTCTCCGGCCGTTCCCTCGGAGCGTTCGTCGGCCGGGTGGCGGGGCACCGGCGAGTGCACTCCCGGGCGGCGGCGGAGCGGTGTGCCGGTCACCGTTCGAGGTTCTCCGGTGGCCGTCGCACCCGCAGAGCGGAAGGTCTCTGCGGGCCGAGACCCTCTGTCCCTCGCGGTCGCTGCCGTCCCGGGACGAACCTGCACCCAACGGCCGGCGAGGAGGACGGGTGATGGGTGGGAGACGTGCGCAGCTGCGGTCGGGGATCCGCCGGGCCGGCCGGCTCGCCGGAGCGCCATTCCGATCGGCCTGGCGGTTCGGCAGTTGGGTTCGGCACTCGACCGGCGACACGGAGGCCGTCTACGGGACCAACCCCGACGATCTGCCGCCGGAGGAGCGGGTGACGAAGGCCGCGATCATCGCCCACGGCCTCGGGAGCGGCGGAGCCGGCGGGGGCGGCATGCAGTAGGTGGCGCCGGTTCGGCCGCCCGTGTGGGCGGGTGATCGCCCAGGGACCGCCCTCTGGCACACATCTCCGGCGTGCCGACCCTGACCCTCACCCAGGACCCACGCGCCGACGAGCTGCTCGGCCGCGGCCCGCTCGCCCTCCTGCTCGGCATGCTCCTCGACCAGCACATGCGTCGATGAAGCAGGGAGGCCGTCGTGCGCCGGGGCGTGTCCGCCCGGTAAGGAAACGTGAACGTGCGGCGCCGGTCAGAGCCCGAGATACCGGGCGACGGCGAGCTCGATCTCCTCCAGTTCGTCGCGGTGGAGGAAGAACGCGGGCTCGTCATGCACGAAGCGCACGTCGATGCTGCGCAGCTGATCGACGAGGAACCGGGTGGGAACTCCGCCCAGCTCGATCTCGGGCCGGAACACCGCCGGCTGCGCCTGTGTCGATGTGGGAACGATGGTGGCGACGTTCCAGGCCATGTCGGTCGGGCTCAGCACCAGGCCGTACCGCCGGCCGCGTTGCTCGTGTCCGCGACGGGCATCACCGAGGTCGACCCGGTACACGGCACCCCGGATCACCAGGCGTCGGCCTCGTCGGACAGGTCCTCGTCCACCAACCGCTCGGCATCGGCACGAGCGCGCGCGAGCCAGGCCTCACGGTCGAGCAGGCGTAGTGCACGTCTGATGACATCGGCAGTGCGTTCGTCGTCCCGCATGGCTTCACGGATGATCCGCTCGTCGTCCTCGGTCGGACGGAAGCCGATCGTCTTGCTCACAGAACGATGTTAAACATCTGCTCAACGCTTGTGCAACAGCCTGCGAGGTCGGCGGTCTCGGCGAGCGCCCACCCAGGCGCCCAGGAGGCAGCCGGCGAGTATCGGCGTTCAGCGCGGTCCCGGTGAGAGACGTCAGTGGTAGGTGCGCCGGCATCCACATACGGCACCATCTGGACCGTGCCGACCCTGACCCTCACCCAGGACCCGCGCGCCGACGAGCTGCTCGGCCGCGACCCGCTCGCGCTGCTGCTCGGCATGCTCTTCGACCAGCAGTTCCCGATGGAGCGCGCCTTCGCCGGCCCCCGCCTGCTCGCCGACCGGCTCGGCGTCGACACCCTCGACGCCGCGGCCCTCGCCGCCGCGGACCCGGAGGAGCTGGCGCGGCACTTCCAGGGGCCGCCGGCCGTGCACCGCTACCCGGGTTCGATGGCCGCGCGCACGCAGGAGCTGTGCCGGCTGCTGGTCGAGCGCTACGACGGCCGGGCCGAGAACCTGTGGGCCGACGCCCCGGACGGCGACACGCTCGTGGAGCGGATCGGCGAGCTGCCCGGCTTCGGCGCGCAGAAGTCCAAGATCTTCGTGGCGCTGCTCGGCAAGCAGTACGGCGTGACGCCCGCCGGCTGGCGGGAGGCGGCCGGCGCCTACGGCGAGGAGGGGTCCCGGCGCTCGGTCGCCGACATCACCGGCGCCGAGTCCCTCGCCGAAGTCCGGGCGTTCAAGCAGGCGCAGAAGCAGGCCGCGAAGGCGGCCCGGACCGGCGCCTGAAGGTCCAGGGAGAGGCACCTGCACCGGCCCGGAAGCGGTGGCACGATGGGCCGTGCGAGCCGGGCCCCGTCCGCGTGGACACCTCACGCGATCGGCCGGCGGAGGGATGGCACAGCCGTGGCCTCGAGCCGAGAGACCGCACGTTCCCGCCGGGCCGAGCCGGTGCTGATCACCGACGCGCAGCCGAGCCAGTTCGACGAGTACGCCGCCCGCAAGAAGCGCTACGTGCTCACCATGGGCGTCCGCGCGTTGAGCATCGTGGCGGCAGCCGTGGTGTACACCGCGACGCACATCCTCTGGCTGGTGCTGCTGCTGGCCATCCTCGGCACCGTCCTGCCCTGGATCGCCGTGGTCATGGCCAACGACGGGCCGCCGAAGAGCAAGCAGCACGTCAACCGCTACCGCCCCGAGCGCACCCTCGAGACGCCCGACCTCAAGGCCATCGAGCGCTCGCGCATCATCGACGGCTAACGGGCGCCCGCCCGCCCCACCACCCGCGCGGCCAGCGCCAGCCCGGCATCCAGCGCCGTCGCCGGGTCGCCCTCGGGGTCGGCCAGCCACACCGACAGCAGCCCGGCGGCGAACGCGTCGCCGGCTCCGGTGGTGTCCACGACGGCCGCGGGGTGCGCCGGCCGGTGCACGACCTGCACGCCCGACGCCCAGAGCGCGCCGTCGGCGCCCAGGCTGACCGCCGCGCACCGGTGCCGCCCGGCGAGCGCGCGGGCGGCGTCGGCGACGTCGCCGCAGCCGGTGAGCAGCAGCGCCTCCTCGGCGTTGGGCAGCACCAGCGTGGCGCCGGCGGTGTCGGCCAGCCAGCGGTCCACGCCGTAGCGGCGCAGCGGTCCGGTGCTGGCCGGGTCCACCGACACGGTGGCCCCGGCCTCGACCGCCGCCGCCAGGGCGGCCAGCCCGGCCGCGCGGGGCCGGTCGTCGAGCAGCGTGTAGCCCGACAGGTGCAGGTGGCCGCCGGCCGGCAGCGGCGGCACGTCGCCGGGGCGCAGGGCCAGGTTGGCGCCGCGGTCGGCGAGCATGCTGCGCTGCCCGTCCGGCTCGACCAGGCTGACGATGGTGCCGGTGGGGGTCCCGGGCACCGTGCGCAGCAGCGGCTCGACGCCGGCGGCGGCGAGCTCGCGGGCCAGCGCCACCCCGGCCGGGTCGTCGCCGACGCACCCGGCGAACCGCACCGGGACGCCGACCCGCGCCAGGTGCACCGCGACGTTGGCCCCGGCCCCGCCGCCGCGCGTGCGGATGACGGCCGGCCGGTCCGACCCGGGCGCGGGATCGCCGTCCAGGACGGCGACGACGTCGGTGGCCAGGTCGCCGACGACGAGGACGGGGCGCACGGCTCAGCCGGCCCGCAGCGCCGCGGCGATCCGGCCGGCGAGCTCGGCGTTGCGCAGCACCAGCCGCACGTTGACCGCGAGCGTCGCGCCTTCGCTGGCCCGGTGCAGGTGGTCGAGCACGAACGGGGTGACCGCCTTGCCGCGCACGCCGGCGGCGTCGGCCGCGGCGAGGGCGTCGGCGATCACGCGGTCGTGCAGCGCCGGGTCGAGCTGCTCGTCGTCCGGGAGCGGGTTGGCGACGACGACCGAGCCGGCCGCCAGCTCGCGCCGGGCGGCGAAGACGGCGGCCGCCTGCGCCGGGTCGTCCACCGACCAGTCCAGCGGCGAGCCGGAGTCGGCGACGTAGAAACCGGGGAAGGTCGTCGTCCGGTAGCCGACGACGGTGACCGACAGCGACTCCAGCCGCTCCAGGGTGGCCGGCACGTCGAGGATCGACTTCACGCCCGCGCAGACGACCACGATCGACGTCCTCGCCAGGGCGCCGAGGTCGGCGGACTCGTCGAAGGTCTCGGCCGACTGCCGGTGCACGCCGCCCAGCCCGCCGGTGGCGAACACCTCGATGCCGCTCCGGGCGGCCAGCAGCGCGGTGCTCGACACCGTCGTCGCGCCGGACAGGCCGCGGGCCGCCGCCACCGGCAGGTCCCGGATGCCGAGCTTGGCCAGCCCCGGGTCCCCGCAGACGCGGTCCACCTGCGCCGGCTCCAGCCCCACGTGCGGCACGCCGTCCAGGACGGCGATGGTCGCCGGTACCGCGCCGCCGCGGCGGACGGCGTCCTCGACGTCATCGGCGGCCTTGCGGTTGTCGGGGCGCGGCAGGCCGTGGGCGAGAAGCGTGCTCTCGAGGGCGACGACGGGGCGTCCGGCCGCGATCGCCTGTGCCACTTCCGGGGAGATGGCCACCTCCGGCGAGAGGACCGTGCCGGGAACAGGGGTGGAGGGCTGCACGCTGCCATCATGGACGTCGACGAGAGACCGCCGGTCCGCAGGGAGGCACCATGAGCAGCACCGACATCCTCGAGAAGCCCGACGTCCGCGACGCCGACACCGACAAGCCGGACGAGGTGTTCCACTACGTCCGCAAGAACAAGATCGCCGAGAGCGCGGTGATGGGCACGATGGTCCAGGCGCTCTGCGGCGAGGTCTTCCCGGTCACCAAGGCGCCGAAGCCCGGCAGCCCGGTGTGCCCGGCGTGCAAGGAGATCTACGAGTCGCTGCGGCCCGAGTGAGGGTCGGCGGCTGAGTCGCCGAGGCCCAGCTTCCGCGCCTCCGACGCGAGCTTCGCCGCCCGCCGGGCCTGGCGGCGTCGCTCGTGCCGGCGCAGCGGCGCCGGCCAGCGCTGCTGGATCGTGGCGTTGAGCTCGGCGCCGAGCAGGATGCCCATGGCGAAGAAGAAGCAGAACAGCAGCGCCGCGATCGGGGTGGCCAGCGCGCCGTAGGGCAGCGCCGTCACCAGGATGTCGGCGACGTAGGTGCGCAGCACCAGGGCGGCGACGAGCGAGAACGCCACCGCCAGCAGCGCACCGGGCACGTGCCGCCGCCACGGCAGCCGCCGCGGCAGCATGACGTGGTAGAAGCTGGTCAGCACCAGGACGAGGCCCACCACGACCAGCGGCCAGTAGACGGCGTTGATGAGCACGGTCGCGACCGGCCGCCAGGTGCCGGGCAGCAGGTTCACCAGCACCTCGCGGCCGAGCACCAGCAGCGGCAGGGTCAGGACGGCGACGACCAGGCCGACGACGAACAGCCACAGCGCCATCAGCCGCGTGGCGATCGGCCCCCGCACGTCGCGCTGGTCGTAGGCGATGACCGCGGTGTTGATGAACGTGGCGGTGGCCGAGGACCCCGCCCACAGCGAGAGCAGGAACCCGACGCTGACCACGTCGAGCCGGCCGGAACCCAGGATGTCGTTCAGGGTCGGCGCGACCAGCGAGTCGACGACGTCGGGGGTGAGCACCTCCGCCGAGGCGGTGAGCAGCCGGTCCTCGACCTCCTGCACCGACCCGGTGCCGATGAAGGTCCCGAGGTAGCCCAGGCTGCCCAGCAGCCCGATGAGCAGCGGCGGCACCGACAGGATCTGCCAGAACGACGCCTCGGCCGACAGCCCGAGGATCCGGTCCTGCCACGCCTTGGCCACCGTCCGGCCGGCGACCTGCAGCGGCGTGCGCACCCAGGCCGGCCAGCCGGCCGTGCGGCCGGCGCCGGAGAGGTCGGCGCGGGCCGACCCGGACCCCTCGGCGGGGGCC
Source organism: Geodermatophilus sp. SYSU D00691 (assembly GCF_054050275.1). Taxonomy (NCBI): domain Bacteria; kingdom Bacillati; phylum Actinomycetota; class Actinomycetes; order Geodermatophilales; family Geodermatophilaceae; genus Geodermatophilus; species Geodermatophilus sp. SYSU D00691. Next base: position 36,616 of record NZ_JBJGYZ010000006.1, read on the forward strand.
TTCTCCGTCGTCGGTACCGCGGCCGCGGGGCGGGGCTCGGCGTCCTGCTCGTCCCCGGCGCGCGCCGGGGAACCGCTCGGCAGGACCGCGCTCATGGACCCAGTGTGCACGCGCCCACCTGCGGGTGAGCCGCACCGACCGTCGTCCGGCCTGTCGGTTCCCCCGCAGGGACGACGGGTCAGCCGCCCGGTGTCGTGCCCGCCGGGGGAGCGGTGCCCTCGGGCGTGGTGGGTGCCACCGGCACGCAGCGGATGATGTCCTCGGCCGCGTAGTGGGTGTTGAAGTTCTCGCGCCGGATCTCCGCGCCGGTGTTCAGGTCCTGGAACACCCGGGTCACGGTGATGTCGAAGCCGGTCGAGCCGGACTGCGGGGTGCAGTTCCCGTCGTCGGGCTTCTCGATCACGGCGGGCTGCCGGATGTTGCGCCGGTCGCTGCTGATCGACTCGATCTCGTAGTGCCGGGTGCCCCAGAAGGTCACCGTCAGCGAGTTCGGCGTCCACGCCGTCTGCACGTAGATGCCGGTGTCGGTGTCGTTCTTCCAGACCAGGTCGATCTGGCCCTCGTACACCGTCGCCTCGCGGCCGGCCGGGTAGCGGCTGATGTAGAAGCTGTGCGGCTTGTGGTAGACGTCCTCGAGGCCGGCGAAGAAGACCGCGTTGAACATCGTGGTCGCGAACTGGCTGACGCCACCGCCGACCGCCTGGGTGATCTGGCCGCCGCTGATGACGCCGGCCGGCACGTAGCCCTGCGCGGTGCCGCGCGGGCCGGTGTAGGTGTTCAGGCTGAAGGTCTCGCCCGGCCGGACGATCGCGCCGTCCACCTCGGCGGCGACGACGCGGATGTTGGTGCCGCTGGCCTGGCTGGTGAAGTTCGTGGTGAAGGTGCTGACCTGCTCCACGATGCCCAGGGACTGCGCCTGCTCGGTGGTGAAGGACGCCGGCACCGGACCGAGCTGCGCGGTGAGGCTGCGCGGTGCCGGCGCGGCGAGCACCGGCAGCAGCTGCTCGGCCAGCGCGGCCGGCGCGACGCCGGTGCCGTCGACCGACGGGACGACGGTGATCGCGTCGCCCTGGACCTCGAAGGTGGCGTCCTGCGCCGGGGTGCCGAACTGGCCGAGCTCCTCGCCGAGCTCGCTCTGCAGCGCCGCCGGGTCGAGGGAGACCGCGAGGACGCCGTCTCCCTGGGGCGTGAAGCGCAGCGCCGCCGCGATCGCCGTCACCGGGATCTCGACCGAGGTGGCGCCGTCCTCGCTGACCAGCTCGACCGGCGCCGCGAGCGCGGGCGTCACGGTCTCGTCGAGCACCCGCTGGGCCTCGGCGGCGTCCACCACGGGGGCGTCCACCTCGACCGGCAGCTCGATCGGCTCGGCCGGGTCGGCGCCGGAGGCCAGCGCCGACGTGATCGCCTCGGCGGCGCCCTCCCGGTCGATGGCGCGACCCTCGACCGGCTCGACCAGGGACGCGGTGGTGCCGTCGAGGGCGATGGAGGCCTCGACCGGGGCGACGTCGACCTGCCCGGCGATCGCCTCGACCTGCCCGTCGAGGGCGGCCTCGTCGACGTCGAGCACCGGCTCGACCTCGCGGTCGGTGAAGAAGGAGGTCACCCGGGTCCACGGGTTGAGCGGCTGGTCGTCGGCGACGTCGACGGTGGCGTCGACGTCCAGCGCGATGCCCGCGGTGGCCGGCGACAGCGTCGTCGAGAAGTCGTCGGCGACGACGGTGTGGTCGGCGGCCACGCGGGCGCCCAGCTCGTCGGTGAGCGTGCGGGCCGCCTCGGCGGGGGAGAGGCCGTCGATCTCGACGCCCGCCACGACGGTGTTGCGGGGGACGTCACCGGCGGAGAGGAGCACGTCGGCCCCGTAGGCGCCGCCGAGGACCACGACCGCGGCCGCGGGGACCAGCACGGCCTTCCGCCGCCACCACGGGCGCTGCGAGGTGTCGTCGCCGGTGCCGTCCGGGCCGGCGCCCTCGCCGGTGCCGCCGGAGGGCGGCTCCCCGGGGGTGCCGGGGCCGTCGTCGACCGGCAGCTGCGTGGTGTCCTCCGTGGCCGGCGCCGCGGGCGGCTCGGCGTAGCCGGGCAGCTGCTGGGTCGACCGGTCCTCCTCGGCGACGGGCGCGGCCGCGGCGGAGGGTGCCGCCGCGGGGGTCTCCGGGGAGACCTTCATCCACTCCTTCGAGACCGGCCGCGTGTCATCGGCCTGCTCGACGTACGCCGGCGGCGGGACCGCGCCCGGGACGGGCTCGGTCGCCTGCGGCCCGGGCTGACCCGGTCGGCTGGCGACGGCGGACTGGCCGTGACCGGTGGACGGGCCCCCGGCCGGCGGCGGGGTGCCGGCGGGACCGCCCGAGAGGCGCGTGGTCTCGTCGGGTGCGGCGGCCTGCTCGGCGCCGGCGTGCTGCTGCATGGCGGGGTCGTCCTCGGGTCGCCGTCGTTCGGGCGTCCCCGGAAACGACGGAGCCGCCGGCCCCTCGCCCGCACGGAGCGGGACGGAGGACGCGGCGGCATCGTCGGGAGAGAGCTTCATTGCGGCGCCAAGATAGCGCCTCTCTCACGTTGTGATGCGCTGCTCACCGTCAGTCTCGATGATGTCGACCGCGATGTCACGCAACTTGCTCTCGTACTCACGGGCGTGGTGACCGCAGAAGACGAGGTCACTACCGCTGGCGAGCACGACGCGCACCTTGGCCAGGGCGCCACAACGGTCACAGTGGAACGGCACGACCAGGTCGTCGGTGGGCGGGGTCGTCGTCAGCGTCTGGGTCATCTGGGATCACTCGCTCTCTACCGCACGGACCCGCGGCTGCGGATCGGCCTCCTGCACAGCGCCAGGATGGCCCCTCCCATTCCCGCTCCCCGTCCATTCCGACCGGGACTCGCCGGGGGCGGGAACCGGTGGGACGAGAGGGAACGAGCCAGCAGGGGACGTCACTGGTGCGGTGCGTTACTCGGTCGCGCTGGTGGTGCTGTCGGGCTGGGTGGTGCGCACCGGCCGGCGGCCGGTGGGTGGGTCCTCTGCTTGTCTGACGAGGCCCACGGTACGCGGCTTACCCGGGGCCGAGCGGCGTACACCGCCGCCATAGCGCGGACGGGTGAGATCGTGACCGAGTCGAGATCGGGACGGCGCCGGCGCGATGCCGCAGGTGACGGCGGCGCCGCGTCCGACCCGGCCCCGCGACCACCCCCGGCGCACCCGCGCCCGCGTGACCGGGCTCACAGACGACGAGGGCCCCGTCCGCCGGTGGCGGACGGGGCCCTCGTCGTGACGTGCTGGAGCGGCCCCGCGTCAGGGTCCCGTCCGAGCCTGCGAGGAACGGGGGGACGCGGGGTCCTCGGTCAGTCCAGGTAGTCCCGGAGGACCTGCGAGCGGCTCGGGTGGCGCAGCTTCGACATCGTCTTCGACTCGATCTGGCGGATCCGCTCGCGCGTGACGCCGTAGACCTGGCCGATCTCGTCGAGGGTGCGCGGCTGGCCGTCGGTGAGGCCGAACCGCAGCCGGACGACGCCGGCCTCCCGCTCGGAGAGGGTCTGCAGCACGCTGGTCAGCTGGTCCTGCATCAGCGTGAAGCTCACCGCGTCGACCGCGACGACGGCCTCGGAGTCCTCGATGAAGTCGCCGAGCTGGCTGTCGCCCTCGTCACCGATGGTCTGGTCGAGGCTGATCGGCTCCCGGGCGTACTGCTGGATCTCCAGCACCTTGTCCGGGGTGATGTCCATCTCCTTGGCCAGCTCCTCCGGGGTGGGCTCGCGGCCCAGGTCCTGGAGCAGCTCGCGCTGGATGCGGCCGAGCTTGTTGATGACCTCGACCATGTGCACCGGGATGCGGATGGTGCGGGCCTGGTCGGCCATGGCGCGGGTGATCGCCTGCCGGATCCACCAGGTGGCGTACGTGGAGAACTTGTAGCCCTTGGTGTAGTCGAACTTCTCGACGGCGCGGATCAGGCCGAGGTTGCCCTCCTGGATGAGGTCCAGGAACGCCATGCCGCGGCCGGTGTAGCGCTTGGCGAGGGAGACCACCAGGCGGAGGTTGGCCTCGAGCAGGTGGTTCTTGGCCCGCTCGCCGTCCCGGACGATCCAGTTGAGGTCGCGGCGCAGCTGCGGGGAGAGCTTCTGGCCCTCCTCCTCGACCTGGCGCAGCCGCTCGGCGGCGTAGAGGCCGGCCTCGATCCGCTTGGCGAGGTCGACCTCCTCCTCCGCGTTGAGCAGCGCGACCTTGCCGATCTGCTTGAGGTAGGCGCGGACCGAGTCGGCCGACGCGGTGAGCTCGGCGTCCTTGCGGGCCTGCCGCAGCGCCTCGGACTCCTCCTCGTCGTCCCACTCGAAGTCGCTGGACTCGGCCTCCTCCTCGGCGGCCGCGGCGACCTCGCCCTCGGCCGGGCCCTCGGCGACGCCGTCGGTGCCGGCGACGACGGCCTCGTCCAGGGCCAGACCCTCAGCGGGGGGCTCGCCGTCGGCGACGGCGGTCAGCACGGCCCCCTCGGCGGCGGGGGAGGGGGTGATGGCCGGCTTGGCACGCCCGCCCGCGGTCTTCGCGGGAGCCTTCTTCTTGGCGGCGGCCTTCTCCGGGGCGACCGCAGCGGTGGCCCGAGGGGCCCGGATACCGGCGGCGACCGTCCTGGAGCGGGAGGGGGTGCTCCCGGCGGCTGCTTCCGGTGCTGGCTTGTCGGCGGGCACTCAGGGGTTCCTTCCCGTGCTGGGTCGTTCCCCGGGACACCGACTGGTTCCCGGGCAGCGGCCCCGACCGCCGCTCGGCCGCCGGACGGACCCGCGCAGACCGGTACGGCGTTTGACCGGCGGTCGAGCGGGGGATCCCTCCCGGCTGGTGGACGACGGGGTGGGGCTCTCCCATTGTAACGACCGCCAACGGCTATTCCACCGTTCCGGCCGGGGTTCCCTCGCTCCGACGAGGCGGGCGGGCGCGCCTAGCGACCGATGTGCTCGTGCGCGGCGAGCGCCGCGCCGACGATGCCGGCGTCGTTCTGCAGCTCGGCGGCGACCACCTCGGTGCGCGTGGACAGCAGCGGCACCCACTTGTGCGCCTTCTTGCTGACCCCGCCGCCGACGATGATCAGGTCGGGCCACACGCTCGCCTCGAGGACGTCGAGGTACCGGTCGACCCGCTTCGCCCACTCGGGGTAGCTGAGCTCCTCGCGGTCCTTGGCCGCGGCCGAGGCGCGCCGCTCGCCGTCCTCGCCGTCGACCTGGATGTGGCCGAACTCGGTGTTGGGCACCAGGACGCCGTCGACGAACAGGGAGCTGCCGATCCCCGTGCCGAAGGTGAGCATGAGGACGACGCCCTTGCGGTCGCGGCCGGCCCCGTAGCGGATCTCGGCCACCCCGGCCGCGTCGGCGTCGTTGAGCGTCTCCACGTGGTCGCTGGGGATGCGCGCGCGCAGGCCCTCGGCGAGGTTCGTGCCGAGCCAGCTCTTGTCGACGTTGGCCGCGGTGTGCACGACGCCGTGCTTGAGCACGCCGGGGAAGGTGACGCCGATGCGGTGCGTCCAGTCGAACGAGGCGACGATCTGGCCGACGACGTCGTAGACCGGCTCGGGAAGCGACGGCTGCGGGGTCTCGATGCGCACCCGCTGGCCGATCAGCTCGCCCTTGTGCAGGTCGACCGGGCAGCCCTTGATGCCGCTGCCGCCGATGTCCACTCCGAAGCCGTGCGCCACGGGCGTCAGCGTAGTGATCAGCCCGACACCCGGCCTACCGCCGTCCCCCGCTCGGGCAGGATCGCCCCGTGACCTCCCCGCGCCCGGCCGACCACGACCTGCTCGACCTCGCCGTCGCCACCGCCCGGGAGGCGGCGGCCCTGGTCGCCCGCGGCCGCGCGGGCGCCTCGGCGTCGGTGGACGTGAAGTCCAGCCCGGTGGACATGGTCACCGCCGTCGACAAGGCCAGCGAGGAGCTGATCCTCGGCCGGCTGCTGGACGCCCGCCCGGACGACGGGCTGCTGGGGGAGGAGGGCAGCGACCGGGCCGGCACCAGCGGGGTGCGCTGGATCGTCGACCCGATCGACGGGACGACGAACTTCGTCTACGGGCTGCCCGCCTACGCCGTCTCCATCGCCGCGGAGGTCGACGGGCGGGTGCGGGCCGGCGCGGTGCTCAACGCGGCCACCGGCGAGCTGTTCACCGCCACCCTTGGCGGCGGGGCCCACCTGGCGGCGCCGGACGCCGGGCGGGTGCCGCTGCGGGTGGGCGCGCCGGAGTCGCTGGAGCGGACCCTGGTCGCCACCGGCTTCGGCTACCGGGCCGAGCAGCGCCGCCGGCAGGGCGCGGTCGTGGCCGAGCTGCTGCCGCAGGTCCGCGACATCCGCCGGTACGGGTCGGCCGCGCTGGACCTGTGCGCCGTCGCCGCCGGCCGGGTCGACGCCTACTTCGAGCAGCACCTCAACCCGTGGGACTACGCCGCGGGCGCCCTGGTGGCCGCCGAGGCCGGCGCCGTGGTCACCGGCCTGCCGGGCCGGGCGTTCGCCGACCCGCTGGGCATCGCGGTCGCTCCCGCCGTCGCCGACGAGTTCGTCGCCCTGTTGGCCCGCCTCCACGCGGCCTGAGCCGCGCGGGGCTCAGCAGGCGGCCTGGGCGCTGGCGCCGGCCGACAGGGCGGCGGCCACCTGCTCGGGGCTGGCCAGGCCGGCGAAGTCGGGCCCGATGACGACGTCGACCACGGCCGTGGCGCGGGTGTCCTCGTAGGTGGTCGCGCCGCTGAGGTAGACGGTCATGAAGCGGGCGGCGTCGGCGCCGCGCGGGCCGTGCCGGATCTCGCCGGCGCCGGTCACCTCGCGGCCGCTGCTGTCGTTGGAGATCTCGTCGACCACGAACCCGAGGGCCTGCAGCTGCGAGGCCACCGTGCCGGCCAGGCCCTGCTGGTCGGTGGCGTTGAGGACACGCAGGTTGATCGTCGTCGGGTCCATCGACGGCGCCGCCTCCTGGGCGGTCGTGCAGGCCGCCTCCTGCTCCGCCTGGCGGGTCTCCTCAGTGCGCAGCACGTTCCACCACACGCCGAGCGCCGCCAGGGCGAGCACCAGCAGGAAGATCAGCGGCGGGATGGGACGCCGTCCGCTCCGGGCCCGCACCGGTGGCCGGTCGGTCCGCTCACCCACGCTCGTCACGTGCCCTCCTCGCTGGAATCCGGCGGGAGTCTAGGACGACACGCGGGCCCTAGATGGCACCTCGGTCCAGTGCGGCGCGTCCTAGCTCGACGCAGGGATCGATGCGCTCCGCGTAGCCGGACGTGTCCTTGCCCGCCATCGCCCCGGCGGCCGAGCGGGCGACGATGCCGGCCACGATCGCGGCGAACTTGAAGTAGGCGAACCCGACGTACCAGTGGAGGTCGGTCAGGTCGAGGCCGGTGCGCTCGGCGTAGCGCTGCGCGACCTCGACCCGGGTGGGGAAGCCGGGCAGCGCGGTGACCGCCGCCTGGGTCGCCGGCAGGTTCTCCCCGGCCTGCGGCCAGTAGACGAGCAGCATCGCGAGGTCGGCCAGCGGGTCGCCGAGCGTCGACATCTCCCAGTCCAGGACGGCGCGGATGCCGCCCGGGCGCTCGGGGTCGAGCAGGCAGTTGTCGAGCCGGTAGTCGCCGTGGACGACCGCGTGCCGCTGGGTGCCGGGCACGGTCTCGGCCAGCTTCGCGGCGAGGGCGTCGAGACCGGGCCGGTCGCGGTCGCGGGTGGCGTCCCACTGCTTGGTCCAGCGGCGCACCTGCCGGCCCATGAAGCCCTCGGGCCGGCCGAACTCGGCCAGCCCGGCCTCGACGTAGTCGACGGTGTGCAGGTCGGCGAGGACGTCGACGAGCCCCTCGCCGATGGCCCGCCGCTGATCGGGCTCGTCGGCGTAGCCGGGCGGGATCTCGTTCACCACGTGCACGCCCGCGACCCGCTCCATCACGTAGAAGGGGGCGCCGAGGACGGCGGTGTCCTGGCAGAGGTGCAGCGTCCGCGGGACGGGGACCGCGGTCGGGCCGAGCGCGGTGATGACCGTGTACTCCCGCCCCATGTCGTGCGCCGTGGCCAGCACCGCGCCGGTCGGGGGCCGCCGCAGGATCACCGCGTCGTCGGGCGAACCGCCCTCGGGCGTGACCGTGTACGTGAGGTTCGACATGCCCGCCGCGATGAGGTCGACGGACACCGAGCGCCACTTCTCGTCCCCGAGCACGGAGGCCAGGTACGGCCCGACGACGGCTGGATCAGCACCCACGGGAGTCGACACGGCGGCAGGGTAACCTCTGGCGCTCCGCGCCCCGCCAGGCCCTTTCCGGACCGAGGTGTGGGCGCACCCGCGCCGGGCACAAACGGGGGCCTCCTGGCGTTGGGGGGCTGCCGGTTCCGCAACCGGAGGCGCCCCGGCGGCCGAAGGGAACGACGCGGAGCCGGAGCTCGACCCCGTCGGGGCCCCGTTCGCGGGGTCCCGGCACCAGACCTCCGGTCGCCCACAGGCGGCCGGACCGGACGGCGGCGCACCTCGCCGCCGTCAGACGCACTGCGGGCACGACGCCCGCGAGCAACCCCGGAGGAGGGGCACACCCCATGGCCACCGACTACGACGCCCCACGGCGCAGCGAGGCCGACGAGCTCGGCGAGGACTCGCTCGAGGAGCTCAAGGCCCGGCGCGCCGAGGCGCAGTCCGCATCGGTCGACGTCGACGAGACCGACTTCAACGAGAACCTCGAGCTCCCCGGCGCGGACCTGTCGAACGAGGAGCTCACCGTCCGCGTGCTGCCCAAGCAGGAGGACGAATTCACCTGCTCCCGCTGCTTCCTCGTGCAGCACCGCAGCCGCCTCGCCGCCACCAAGGGCGACCAGATGTACTGCCGGGACTGCGCGGCCTGAGCGGACGGCAGCCATGACCGAGCACGGTCCACGCACCGGCGCGGCGAGGGACGTCCCCCCGCCGCGCCCGGTGCGCGCGGCGGTCCCGCCGCCCGAGCCCGAGGACGGCGGCCCGCTGGGCCGCGCCGCACGGGCGGTGGCCGACGCGGTCGGCGGCCTGCTCGGCACCGCGGCACCCGACGCCCCGGCGTCCGGCTCCGGCCCCTCGGCGGCGGCCGGGCTGCGCGACGTCCTCGGCGCCCTGGCGGGAGCCGCCGGCGCCTGGCGGGACCGGACGGCGAGCGCCGCACCGCCGCCGGACGACCGCGAGAACGGCCAGCGGTCGCCCGGGGCCTTCCTGGGCGACCTGCTGGCCGCCGCGGCGCCCCGGCTGCCGATCCGCGACGGGGCGCGGCTGCGCGCCGCCTACCCCGGCCTGACCGACGACGAGATCGGCGAGGCGCTCGTCGCCCGCTACGGCCGGATCACCGCCGCCGTCGGCGCGGCCACCGGCGGCCTGACCGCCGCCCAGTGGCTCGCCCCCGCCTCGATGCTCGCCCTGCCGCTCGAGCTGGGCGCGGAGACCGTGCTGGTCGCCGCCGTCGAGGTCGTGCTGCTCGGCGAGCTCCACGAACTGCACGGCCGCCGCGCCCCCGGCGACGCCCGGGCGCGGGCGGCCGCCTACCTCGGCAGCTGGTCCGCGCAGCGCGCCGTCGACGGCACGGGCCGCACCGGCCTGGTCTCGACCCTCACCACCGCCGGGCTGCGGTCGCTGAGCCGCCGCATGGGCCGCCGGCTGACCCGCGGTCTGCCCGTCGCCGCCCCCTTCCTGGTGGGTGCGGCGATCGCCGGCCGCAGCAACCGCCGGGCCACGGAGACCCTGGCCCGCCGGGTCGTCGCAGACCTGCGCCGCGCCCGGTGACCTGAGGCGACGGCCCCGGACCAGAGGCTCGCGCCGAGCCTGCGAGGCGGGAGGAGGACCGGGGTCCTTATAGGGTCGCGGGGTGGCCGACCCAGCACGCGAGGTGGACGTCCCGCTCCGGCTCACCTCCCCGGCCGCGACGGCACCGGCCTACGCGCTGCCCGGCGACGCGGGCGCCGACCTCTGCGCCGCCGAGGACGTCGAGCTGGCGCCGCTGCAGCGGGCGCTCGTCGGCACCGGCGTGGCCGTGGCCATCCCCGAGGGGTACGCCGGCTTCGTGCACCCGCGCTCGGGCCTGGCCCACCGCCTCGGGCTCAGCCTGGTCAACGCGCCGGGCACGATCGACGCGGGGTACCGCGGCGAGATCAAGGTGAACCTCATCAACCTCGACCCGACGACGCCGCTGACGCTGCGCCGCGGTGACCGCGTCGCCCAGCTGGTGGTGCAACCCGTGGTGCGCGCACGGTTCGTCCCCGTGGAGGAGCTGCCCGGCAGCTCCCGCGGGGCGGGCGGGCACGGATCGACCGGCGGGCACGACGGGCTCGCCGCAGGAGAGGACTGACCATGCCGTTCGGACGACGGCGCAACCGGATCGACCGCAGCCTCCGCGAGCGCGGCGTCCCCCCGGAGCCGCAGCACCGCGAGCGCGAGCGCGCCGAGACCAGCGGGCCCTACGACGAGGCCGACGCCCCCGACGACGGGGTGAACCGCGTCGACCTCGGCTCGCTGCGGCTGCCCGCCATCGCGGGCATGGAGCTGCGGGTCGACGTCAACCAGCAGCAGAAGGTCATCGGCGCCACCCTGCGGTCGGGGGAGTCGACCCTGTCGGTGTCGGCCTTCGCCGCGCCGCGGGCGGCCGGCATCTGGGACGCCGTCCGCGAGGACCTCGCCAAGGGCGCGTCCGGCCAGGGCGCCTCCCTCAAGGAGGTCGACGGGCCGTTCGGCCCGGAGCTGGCCGGCAGCGTGCTCGTCCAGCAGCCGCCGCAGCAGGGGCAGACCACGGCGCCCAAGCCGGTCCGCCGGCCGGCCCGGTTCATCGGCGTCGACGGCCCGCGCTGGTTCCTGCGCGGCATGATCGCCGGCCCGGCCGGGGAGGACCCCGCCGCGGCCGGCCCGCTGGAGGAGGCGTTCCGGCAGATCGTCGTCGTCCGCGGGACCGACCCGATGCCGGTGCGCGAGCAGCTGCCCATGACCCTGCCGCCGCAGGCCGCCGCGCAGGTCGCGGCCCAGCAGGCCGCGCAGCAGGCCGTGCAGGCCGCTCGCAAGGCCACCGCCCGGCACGCCGCGCCCGACGCCTGACGTGCCGACCCGGACGGTCGCCTACGGGCCGGGACCCGACCAGTTCCTCGAGCTGACCCTCCCCGGCGGTGACGGGCCGGCGCCGGTCGCCGTCGTCCTGCACGGCGGGTTCTGGCGGGCCGCGTACGGCGTCGAACTGGCCCGGCCGCTGGCCGCCGACCTCGCCGCCGCGGGCTGGGCCGCCGTCGCGGTCGAGTACCGCCGCGTCGGTGGCGGGGGTGGCTGGCCGGCGACCCTGACCGACGTCGCCGCCGCGCTCGACGCGCTGCCCGACCTGGCCCCCGACCGGCTCGACCTCGGCGAGCTCGCCGTCGTCGGGCACTCCGCCGGCGGCCACCTCGCGGCCTGGGCCGCCGGCCGGGCGCACCTGCACCCGGGCGCCGCGGGCGCGGGGCCGCGGGTGCGGGTCACCGCCGCGGTGCTGCAGGCCGGCGTGCTCGACCTCGCCCTGGCCGACGAGCAGGGGCTCGGCTCGGGCGCGGCCCGCGACCTGTTGGGCGCGGCCCCGGCGGAGGCGCCCGAGCGGTGGGCGGAGGCCGACCCGGCGCGGCTGCTGCCGACCGGCGCGGCGGTGCTCTGCGTGCACGGTCTCGACGACGACGTCGTCCCGGTGAGCCAGAGCGAGACCTACGCCAGCGCCGCGGCCGCCGTGGGCGACGTGGTGGAGGTCCGCGTGCTGCCCGGCGACCACATGGCGCTGATCGACCCGGCCGGGCCGGGCTGGCGGATCGCCCGCGACTGGCTCGAGGCGCGCCGTACGGGGCGCCTCGAGCGGATTACGCTGGAGCGGTGACTGAGGCGAAGTCGCGCGGCTGGTTCTCGAGGACCCTCGAGCGCCTGACCGCCGACGACCACCAGATCGACGCCGAGGCGCTCCGCGCCGAGGCGGCGAAGGTCGGCTGCGAGCCGGTGAGCATGTGCCGCAAGGGCGCGGTCGTCACCGTGACCGGGCGGCTGAAGTCGGTGGTCTACACCCCGCGCGAGACGGTGCCCACGCTCGAGGCGGAGCTGTTCGACGGCTCCGGCTCGGTGACGCTCGTCTGGCTGGGCCGGCGGCGCATCCCGGGCATCGAGCCGGGCCGGACGATCACCGCCCGCGGCCGGTTCGCCGCCTTCGACGGGAAGCGGGTCATCTACAACCCGTGGTACGAGCTGGGTGCCGGCTGACCACCCGCCGCCGGGTACCGGGGCCGGGGGAGGACCGGGGGCAGCGACAGGGCGGGAGGCGTCGGTGAGCGCACCGGACGGGCCACGCGACGAGCACCGCGACGAGCCGGCGGGCGCCGACCGCACGCCGTCCTCGCCGCTGGCCTTCGACCGCCACCTGGTGCTCGAGCAGCTCGGTGGCTGGCGCGGCATGGTCGACGCGACCCTGCCGACCGTCGCGTTCATCGTCGCCAACAGCCTCGGCGGCCTGCGGATCGGCATCTGGACCGCGCTCGGCGCGGCCGTCCTCGTCTTCCTCCTGCGGCTGGTCCGCCGGGAGAGCCTCCAGCAGGGCATCAGCGGGCTGATCGGGGTCGCCGTCGCGGTGGCGATCGCGGCCGCCTCGGGCCAGGCCCGCGACTTCTTCGTGCTGGGGATCGTGCGCAACGCCGGGATCGGCGTCGTCCTGATCGGCTCGATCCTGGTGCGCCGGCCCCTGGTCGGCTACATCGCCGAGTTCCTCGCCCCCAGCCACCTCGGCGCGATGGCCTCGCACCGGCTGCCGGGGCTGCGCAACCGGATCGACCGGGTGAGCGCCACCCTGCACCACCGCCCGCCGCGGGACCCCGAGACCGGGGAGCGGCCGAAGGACCCCGAGCCCGAGCAGCACTGGCGCGAGGACCCGCGCATGCTGCGGGCCTACTCCTGGCTGACCGCGCTGTGGGGCGGCACGTTCCTGCTGCGGGTCGCCGTCCAGGGGCTGCTCTACCAGCGCAACGACGTCGAGCTGCTCGGGACGGCGTCGCTGGTCCTGGGCATCCCGGTCACCGCGGCCGAGCTGCTGGTCACGCTGTGGGTGGTGTCCCGGCTGCACCGGCACCGCTACCAGGAGCCGGGCGGCCGCCCGGCGGAGGACGAGCCCGCCGCCGACCAGCCGCCGGCCCGGCGCCGCGAGGGCGAGGCCCCGGCGGCCTAGAGGGCGCCGGCCGCGCCTTCGGGGGCGAGCACCGCCTGCAGCTGCTCCTCCACCTCGGCGTGCGCGACGAACAGCAGCTCGTCGCCGGCCTCCAGCGGCTCGTCGGGCGTGGGGTTGATGACCCGCTCACCGCGCAGGATCGCGGTGAGCACCGTCTCCCGGGGGAGCGGCACCTCGCGCAGCGGCTTGCCCACCCACGGGGTGTCCTCGGCGAGGGTGATCTCGACCAGGTTGGCCGCGCCCTTGCGGAAGCTCATGAGCCGGACCACGTCGCCGACGGTCACCGCCTCCTCGACCAGGGCGGCGAGCACCCGCGGGGTGGAGACGGCGACGTCGACGCCCCACGACTCGGTGTAGAGCCACTCGTTGCGCGGGTCCTTGACCCGGGCGACGACGCGGTTGACCGCGAACTCGGTCTTGGCCAGCAGCGACACGACCAGGTTGGCCTTGTCGTCGCCGGTGGCGGCCACGACGACGTCGCAGGTCGCCAGCTGCGCCTCCTCCAGCGAGCTGACCTCGCAGGCGTCGGCCTGGACCCACTCGGCGCCGGGCACCGCGCGGGTGCGCACCTTGCGGCCGTCCTTCTCGATCAGCATCACGGTGTGCCCGTTGGCCAGCAGCTCGCCGGCGATGGACCGGCCGACGGCGCCGGCGCCCACGATCGCGACCCTCATCGCTCCCGGCCCCCCTCTGCGCCGTGCTCGACCACCGCGTGCACCCGCGGGGCGATCGCGTCGGTGACGGCGACGACGAGGTGGTCGCCGTCCTGCAGGACGGTGGACGACGTCGGCAGCTGGGCGTCGCCGAAGCGCACGATCCAGGCCGCGCGGGCTCCCGAGGCCGCCTCGAACTCGACGAGCTTGCGGCCCACCCAGGACTCGGTGACGGTGACCCGCTCGAGCAGCACCTGGCCGGTGGGCTCGCGCCACATCTCGCTGACCTTGACCGACAGCAGCTCGCGCAGCAGCCGGCTGGCCGTCCACGGCACGGTGGCCACGCTCGGGATGCCCATGCGCTCGTAGATCTCGGCCCGCTTCTCGTCGTAGATGCGCGCGACGACGTGCTGGACGCCGAAGGTCTCGCGTGCCACGCGGGCGCTGATGATGTTCGAGTTGTCGCCGCTGCTCACCGCGGCGAAGGCGCCGGCGGAGTCGATGCCGGCGTCGAGCAGCGTCTGCCGGTCGAAGCCGAGCCCGGTGACCTGGCGCCCGGCGAAGTCGGGGCCCAGCCGGCGGAACGCCTCCGGGTCCTGGTCGATCACCGCGACGCTGTGCCCGATCTCCTCCAGTCGTCGGGCGATCGCGGAGCCGACACGCCCGCAGCCCATCACGACCACGTGCACGTGGAACTCCTTGTCGACGCGAGAGAGCCGGGACGGCGCGAAGCTACACCCGCCAGGTGACCGGCAGCGGCCGCGCCGACGGCGATCTCCCCCTCCCGGGCGGGTCGCGGCGCCGGGGTGGCGGCACGGGGTGCCACACGCTCGTACGATCGCCGCCGTGCCATCGCTGTCCGACCTCGGACAACTCCCGAAACGCCTCGTCCTCGGCCGCCCCGTCCGCAGCGACCGGGTCGGGGAGTCGCTGCTGCCCAAGCGCCTCGCGCTGCCGATCTTCGCCAGCGACCCGCTCTCCTCCGTGGCCTACGCCACCCAGGAGATCCTGATCGTGCTGACCCTGGCCGGCACGGCGTTCCTCTACCTCGCCCCGTGGCTGGCCATCGCCGTGGTGCTGCTGCTGGTCACGGTCGTGCTGTCGTACCGCCAGGTGGTCCGCGCCTACCCCTCGGGCGGCGGCGACTACGAGGTCGCGATGAAGAACCACGGGCAGTTCGCCGGCCTGGTGGTGGCCAGCGCGCTGCTCACCGACTACGTGCTCACCGTGGCCGTGTCGGTCTCGGCCGGCACCGACAACATCATCTCGGCCTTCCCCTCGTGGAACGAGCACCGCGTGCTCATCGCCGTCGGGCTGGTGGCGCTCCTGGCGGCGCTGAACCTGCGCGGCGTGCGGGAGTCGGGCCGGGCGTTCGCCCTCCCGACCTACCTGTTCATCGGCGGCATCATGGTGATGCTCGCCACAGGGCTGTTCCGGGACTTCTTCACCGACGACCCGGTGGTGGCCGAGAGCGCCGGCTACACGATCACGCCCGAGCCCGGCTTCTCGCAGATGACCGGGCTGGCGCTGCTGTTCTTCGCGCTGCGTGCGTTCGCCTCCGGCTGCACCGCGCTCACCGGCGTCGAGGCGATCGCCAACGGCGTCCCGGCGTTCAAGCCCCCGAAGAGCCGCAACGCGGCCACCACGCTGGCGATCATGGGCGGTCTGGCCGCCACCATGTTCGCCGGGGTGACCGCGATGGCCCTCCTCGGCGACGTGAAGTACACCGAGTTCACCTGCGACCTCGAGGGCTTCGCGGGCAACTGCGAGACCGATCCGCAGCGCACCGTGATCGCGCAGCTCGCCGCGGCCACCTTCGGCGGCGACACCTCGGTCGGCTTCTTCTACATCCAGGCGGCGACGGCGCTGATCCTCATCCTCGCCGCGAACACCGCCTTCAACGGCTTCCCGCTGCTGGGCTCGGTGCTCGCGCAGGACCGGTTCCTGCCGCGCCAGCTGCACACCCGCGGCGACAAGCTCGTCTTCAGCAACGGCATCCTGCTGCTGGCCGGCTTCGCCGCGCTGCTGATCGTCGCCTTCGGCGCCGACGTCACCCGGCTGATCCAGCTCTACATCATCGGGGTGTTCACCAGCTTCACGATCGGCCAGTGGGGCATGGTGCGGCACTGGAACCGGGAGATCCGGCTCTCCGAGGACGCCGCGGCCCGGGCGCGCATGCGCCGCTCGCAGGTGATCAACTTCATCGGCGGCACGCTCACCACCGTCGTCCTGCTGATCATCGTGGTCACCAAGTTCACCCGTGGCGCCTACCTCGTGCTGCTGGCCATGCCGGTCCTGTTCGTCCTGATGAAGGCGATCAACCGGCACTACTCGAACGTCGCCGCGCAGCTGGTCCCCGACTCCGACGCGCGGCTGCTGCCCAGCAAGGTGCACGCGATCGTGCTCGTCTCCAAGGTGCACAAGCCGACGCTGCGGGCGCTCGCCTTCGCCCGCGCCACCCGCCCGGACGCGCTCACGGCCCTGACGGTCAACGTCGACGACGCCGAGACCCGGGCGCTGCAGGCGGAGTGGGAGCGTTACGACATCCCGGTGCCGCTGACGGTGCTGGAGTCGCCGTACCGCGAGATCACCCGGCCGGTGCTCGACTACGTCAAGGCCATCCGCCGCGACAGCCCGCGCGAGCTGGTCGTCGTCTTCGTGCCGCAGTACGTCGTCGGGCACTGGTGGGAGAACGTCCTCCACAACCAGAGCGCGCTGCGGCTGCGGGCGCGGCTGCAGTTCACCCCCGGCGTCATGATCACCACGGTGCCGTGGCAGCTGGAGAGCTCGATCGGCCACGAGGACAACGGGCACCGCGGCGAGAAGCCCATGCCCGGCGACCTGCGGCGCGGGATCACGGACGACGAGGTCCAGGCCACGCCTTATGGCTGAGCGACGCCGCCGCCCGGCGCCCGACCACGGGGCCGGGTGGGCCGGCCGCGAGCTCGAGCTGACCGTCGGGCCGGTCGCCCACGGCGGGCACTGCGTCGCCCGGCACGAGGGCCGCGTGGTGTTCGTGCGGCACGCCCTGCCGGGGGAGCGGGTGGTCGCCCGCGTCACCGAGGACCGGCACCCCGGCTACTGCCGCGCCGACGCCGTCACCGTGCTGGAGGCCCACCCCGAGCGGGTGGAGCGGCCGTGCCCGTACAGCGGCCCCGGGCGGTGCGGCGGCTGCGACTGGCAGCACGTCGCCCCGGCCGAGCAGCGGCGGCTCAAGGCCGCCGTCGTCCGCGAGCAGCTGGCCCGGCTGGCCTCCCTCGAGGACGTCGACGTGGTGGTCGAGGAGCTCCCCGGCGGGCCGCTGCGCTGGCGGTCGCGGGCGCGGTTCGCCGTCGACCGCACCGGCGCCCCCGGGCTGCGGCGGCACCGCTCGCACGACGTCGTCTGCCTCGACGACTGCCCGATCACCGCCGAGCCGGCCGCGCGCGCCGTGCTGGACCGCCGGTGGCCCGGCGCCGGTGCGGTCGACGTCTCGGTCGACGCCGCGGGCGTCGTCACGACGACCCGGCTGGACCGCCGCGGCAAGCCGCAGACGACGCGCGTCCTGCGGCCCGGCTCGGACGTGCCGGAGGAGCCGGCCGGCCGGGCGGGGCGGACGGCGGCCGGCCGGAACTGGGAGGTCGAGGGCACCGGCTTCTGGCAGGTGCACCCGGCCGCCGCCGACGCGCTGGTCGCCGCGGTGACCGCGTTCGCCGACGTCGGCCCGGGGGAGACGGTGCTCGACCTCTACGCCGGCGCCGGGCTGTTCGGCGGCGCCCTCGCGCCGCTGGTCGGGCCGACGGGCCGGGTGGTGTGCGTGGAGGCCGACGCCGCCGCGTGCGCCGCGGCCGACGCCAACCTCGCCGACCTGCCGCAGGCCGAGGTCTGGCAGGGCGAGGTGGACGCCGAGGGGCTGACCGGGCTGCTGGCGGAGCTCGGCAGCGCGCCGGACGTCGTCGTCCTCGACCCGCCGCGGGCCGGCGCCGGCGCGGCGGTGAGCCGGCTGCTGGCCGGCACCGGCGCGCGGGCCGTGGTCTACGTCGCCTGCGACCCCGCCGCGCTCGCCCGCGACGTCGCGGCGTTCGCCGGGGCGGGCTACCGGCTCGCCGGGATCCGCGGGTTCGACGCCTTCCCCATGACCGCGCACGTGGAGTGCGTGGCGGTGCTGGTCCCGGCGGCGGCTACCGTGCTCGGGTGACCTCCTGGGAGTACGCCTCGGTCATCACCGCCAACGACGCCGAGAGCCAGAAGGCCGGGGTGAGCGTCAAGCTCCCCGGCGGGCCGATGGAGCGGCAGGAGGGCGACATCAGCTCGGTGCTCAACCGGCTCGGCGGCGAGGGCTGGGAGCTGGTGAGCTACCACTCCAGCGGCGCCGGCACGTGGGGCTTCGAGCAGTTCTGGCTGAAGCGGCCGAAGGACTGAGCTCGCATTCGTCGAACATGCGTTCGACGGATGCGGCAGACTGGCGGGGTGGACGCGAGCGTGCCGCCCGGGTGGCCGGAGGAGGTCCGTCCGCCGGGTGCTCCCGACTGGGAGCGCACGGCGGTGTCGTGGCTGTACGACCTCGTGCCGCCCGACTACCGGGCGCACGAGGTGCTGCGCCGCTACCCGGTGCTGCTCGCCCGCTTCGCCGGCGACCACGTGCGGGCCGGCCTGGAGGCCGCCCGCGAGGGCTGGCGCACGGTGCGCGTCGAGCTCGCCGACCACCTGCCCCCCGACGCGATCGAGGCGGCCGTCGCCGCGTACGAGCGCGAGGGCACCCGCCTGTCCGCGGCCGCGCGCGGTGTGGAGGTCGTCGCCGGCGCGCTGCGCGGGGAGCGCTGGGTCCCCCGGTTGTGAAGCACGCGTGGGACGGAAGTCACCGGTGAGGAGGACGACGGTCCCGATCCCGCACGAACCGCCCCCACCGGGCCCTCCCTGGTCGTACCTTCCCGGGTCGTGCCCGGTCAGCGCGGCGTTCGCACCGGGAGGGCGGTCGCCGTCCTCGTGGTGCTCGCGGTCGCCGTCGGGCTGGCCGTGCTGCTGCCCCGCATCGCCGGGGCGAGCCCGGCCGGGCCGGTGTTCGACGGCGGCCCCGCCGTCCCGGACGACGCCCCTACGGTGGTCTTCGTCGGCGACTCCTGGACGGTCGGCCGCGGCGCCACCGACGACCAGGGCTACGCCGTGCGCACCGCGGCCGAGCTGGGCTGGCACGTGCGCGTCCTGGGTGCGGGCGGCAGCGGCTACAGCGTCCCGGGGCCGTACGACGCCGTCTTCGCCGAGCGGCTCGAGCTCGCCGTCGAGGGCGACCCCGCGCTGATCGTCGTCCAGGGCAGCCTCAACGAGCGGCGCAGCTCGCCCGGGGTGCTCGCCCCGGCGGCCCGCACCACCCTCGCGGCGCTGCGCGACCTGGCCGCCCCTGCCACCCGCGTCCTCGTCGTCGGGGCGGCCGACAACCCGGGCACCCCCGAGGCGACGATCGACTGGATCAACCGCGCGGTGCGGGCGGCGGCCGACGACGCCGGCCTGGCGTTCGTCGACCCCGCGGCCGAGGCCTGGCTCGACCGCGACGACGCGCGGCTGTGGGCCGACAGCATCCACCCGAGCGACCTCGGGCACCAGGTCTTCGCCGACCGGCTCGCCGCGTCGGTGCGCGGGCTGGTGGGGGCGTGAGCGCTCGGTCTGAGCGGTCGCCCGCCCGCGGCTACAGTGGATCGGCGGCCCGCTCCCCGGCCGCGCCGCCACCAGAGAGGACACCAGCCGCGCCGTGCCGCTCCTGCCGACGCTCCGGGGCCCCGAGGACCTCCGGGCGCTGCCCGCCGACCAGCTACCGGTGCTGGCGGCGGAGATCCGCGACGCGCTGGTCACCAGCGTCGCGAAGACGGGGGGGCACCTCGGCCCCAACCTCGGCGCGGTCGAGCTCACCATCGCGCTGCACCGGGTCTTCGACTCCCCGCGCGAGCCGATCGTCTTCGACACCGGCCACCAGGCCTACGTGCACAAGATGCTCACCGGCCGGGTCGAGGGCTTCGAGCGGCTGCGCCAGCGCGGCGGCCTCTCCGGCTACCCCTCCCGTGCCGAGAGCGAGCACGACTGGGTCGAGAACAGCCACGCCTCCACCGCGCTGTCCTACGCCGACGGCCTGGCGAAGGCATTCTCCATCCGCGGCGACCGGCGGCCCGTGGTCGCCGTCGTCGGCGACGGGGCGCTGACCGGCGGCATGGCCTGGGAGGCGCTGAACAACATCGCCGCCGCGCAGGACCGGCCGGTGATCATCGTCGTCAACGACAACGGTCGCTCCTACTCGCCGACGATCGGCGGCGTCGCCGACGCGCTGGCCACCCTGCGGCTGCGGCCGGGCTACGAGCAGGCCCTGCTGCAGGTCCGCCAGGCCCTGCACAAGGCGCCGGTGGTCGGCTCGGCCCTCTACGACGCCCTGCACGCGATCAAGAAGGGCCTCAAGGACGTCCTCTCGCCGCAGGGCATGTTCGAGGACCTCGGGCTGAAGTACCTCGGCCCGGTCGACGGCCACGACGTCGAGACGATGGAGTCGGCGCTGCGCCGCGCCCGCTCGTTCGGCCGCCCGGTGATCGTGCACGCCGTCACCACCAAGGGCTTCGGCTACCCGCCGGCCGAGACCGACCAGATCGACGCCTGGCACGCCACCGGCGTGTTCGACCCCGACAGCGGCGCCAGCGTCCGCAAGACCGGCCAGGCGTGGACCGACGCCTTCGCCGACGAGCTGGTGCGCATCGGCGCCGAGCGGCCCGACGTCGTCGCGATCACCGCGGCGATGCTGCACCCGACCGGCCTGGCGCCGTTCGCCGAGCGGTTCCCCGAGCGGACCTTCGACGTCGGCATCGCCGAGCAGCACGCGCTCACCTCGGCGGCCGGGCTGGCGATGGGCGGGCTGCACCCGGTCGTCGCCGTCTACTCGACCTTCCTCAACCGGGCGTTCGACCAGCTGCTGATGGACGTCGCGCTGCACCGGCAGCCGGTGACCGTCGTCCTGGACCGCGCCGGGGTCACCGGGGACGACGGCGCCTCGCACAACGGCATGTGGGACATGTCGATCCTGTCCGTCGTCCCGGGGCTGCAGCTGGCCGCCCCGCGCGACGAGGCCACCCTGCGCGAGGCGCTGCGCGAGGCCGTCGAGGTGACCGACGGGCCGACCGTCCTGCGCTTCCCCAAGGGGTCGCTGCCGCCGGACATCCCGGCGCTGGACCGCCGCGGGCCGGTCGACGTGCTGCGCCGCGGCGCGCGGCCGGACGTGCTGCTGGTGGCCGTCGGCTCGATGGCGCCGACCTGCCTGGCCGCCGCCGAGCGGGCCGCCGACCACGGCATCGAGGTGACCGTCGTCGACCCGCGCTGGGTCATCCCGGTGCCGTCGAAGCTGGTCGACCTGGCCGTCGGGCACCGCCTGGTGGTCACCGTCGAGGACTGCGGCCGGGCCGGCGGCATCGGCACCACGCTCAGCCAGGCGCTGCAGGACCGGCAGATCGACGTCCCGGTGCGGTCGCTCGGGCTGCCGCAGCAGTTCTTCGAGCACGGCAGCCGCGGTCAGGTGCTGGCCGACGCGGGGCTCACCGAGCAGGACGTCGCCCGCCGCATCGCCGAGTGGACGGCGGTGCTCACCGAGCGGGCCGAGCGCGCGCCCGGCGCCCTCCAGAGCGAGCCGTCGGTCGAGGGCCAGCAGTGACCGAGCCGACGGGGGAGTGGGTGATCGCGGAGATCCAGGTCGCCCCCTCCCCGCCGGGCACCCCGGACGACCCGCACGCCCACGTGGAGGCGGCGATCGAGGTGATCGCCGGCTCGGGGCTGCGGTACGAGGTCGGCGCGCTCGGCACGACGCTCGAGGGCGAGGCCGACCGCGTGTGGGACACCCTGCGCGCCGCCCACGAGGCGATGCTGCTCGCCGGCGCCAACGGCGGCCTCTCGCACGTCAAGATCGCGTCCGTCCAGCGCAGCATGGACAGCCTCACCGCCAAGTTCCGCTGACCGGCGGGCCCGGCTCTCATCCGCGGCGGGTGGGCCACCGGCCGGACCCGTCGTGCTTGGGTGCGCCATGGACACCGATGCGACCCGCACGGTGCCGTTCAACGGCCGCCTCGCGCTGCTGCTGGCGATGGCGATGTTCGTCCTGGTGGTCGACACCTCGCTGATGAACGTGTCGATCTCCGCCGTCGTCGACGACCTCGGCACGACGGTGAGCGGCGTGCAGGGCGCGATCGCGCTCGAGGCGCTGGTGTCGGCGGCGTTCATCCTCATCGGGGGCAAGACCGGCGACCTCATCGGCCGCAAGCGGGCCTACGTGCTCGGCCTGCTCGGCTACGCCGTCGGGGCGGTCGCGATGACGCTGGCCCAGAGCCTCACCGCGGTCATCGTCTTCTGGGCGGCCATCGGCGGGATCGGCGCATCCCTGCTGCTGCCGGCCATGCAGTCGCTCGTGCACGGCAACTTCGAGGGCGCGCACCAGAAGCGCGTCTACGCGCTGGTCGGCGCCTCGGCCGCCATCGCGGCCGCGGTCGGGCCGCTGCTCGGCGGCTTCATCACGACGTTCCTGTCCTGGCGCGTCGGCTTCCTGCTCGAAGCCGTGATCATCGCCGTCGTGCTGTCGGGCATCGCGTTGGTGCACGACGTGCCGTACGAGGGGCCGCGGACCGTCGACTGGGTGGGGGCGGGCATCTCGGTCGTCGGCATGGGTGGCGTCGTGCTGGGCATCCTGGTCTGGCAGGAGGGCGGACAGTACGTCGGCCTGCTCATCGGCATCGGCGTCGTCGCGCTCGGCGGCCTCGCGTGGTGGCTGCGCGACCGCAAGCGACGCGGGCGCGCCACGCTCGTCGATCCGGACCTCTTCCGCTCCCCGCTGTTCCGTTCAGGGGTCAGCGGTCAGCTGCTGCAGCAGATCGCCCTCGGCGGCACGATGATCGTGCTCCCCATCTACCTGCAGATGGTGCTCGGCTACGACGCGCTGCTCTCCGGCCTCTCCATCGCGCCGCTCTCGCTGAGCATGTTCGCGATCGCGCTGCTCGCCGGCCGGCGGGGCACGGGGCGGCCGAGCTCGGTCATCCTGCTGGGCTTCACCCTGCTCGTGATCGGGCTGGCCGCGCTCGTCGTCGTCGTGCCCCGAGCCGACTCCGGCTGGTGGCTGACGATCCCGCTGGTGGTCGCCGGGTGCGGGCTCGGCATGCTCGTCTCGCAGCTGAACAACTACACGCTCTCCCCGATCTCGGACGAGCGGGTGAGCGAGGCCGCCGGCGTGAACTCCGCGGCGGGCTCCTTCGGGCTCTCCTTCGGCCTGGCGTTCGCCGGCGCCATCATGCTGGCCGCGCTGTCGCTGGTGTTCACCGCGCGGTCGGAGTCGAGCTCCGTGCTGGCACCCGGGGAGCAGCAGCAGGTGGCGACGGCGCTCGAGGAGGACGCCCAGGTGCTCTCCGACACCCACCTGCAGGAACTGCTGGTCGACCAGCCGAGCGACGTCCAGGAGGAGATCCTGGCCATCAACGCCGACGTGCGGCCGATCGCGCTGCAGGTGGCGCTCGGCATCCCGATCCTGGCCGGTCTCCTCGGCGTCGGGAACGCCCTGCGCATGCGCCGGCTGCCCGACCCGGTCGCGTCGACCGCGGGGGACACGGTCCTCGGCTGACCGCTCCCGGGCGGCGTCCTCCCTCACGGCAGCGGGTCCTCCCCCACGGTGCACCGCGGGGGAGGACCCGCTGGGATCAGCTCAGTTGATCGTGGCCGGCAGCGAGGCGACCCCGCGGGGGAGGAAGCGCGAGCCGGTGACGGCCTGGCTGACCCCGGTCCGGTCCAGGTAGGCGGAGATCCCGCCCAGCCAGAACGGCCAGCCGGCGCCGAGCAGCATGCACAGGTCGATGTCCTGCACCGCCTGCACGACGCCCTCGTCGAGCATCAGCCGGATCTCCTGGGCCAGCGCCCGCTCGGCCCGCACCCGCACCTCGTCCTCGGTCAGCGGGTCGTCGCCGGCATCGATGCCGGCCAGGTCGGGGTCGACCACGCCGGGCTCGGAGTAGACGCTCGCCTTGCCCAGCTCGACCATGCGGCGCAGCCCCTCGCCGACGGCGAACCGGTCGGGGAAGGCCTCGTGCATCCGCTCGGCCACGTGCAGCGCCACCGGCGGGCCGACCAGCGTGAGCAGCTCGAACGGCGTCATGGGCAGGCCCAGCGGGTCCAGCGCCCGGTCGGCCACGGCCACCGGCGTCCCCTGCTCCACGGCCGCGGTGATCTCGCCGAGGAACCGGGTGAGCAGCCGGTTGACCACGAACGCCGGGGCGTCGGCGACCAGCACGCAGGACTTCTTCAGCTGCCTGCCCACGGCGAAGGCCGTGGCCAGCGTGGCGTCGTCGGTCTGCTCGGCGCGCACGACCTCCAGCAGCGGCAGGACGGCGACCGGGTTGAAGAAGTGCAGCCCGACCACGCGCTCGGGGTGCTCCAGCTTCGAGGCCATCTCGGTCACCGACAGCGCCGAGGTGTTGGTGGCCAGCACGCACCCGGCGGAGACGACGGCCTCCACCTCGGCGAACACCTGCTGCTTGACCGACATCTCCTCGAACACCGCCTCGATGACGAGGTCGGCGTCGGCGAAGGCGGCCTTGTCCAGCGCGCCCGACACCAGGCCCTTGAGCCGGTTGAGCCGGTCGCTCGACAGCCGGCCGCGGGCGGCCAGCTTGTCGAGCTCGCCGTGCACGTAGGCCACGCCCTTGTCGACGCGGGCCTGGTCGATGTCGGTGAGGACGACGGGCACCTCGAGCCGCTGCACGAACAGCAGCCCCAGCTGCGAGGCCATCAGCCCGGCGCCGACCACGCCCACCTTCGTGACCTTGCGGGCCAGGCCCTTGTCCGGCGCGCCGGCCGGCCGCTTCGCCCGCTTGTTGGCCAGGTCGAACGAGTACAGCCCGGCCCGCAGCTCGTCGCTCATGAGCAGGTCGGTCAGGGCGTCGTCCTCGGCCGACGTCCCGGCGGTGAACGCCTCGCCGTCCACCCCGGACCGGGCCAGGTCGAGCAGCTCCACGGCGCGCCGCGCGCCCGGGGAGGCGTCGCGGGTGCGGGCCCGCACGATCTCCCGCGCGCGGCCGATCGCGTCGTCCCAGGCCGAGCGGTCGACGTCGGGACGCGCCACGGCGACGTCGCCGGACAGCACGCCGGCCGCCCACTCCAGCGACCGCTCGAGGAAGTCGGCCGGCTCGAGCACGACGTCGGCGATGCCGAGCGCCGCCGCCTTCGGGCCGGGCGTCACCTTGTTCTGTGCCAGCGCGTTCTCGACGACCACGGTGACCGCCGGGTCGATGCCGATGAGGTTCGGCAGCAGCTGCGTGCCGCCCCAGCCGGGCACCAGGCCGAGGAAGACCTCGGGGAAGGCGACGACGGCGGTCGAGGCGATGGAGCGGTAGTGGCAGTGCAGCGCCAGCTCCAGGCCACCGCCCATGGCGGCGCCGTTGACGAAGGCGAACGTCGGGACGGCCGAGTCCTTGAGCCGGCGGAACACCCGGTGCCCGGTCGAGGCGATCTCCCGCGCGTCGGCCGCCGAGGTGAGCGCCGGGACGCCGGAGAGGTCGGCGCCCACGGCGAAGATGAACGGCTTGCCGGTGACGCCGATGGCCACCGGCGCGGGGGAGTGCGCCGCGACCTGGTCCAGCGCGGCGTCGAGCGCGGCGAGCCCGCCCGGGCCGAAGGTGGACGGCCGGGTGTGGTCGTGGCCGTTGTCCAGGGTGATCAGCGCCAGCTCGCCGGCCAGCCCGGGCACCCGCAGGTACCGGACGTGCGCGGCCGTCACGACCTCGTTCTCGAAGACGGCGGTCACGCGGCAGCAGCCCCTTCCCAGTTCGGGTTCTCCCAGATCACGGTGCCGCCCATGCCGAGCCCGATGCACATGGCGGTCAGGCCGTAGCGGACGTCGGGCCGCTCGGCGAACTGGCGGGACAGCTGGGTCATCAGCCGCACGCCCGAGGAGGCCAGCGGGTGGCCGACGGCGATCGCCCCGCCCCACGGGTTGACCCGCTCGTCGTCGTCGGCGATGCCGAAGTGGTCGAGGAAGGCGAGCACCTGGACGGCGAAGGCCTCGTTCAGCTCGAACAGGCCGATGTCCCCGATGGACAGGCCGGTGCGCGCCAGCGCCTTCTCGGTGGAGGGCACCGGGCCCACGCCCATCACCTCGGGCTCGACGCCGGCGAAGCCGTAGCCGACCAGCCGCATGCCGAGCGGCAGCCCCAGCTCGCGGGCGGTCTCCTCGTCGGCGAGCACGCAGGCGGTGGCGCCGTCGTTGAGGCCCGCCGCGTTGCCGGCGGTGACGTGCCCGTGCGGGCGGAACGGCGTCTTGAGGGTCGACAGGCCCTCGAGGGTGGTGCCCGGTCGCGGCGGCTCGTCGACGGCGGCCAGGCCCCAGCCGTTCTCGGCGGAGCGGGTCGCCACGGTCACCAGCTCGGGCCCGATCTGCCCGTTGGCGACGGCCTTGGCGTACTTCTGCTGGCTGGCCAGGGCGAACGCGTCGGCGCGCTCCTTGGTCAGGTGCGGGAAGC
Organism: Geodermatophilus sp. SYSU D00691; assembly: GCF_054050275.1. Taxonomy (NCBI): domain Bacteria; kingdom Bacillati; phylum Actinomycetota; class Actinomycetes; order Geodermatophilales; family Geodermatophilaceae; genus Geodermatophilus; species Geodermatophilus sp. SYSU D00691. Next base: position 62,912 of record NZ_JBJGYZ010000006.1, read on the forward strand.
GGTCGTGCAGGTTCTCCGCGGTGGAGCCCATGACCAGCGCCGAGGGGTCGACCAGCTTCTCGCTGACGATCCGCGGGTTGGGGTCGACGCCCTCGCCCATCGGGTGGCGGCCCATGTGCTCGACGCCGCCGGCGATGGCGACGTCGTAGGCGCCGAAGGCGATGCCGCTGGCCGTCGTCGTCACGGCGGTCATCGCGCCGGCGCACATCCGGTCGATCGCGTAGCCGGGCACCGACTTCGGCAGCCCGGCGAGCAGCGCCGCCGTCCGCCCGATGGTCAGGCCCTGGTCGCCGATCTGCGTGGTCGCGGCGATGGCGACCTCGTCGATCCGGTCGGCCGGCAGCGCCGGGTGGCGGCGCAGCAGCTCGCGGATGCAGCGGACGACCAGGTCGTCGGCGCGCGTCTCGGCGTACAGGCCCTTGGGGCCGGCCTTGCCGAACGGGGTGCGGACGCCGTCGACGAAGACGACCTCGCGCAGGGAGCGGGACATGGGACCTCCGCAGCGGGGGTGATTACCGGCCGGTAGCAACCGGCGCGGCTCAAGTTACCCGCTGGTAACCGCCGGGGCCAGGCACGGCACCCCGAAGGGCGGTGCGGCCCGCGCTCAGGCGGCGGTGACGGCCTCGGTCAGCAGGTCGCGGGTCAGCTCGACCTGCCACTCGCGGGCACCGCCGGCCCGCAGCGCCTCGGCGACCACCTCGGCGGTGCGCGGCTCGGGTGGGGTCCACATCAGCCGCCGCACCAGGTCGGGGGAGAGCAGGTTCTCCACCGGCACGGAGTGCTCCTCCGACAGCTCCGCCAGCCCGGCGCGGGCGTGCTGCAGCCGCGCCGCGGCGGCGGCGTCGCGGTCGGCCCAGCGGTTCACCGGCGGCGGGCCGTCGCCCGGCCGGCTCTGCAGCGGCAGCTCCGCCTCGGGCAGCGCGCGGCCGCGGGCGAGCGCGCCGAACCACGTGCTCACCAGCTTGCGGTTGGCGCGGCCGCGGAACACCGGCAGCTCCAGCAGCGCCGCTTCGGTCTTCGGGTCGGCCTGGACGGCGGACACCATCGCGGCGTCGGGCAGCACCCGGCCGGGGGCGAGGTCGCGCCGGCGGGCCAGGTCGTCGCGGGCCTGCCACAGCGAGCGCAGCATGCCCAGCTGCCGGCGGTTGCGGAGCCCGTGCACGCCGGAGGTGCGCCGCCACGGGTCGGGCTTCGGCGCGGGCGGCCCGGACGCGAGGATCGCGTCGAACTCCTGCCGCGCCCACTCGGTCTTGCCCTGCTCCTCCAGCAGCGCGGCCAGCGCGTCCCGCAGCTCGACCAGCACCTCGACGTCGAGCGCGGCGTAGACCAGCCACTCCTCGGGCAGCGGCCGGGTGCTCCAGTCGGCGGCGGAGTGGCCCTTCTGCAGCGAGTACCCGAGCAGCGACTCCACGACGGCGCCGAGCCCGACGCGGGGCAGGCCGGCCAGCCGGGCCGCCAGCTCGGTGTCGAAGATGCGCCCGGGCACCAGCCCGATCTCGGCCAGGCACGGCAGGTCCTGGTTGGCCGCGTGCAGCACCCACTCCTCGCCGGCGATCGCTTCCTGGACCACCGACAGGTCCGGCAGGGGGACGGGGTCGACGAGCCCCGTGCCCGAGCCGGCGCGGCGGAGCTGCACGAGGTAGGCGCGCTGGCCGTAGCGGTAGCCCGACGCCCGCTCGGCGTCCACGGCGACCGGGCCGCTGCCGGCGCGCAGCGCCGCGGCGTAGTCCACCAGCTGGGTCGACGTCTCGATGACCGGAGGCAGGCCGTCCCGCGGGGCGAGCAGCGGAACGGCGGACGGCGCGTCCTCCTCGGGCGCCGGGGTGGCCTCGTCTCTCAGCGGCACGGTGCTCAGCGCTCGTCCACCTTCTCGCAGTCTCGATGCCGTGCAGCAGGCACGGCCGCCCTGCGATGTTAGGTGGTCTCGCCGCCCGGGCGGCCGGAGGGACCCAGCAGGTGCACCCCGGGCGGGGGCAGCCCGGCCGCGGTGCCCAGCACCTCGAGGAAGGCCGACAGGTGCCGGTCGAGCTGGCTGTTGTCCTCCGCCGTCCACGAGGCGCGGATCTCCACCTCGACGGAGTGCTCGGGGCCGGCCAGGTCGCCGAAGCGGGTGGACGCGGTGCGGGTGACCGTGCCGCCCACGGCGTGGTGCCCGGCGCCGGCCTCGGCGAGGGCGTCGGTGAGCCAGCTCCACGCGACCTCGGAGAACATCGTGTCGTCGACGAGGGTCTCGTCGGTCACCGCGGAGACGTAGCCGACGCAGCGCGTGGTGCCGTCCCAGGCCTGGTGGCCGTTGGGGTCGAACAGCACGATGAACCGCCCGCTGGCGACCTCGACCTCCTCGTCGCCGTCGGGCTCGAAGACCTGCGCGCCGAGGGCGTGGGCGAAGGGGGCCAGGCGCTGCGGCGCCGGGATGGTCTCGAGGACGATCTCCTCGCGGGGGGCGACCCTGGCCATGGCCTCGAGCGCAGCCCGGAACGCCGCGGGGGGCGGGCCGTCGGCCGCGTCCCCGCCGCCCGCCAGGCTGTGCGGCTCCACGCACGCAGGGTAGGGCGAGAACGGCCGTCGCGCGCCCGCCACGCCGCATCCGGCCAGCCCGCTTCCGTCCGTGATTCCCTGGTCGCAGAGGGTGTGCCGTTCTCCGTCTGGGAGACTCGGCGGTCGTGAACGCCGCACCCGACAGCGCCGCCGCTGCCGACTCCGCCCTCGTCCGCGCCGCCCGGGGGCTGCCGGTGGACCGCACGCCGGTCTGGTTCATGCGCCAGGCCGGCCGGTCGCTGCCCGAGTACCGGGCACTGCGCGCCGGGACGGCGATGCTCGAGGCCTGCCAGGACCCCGACCTGGTCACCGAGATCACCCTGCAGCCGGTGCGGCGGCACGGCGTGGACGCGGCGATCCTCTTCTCCGACATCGTGCTGCCGCTGGTGGTCGCCGGCGTCGACATCGAGATCAAGCCCGGCGTCGGCCCCGTGGTGGCGGCGCCGGTGCGCACGGTCGCCGACGTCGACGCCCTGCCGCCCCTCGAGCCCGAGCGGCTGGGCTTCCTGCAGACCGCCGTCCGCCGGCTGGTCGCCGAGCTGGGCGCGACGCCGCTGATCGGCTTCGCCGGGGCGCCGTTCACCCTGGCCACCTACCTGATCGAGGGCGGCCCGTCCAAGGAGCACGCCCGGACCAAGGCCTTCATGTACGCCGAGCCGGAGGCCTGGGGCCGGCTGCTCGACCGGCTGGCCATCTCCGCGGCCACCTTCCTGCGCGCCCAGGTCGACGCCGGCGCGAGCGCGGTCCAGCTCTTCGACAGCTGGGCCGGCGTGCTGTCGGCCGCCGACTACGCCGAGCGGGTGCTGCCGCACTCCCGGGCGGTGTTCGACGGGCTGGGGGAGCGGGACGTGCCGCGGATCCACTTCGGCGTCGGCACCGGCGAGCTGCTCCCGCTGATCGGCGACGCGGGGGCCGACGTCGTCGGCGTCGACTGGCGGGTGCCGCTCGACGAGGCGGCCCGCCGCGTCGGCCCGGCCTACTCGCTGCAGGGCAACCTCGACCCCGCGGTGCTGCTCGCCGACCGCGCGACCGTCGACCGCGAGGTGCGCCGGGTGGTCGAGCAGGGCCGCGCCGCCCGGGGGCACGTCTTCAACCTCGGCCACGGGGTGCTGCCCGAGACCGACCCCGACGTGCTCACCCACGTCGTCGAGCTGGTCCACGAGCTCTCGGCCCGATGAGCCGGCTGGTCGTCGTCGGGGCCGGCATCACCGGCCTGGCCGCCGCGTTCGAGTGGCGCCGCCGGCGTCCGGACGACGAGATCGTCGTCCTCGAGGCCGGCCACCGGATCGGCGGCAAGCTGCACCGCGTCGAGCTGGCCGGGCACTGGTACGACACCGGGCCCGAGGCCCTCCTGGCGCGGGTGCCCGAGGCGGTCGCGCTGGTCGAGGCGCTCGGCCTGGGCGACCAGCTGGTGGCGCCGGCGACCACGCAGGCCGCCGTCGTCCTGCCCGACGGGCGGCACCCGCTGCCGGCCGGCACCGTGCTGGGCGTGCCGGCGTCGGCCGACGGTCTCGACGGGCTGCTCTCCCCGGACGGCGTCGCGCGGGTGCGCGCCGAGGTCGAACTGCCGCCGCCGGCGTTCGACGGCGACGTCGGCGTGGGCGTGCTGCTGCGCGAGCGGCTCGGCGACGAGGTGGTCGACCGCCTGGTGGAGCCGCTGCTCGGCGGGGTCTACGCCGGCCGGGCCGACGAGCTCTCGCTCGCCGCGACCATGCCGGCGCTCGCCGCGCAGCTGCCGGGGGCGAGGTCGGTGCTGGCCGCCGCGGCGGCCGCGCGGGACGCCGGCACCCGCAGCCGGGGGGACGACGACGGTCCGGTGTTCACCACCGTGCGCGAGGGCATCGGCGCCCTGCCGGCCGCGCTGGTCGCCGCCGCCCGCGCCGAGGTGCGGCTGGGCACGCCCGCGCACGGCCTGCGCCGCACGGCCGGCGGCTTCGAGCTCTCGGTCGGGCCGGTCGCCCGGCCGGAGACGCTGACCGCCGACGCCGTCCTCGTGACGGCGCCCGCGCCCAAGGCGGCCCGCCTGCTCGCCGACGTCGTCCCGGCCGCGGTCGAGCCGCTGACCGGCATCCCGTACGCCTCGATGGCCGTGGTCGCGATGGCGTTCCCGGCGCAGCCGGTCGCCGATGGCTCCGGGCTGCTCGTGCCGCCGGTGGCCGGCCGGCTGGTCAAGGGCGTCACCGTCTCCTCGGCCAAGTGGCCGCACCTCGCGGGGGAGCACCTGCTGGTCCGTGCCTCGGTCGGCCGGTTCCGCGACGAGTCGGAGCTGCAACGGGGGGACGACGAGCTGACCGCCGCCGTCGTCGCCGACGTGGCCGACCTGCTGGGCCTGGAGCGCCCCGAGCCGGTGGCCACGCACCTGACGCGGTGGGGCGGCGGGCTGCCGCAGTACCTGGTCGGCCACCAGGACCGGGTGGACGCGGTCCGGGCCGCGGTCAGCGAGGTCCCGCGGCTGGCGATCGCCGGCGCGGCCTTCCGCGGCGTCGGCGTCCCCGCCTGCATCCGCGACGCCCACCACGCGCTGGACGCCCTCGGGTAGGTGGCCGACGCCACGGAGGGCGCGGGCATGCCGGGACAGGCGCCGGCGTTGCGCTCGGGGTGAACCACCAGCACCACCTCCACGCCAAGACGAACCTGATCCCCGACCGACCCGTCCGCTGCCTCCGGCACAGCGTCTGGATGGCCGTCTGCGACGACTGCCGCGCCGCGCACTCCGCCCAGGTCAGCGGCCGGACCGAGGAGCGGACCGCGACGGCCCGCTGACGACCGCCGTCGCGATCTCCGTGCGGTTGGCCAGCCCGAGCTTGGCCAGGATGTTCCGCACGTGGCTCTCCACCGTCCGCTCGGAGAGCACCAGCCGATCGGCGATCTGCCGGTTGGTCAGGGCCTCGGCGACGAGCGCGGCGATCTCCCGCTCCCGCTCGGTGAGCGGGTCTGCCGCGCGCGCCGCCCGGCCCGCCCGTTCCACCAGCGCCGCGGCCTGCCGCTCGGGCCCCGGCATGCCGAGCCGCCGCGCCTCCGGCAGCGCCGACCGGGCCAGCTCCCCGGCCCGCGCCAGGTCGGCGGCCCGGCCCCGCGCCAGCAGCGCACCCGCGAGCCCGACCCGGTCGTTCACCGCGGCCGGGCGGGCACCCGTGCGGGTGTCCACCGCCAGCGCCTCCTCGAAGTGCGCCACCGCCGCGTCCCACTCGGCCCGGACGACGGCCAGCCGGCCCAGCAGCACCTCCACCGACCCGCAGCAGTAGACGCCGGCACCGCTCGCGGCGATCCGCTGCAGCCCGGCGACGATCGGGGTCAGGTCGACCGCCGCGGCCGCGTCGCCGAACGCCTCCACCAGCGGTACCAGCGTCTCCGCGACCCCTGCGGACTCCACGAAGTCGGGTTCGACCATCCGCGGCCGCAGCTGGGCGTACCGCGCCGCGGCCTCGTCACGCAGCCCGCCGACCAGCGCGGTCACCGCCCGGCTCGCCTGCACGATCGGCACGTCGTCGGCCAGCTGCAGCAGCCGCACCGGGTTGGCGTCGAGGTCCATCTGCACGCCGGTGACCAGGGAGTGCTGGTACAGGAACGCCCCCGACATGCCGGCCGCCGAGATGTCCTGCGCCAGGTCCTGCTCGCCGACGACCCGGGCCTCCTCGTTGAGCGCGAGCGCCTCGTCGAACCGGCCGTACAGCGCGGCCACCGACGCCCGCAGCCGCAGGTCGTGCCACCGGACCAGCGGCAGCCGGGTGCGCCGCGCCAGCGCGCTGACGCGGGCCAGCTCGTCCTCCGCGGTGGCGGTGTCGCCGGCCTCGAGCGCCGCGTCGATCCGCCACTTCGCGCCCCACAGCTCGACCAGCGGCTGGCCCGTCGTCCCGGCGTGCTCGATCGCCAGCAGCCCGAGCCGCATCCGCTCCTCGCGGGGCAGCGCGGCGGGGCTGGCCTTCATCCGCGCCCGGACGGCGTCGAGCACCGCCTCCGGGTCCCCGGTCCCCTCGGCGAGGGCCAGCGCCTCGGCCGACCGCGCCGCGGCGGCGGCCAGCCGCCCCGCGTCGGCGAGCACCGACGCCGACTGGGCGAGCAGCCGGGCCCGCACCGCGGCGGGCAGCGCCGGGTCGGCCAGCGCCCGCTCGCACATCCGCAGAACCGCGGGTGGGAAGCCGGGCGCGGCGATGTCGTGCACGGTCAGCGCGGCCGGCGCGTGCAGGTCCGTCCGCCCGCAGGCGGCCGCCAGGTCGGAGGCGGCGGTGGCGTGCTCCAGCGCCTCGCCGGACCGGCCGGCCCGGAACTCCGCCGTCGCCAGCTCCAGCAGCAGCTCGGCCCGCTCCCCGGGCTCGACGCCGGCCCGGTCGGCGGCGTCCAGCGCCGTCGCGAGGAACCGCGCCGACTCCTCGAACGCCAGCGAGCGGGTCGCGGCGACCGCCGCGCGGCGCGCCCACCTCGCCGCCCGGCGCAGGGTGGCGGGCTCCGCGGCCGCGCGCAGCCAGTGCCCGGCGACGACGCCGGCGCCGGTGTCGTCGTCCCCGGCGAACCGCTCCAGCGCCTCGGCGGCCCGGCGGTGCAGCTCCTCGCGCGTGCTGGGGGAGAGGTCGGCGTGGATGGCGTCGCGGACGACGGCGTGGGCGAAGCGCCGCCGGCCCGGCGCGTCCGGCACGGCGGTCAGCACGCCCGCCCGCACGGCGGCGTCCAGCCCGGCGCGCACCTCGCCGGGCGGGCGCCCGGTCACCGCGGCCAGCCGGTCGGCGTCCACCTCCTCGCCCAGGACGGCCGCGGTGTCGAGCAGGTCCAGCGCCGCCGGCGGCAGGGCGGTCAGCGTCGTCCGCACCAGGTGCCGCAGCTCGGTGCCGCCGTCGCCGTCCCCCGTGGCGGGTGCCCGGGCGACCGCGCGCAGGTAGAGCGGGTTGCCGCCGCTGCGCCGGTGCGCGGCGCGGACCGCGTCGACCGTCGCCCCGGGCAGGAAGGCGCGGACGTCGTCCTCGGTCAGCGGGGCCAGGGGCAGCGAGCCGCTGGACGGCCAGCGCAGCAGGTCCGGCAGCGCAGCGTCCAGCCGCTCGGCGACCGGGCCGGCCGGGTCGCGGTAGGTGCCGACCACGAGCAGCCGCGAGCCGTGCAGCTCACCGGCGAGGTGGCGCAGCAGCCGCAGCGACGTCTCGTCGGCCCAGTGCAGGTCCTCCAGCACGACGACCAGCCCGTCCGGCTCGGCCGCGTCGAGCAGCGCCTCGGTCGTGGTGGCGACCAGCGCGAAGCGGGCGGCCTCCAGGTCGGTGGCGCCGTCGACGCCCGCCAGCGCCTCGGCGACCGCCGCCTGGACGGCGGGCAGGGTGCGCATCACCCGCCGCCACGGCCACAGCGGGGGCGCGCCGGGGTCGTCGACGCACCGGCCCCAGGCGACGGCCGGCGCGGTCGCGGTCGCCTCCTCCACGGTCCGGGTCTTGCCGATGCCCGCGGGCCCCGAGAGCAGCAGCAGGCCGCCCCGGCCCCCGGCGGCCGCGGCGATGCGCCCCGTGAGCTCGTCCAGCTCGGCGGTGCGTCCGACGAACACGGCGCGCAGTATCCAGGGCCGCGGCGCTCCTGAGTACCGCGTTTCAGTGCCCGGGTCCCGTGCTTCCACGGATGTCCCGGGTCTCCCGGCGCCGGATCGTTCTCCGCGCCGGGACCGGAACCACCGGCCCCCGAACCGGAGGGAGCACCCGTGTTCGCCACCGTCACCGCCACCCCGCCCAGCGGCGAGCCCGTCGGCTCGGTCGAGGTCGCCCACCTCGACGGCGCCGAGAGCACCACGATCGCCTTCTGGCCCGACGAGGACTCGGCGCCGGCCGGCGAGCGGGTCTACCGGGTCGTCGACGCCTTCGACGGCCCAGCCGCCGGCAGGGCGCCGCTGTTCGCCCAGCTGACCTGGGTCAACGGCACCGGCGACCCCGCCGTCGCCCGGGCCGCCGAGTTCGGCGGCCGGGAGCGGATCAACCCCGCGATCCGCGACGTCGAGGGCCTCGTCGGCGGCCTCGTCCTCGAGTCGGCCGACCACCGCATCGTCGTCCTCGGCACCGCCACCTCGCTGGAGGCGCACACCGAGGTGCAGGACCGGATCGCGCGCACCCCGCTGCTGCCCGGCGAGGACCCGGCACTGCTGCCGGGCGCCGACCGCCTCGAGCTCGGCCGCGTCGTGCGCGCCGACGTCCCGCAGGCGGTGCGGTCGTGACGGCGCAGCTCCAGGCCCGGCTGGCCGCCGGGACCTGGTCGGTCTCCGACAGCCGCACCCGGGTCACCTTCGGCGTCGGCAACTTCGGCCGTGCCGTGCACGGCTCGGTCGCCTGCCGCTGGGGCCGGGTGGAGCTCGGTCCGGACGGCGCCCCGCTGCGGGTCGAGGCCGAGATCGACCTGGAGAGCCTGGACACCGGCATCGCGAAGCGGGACTCCGACCTGCGCAAGCCGCGGTTCCTCGACATCGACCGGCACCCGGTGATGACCTGGTCGGCCGACCGGTTCTCCCGGGACGGCGACGGCGCGTGGACCGCCGAGGGCGTGCTCGCCCTGCGCGGGACCTCGGCGCCGCTCACCCTGGTGGGCGGGCCGGAGGCGGCGGCCCCGGACGGTGCGTGGCTGCGGGTCCGCGCCGCCGGCGTCCTCGACCGGACCGCGGTGGGCATCCGGGTGCCGTCGGTCGTCGTCGGCCGCACGGTGCGCATCGCGATCGATGCCTGGCTCACCCCCGCGCTGCCGTGAGCCTCCTCGCACCGGCGCCCGCCGCCGTCGGGCGGGTGCCGGGTGCGGGGGATGATGGGGGCATGAGCGAGCAGACCCAGGGACAGCCCGAGGAGCGCAGCATCGGCAAGCGGGCGAACGAGCTCAACGCGACGATCCGCTACACGATGTGGTCGGTGTTCCGGCTCGCCCGGCCGCTCGGCGACGAGCAGCGCGCCGCCGCCGCCGACGAGGTCGCCGCCCTGTTCGAGGAGCTCGCCGGCAAGGACGTCGTCGTCCGCGGCACCTACGACGTCTCCGGGCTGCGGGCCGACGCCGACCTCATGGTCTGGTGGCACGCGCCGTCGGCGGAGGCGCTGCAGGAGGCCTACGGCCGGCTGCGCCGCACCGCGCTCGGCCGGCACCTCGACCCGGTCTGGTCGCAGATGGCGCTGCACCGGCCGGCCGAGTTCAACCGCAGCCACATCCCGGCGTTCCTCGCCGAGGAGGAGCCGCGGCGCTTCGTCTGCGTCTACCCGTTCGTGCGGTCCTACGAGTGGTACCTGCTGCCCGACGAGGAGCGCCGCGAGCTGCTGGCCGAGCACGGCCGGATGGCCCGGGGCTACCCCGACGTGCGCGCCAACACCGTCGCCTCGTTCGCCCTCGGCGACTACGAGTGGATGCTCGCCTTCGAGGCCGACGAGCTGCACCGCATCGTCGACCTGATGCGCGACCTGCGCGCCTCCCGGGCCCGCCGGCACGTCCGCGAGGAGGTGCCGTTCTACACCGGCGTCCGCAAGCCCGTCGCCGAGCTCGTCACCGACCTGCCGTAGCCGGCGGGAGGGACGCGGTCCGCACGACGGCGAGCTGGTCGGTCACCTCGACCGGGCTGCCGCCGTCGACCACGAGCTGCAGCCGGTGCGGGCCGGGGCGGTGGATCCAGGGCGGTCCGACGTGGTCGGGCAGGTCCGGGGCAGCCGGACCGCGGTGGTGCACCTCCCGCAGCGTCCCGGGCGTCGGCCGGGCGGGCCGGCGGGCCGGCAGGTCCAGCACGAAGACCAGCGGCCGTTCCGGGTGCCGCTCGCCGTCCCGGTGCACCCAGATCGGGAAGCCGAGGTCGGTGTAGCGCCAGAACGCCGGCTCCTGCCGCGGCGCCAACCGTCCGCGCAGCCCGACACCGAAGGGGCTGGCGCCCGTCCCGGCCCAGTCGGCCCGGCGGTCCAGGCGCAGCGGGTTGTCCCGGGCGCGGTCGCGGTCCTCGACCCACACGAGCTCCAGGTACTGCTCGCCCCAGCTCAGCCGGCGGTTGCGGGTGCCCTGCGCGGGGTGCGCCGACCCGCTGTCCAGCGTCCAGCCGCCGGCGGCGAGCCGCTCCGGCCAGGGCTCCGCCGGGTCGACCATGCAGAACACGTGGTCGAGCTCGAGCACGGTCGTGCCCGGTGGGCGTCCTCAGCCCTCGACCGGCTCGAGGCGGATCGACAGCGAGTTGATGCAGTAGCGGTCGCCGGTCGGCGTCTGCGGGGCGTCGTCGAAGACGTGGCCCAGGTGGCTGTGGCAGGTGCCGCACAGCACCTCGGTGCGCACCATCCCGTAGCTGCGGTCCTCGCGCAGGACGACGTCGTCCGACGCCGACGGCTCCCAGAACGACGGCCAGCCGCAGTGCGAGTCGAACTTCGTCTCCGACCGGAACAGCTCGGCCCCGCACGCCCGGCACGAGTAGACGCCGACGGTCTTGGTGTCGACGTACTCGCCGGTCCACGGCCGCTCGGTGCCGGCCTGCCGCAGGACGGCGAACTCCTCCGGCGAGAGCTGCGCCCGCCACTCCTCGTCGCTCTTGACGACCTTCGGCTGCTGCTCAGCGGATGCGGTCATGACCTCACGGTACGGCGGCCGCGCCACCCGCGGTCTGCGTCGGAACCCGGCCTCCCGCGCTGCGCCCGGACCTCACCGACCCGCGCGGCTGAGACGCGCGACGGCCGCCGGGGTCCGGTCCCCCCCCCGCCGGCCCGCCCCCCCCCCCCCCCACCCCCCCCCCCCCCGCCCCCCCGCGCCGCGGGGGCGCCCCCCCCCCCCCCCCCCCCCCCCCCCCCGCCGCGCTGGCCCGCCGCCGCCTCGGCCACGGCCGCGGCGCGCGCATGTCCTTCGAGCAGGACGAGGTCACCCTCACCGGCGGCATCCGGCACGGGCGGACGATGGGCGGCCCGATCGCCGTCCAGGTGGGCAACACGGAGTGGCCCAAGTGGACGACGGTCATGTCGCCCGACCCGGTCGACCCGGAGGTGCTCGCCGGCCAGGCGCGCAACGCCCCGCTGACCCGCCCGCGGCCCGGCCACGCCGACCTCCCCGGCATGCAGAAGTACGGCTTCGACGACGCCCGGCCGGTGCTCGAGCGGGCCAGCGCCCGCGAGACCGCGGCCCGCGTGGCGCTCGGCGCCATCGCGCAGGCCTTCCTCCGGCAGACCCTGGGCGTCGAGGTGGTCAGCCACGTCGTGGCCATCGGCCCGGTCACGGTGCCCGACGGCGTCGTCCCCGGCCCCGGGGAGAACGAGCGCATCGACGAGGACCCGGTGCGCTGCGCCGACCCGGCCACCAGCGAGCTGATGGTCGCCGAGGTCGACGACGCCCGGAAGAACGGCGACACCCTCGGTGGCGTCGTCGAGGTCGTGGTGCACGGCCTGCCGCCGGGCCTCGGCAGCCACGTGCACTGGGACCGCCGGCTCGACGCCCGGCTGGCCGCCGCGCTCATGGGCATCCAGTCGGTCAAGGCCGTCGAGGTCGGCGACGGCCTGGAGACCGCCCGCCGCCGCGGCTCGGTGGCCCACGACGAGATCGTCACCGAGAACGGGCACGTCCGGAGGCTGACCGACCGCGCCGGCGGCATCGAGGGCGGCATGACCAACGGCGAGGTGCTGCGGGTGCGGGCGGCGATGAAGCCGATCTCCACCGTGCCGCGCGCGCTGGCCACCATCGACGTCGCCACCGGCGAGCCGGCGGTGGCGATCAACCAGCGCAGCGACGCCTGCGCCGTGCCGCGCGGCACCGCCGTCGCCGAGGCGATGGTCGCCCTCGTGCTGGCCGACGCCGCGCTGGAGAAGTTCGGCGGCGACTCGGTGGCCGAGACCCGCCGCAACGCGCAGGCCTACCTCGACTCCCTCGCGATCCGGTGACCGGCCCAGTGCTGGTGCTCGTCGGGCCCCCGGCGAGCGGGAAGACGACGGTGGGCAACGGGGTCGCCGAGCTGCTCGGGGTCGTGTTCCGCGACACCGACTCCGACGTCGAGGACGTCGCCGGGACGACGGTGGCCGACCTGTTCGTGCAGCACGGCGAGCCGCACTTCCGCGCGCTGGAGGAGCAGGCCGTCGCCCGCGCCCTGGCCGAGCACGACGGCGTGCTGGCCCTCGGCGGCGGCGCCGTGACCAGCGCGGCCACCCGCGAGCTGCTGGTCGCCCACGCCCGGGCCGGCGGCACGGTGGTGTGGCTGGACGTCGACCTGCCGTCGGCCGCCAAGCGGGTGGGGCTCTCCCGCGACCGGCCGATCCTGGGCGTGAACCCGCGCGCGATGCTGCGGCAGATGCTGGAGACCCGGGCGCCGCTCTACGCCGAGGTGTCCACGCACACCGTGCCCACCGGCGGCCGCGAGCCGGGCGACGTCATCGCCGACGTGAGCGCGCTGGTGCGTGCCGCGAGGGAGGCGCGCGCATGAGGCGCGTGGTGACCGTCGCGGGCGACAAGCCCTACGAGGTCGTCATCGGCCCCGGCGCGGCCGCCGAGCTCGGTCGCGTACTCGCCGGCACCGCCCGCGCCGCCGTGGTGCACGCCCCGCCGCTGGCCGCGGCCGCGGGGGCGGCGGTCGAGGCGCTGCAGACGGCCGGCGTCGCCGCCGAGGCGGTCGTCGTCCCCGACGGCGAGGCGGCCAAGACCGCGCAGGTCGCGGCGGAGGTGTGGGAGGAGTTCGGCCGGCTCGGGCTGACCCGCTCCGACGCCGTGGTCGGCGTCGGCGGGGGAGCGGTCACCGACCTCGCCGGGTTCCTCGCCGCCACCTGGACCCGCGGCGTGCGGGTCGTGCAGGTGCCCACCAGCCTGCTCGGCATGGTCGACGCGGCCGTCGGCGGCAAGACCGGCATCAACACCGCGGCCGGCAAGAACCTGGTCGGGGCGTTCCACCCGCCGGCCGCCGTCCTGGCCGACACCGACGTCCTCACCGGGCTGCCCGAGCCGGAGTTCCGCTCCGGCCTGGCCGAGGTGGTCAAGTGCGGCTTCATCGCCGACGGCCGGATCCTCGACCTGCTCGACGCCGACCCGACCGGCCGGTCCGGCACCGCCGAGCTGATCGAGCGCTCGGTGCAGGTCAAGGCCGACGCCGTGGGGGCGGACCTCTTCGACACCGGCGTGCGCGAGTTCCTGAACTACGGACACACCCTCGGCCACGCCATCGAGCGGGTCGAGGACTTCGGCTGGCGGCACGGCGAGGCGGTCGCCGTCGGCCTGGTCTTCGCCGCCGAGCTCGGGCACCAGGCCGGGCTGCTGACCGCCGCGGACGTCGACCGGCACCGCTCGCTGGTCGAGCGGATGGGGCTGCCCACCCGGTACGCCGGCGACTGGGCGCGGCTGCAGGCGGTCATGCGGGTCGACAAGAAGGCCCGCGGCGCCTCGCTGCGCTTCGTCGTCCTCGACGGTCTCGGCAACCCGACGATCCTGACCGACCCCGACCAGGCGTGGCTCGACGCCGCCTGGGCGGCCGTACGCGAGGAGAACGCGTGACGATCCAGGTCCTCAACGGCGCCAACCTCGGCCGGCTGGGGCTGCGCGAGCCCCAGATCTACGGCTCGACCACCTACGCGCAGCTGGTCGAGATCGTGGAGAAGACGGCGCACGAGCTCGAGATGGACGTGGCGGTGCGGCAGACCGACGACGAGGGCGAGCTGATCCGCTGGGTGCACGCCGCGGCCGACGCCCGCGACCCGGTGGTGCTCAACCCCGGCGGCTGGTCGCACACCTCCGTCGTCCTGCGCGACGCCCTCGCCGGGCTCGACGCGCCGCTGGTCGAGGTGCACATCACCAACATCCACAAGCGGGAGGCGTTCCGGCACCACTCGTACGTCTCCGGGGTCGCCGACGGCGTCATCGCCGGGCTGGGCATCGAGGGGTACGTGCTGGCGCTGCAGTGGATGGCGCTGCGGGGGATCCGGTGAGCCGCACCGCGCAGCGCCGGGACGTGCTGCGGGCCACCGCCGCCGAGCGGGGCCTCGACGCCGTCCTGGTCACCAACCTGCTCAACGTGCGCTACCTGACCGGGTTCACCGGCTCCAACGGCGCGCTGCTGGTGCGCACCGACGGCGCCGACGTCTTCGGCACCGACGGGCGGTACACCACCCAGGCGGGCACCCAGGTGCCCGACGTCGAGCTGCTGGTCGACCGCGCCACGGTGGCCGGGCTGGCCACCGAGGCCGTGCGCCGGGGCGCCGGCCGGATCGGCTACGAGAGCCACGACCTCACCGTCGACGGCTTGGCCGCGCTGGAGAAGGTGCTGGCCGAGGCCGCCGGCGGCGGTCCGCTGCCGGAGCTCGCCAGCATCCGCCGGGCGGTCGAGGCGCAGCGGGCGGTCAAGGACGACGCCGAGATCGAGTCGCTGCGCCGGGCCTGCGCGGTCGCCGACCAGGCGCTGGCGGAGCTGGCCGCCGAGGGGGCGCTGCGGCCCGGCCGCACCGAGCTCGAGGTCGGGCGCGAGCTGGACGCGCGGATGCTGGCGCTGGGTGCCGAGGCGCCGTCCTTCGAGACGATCGTCGCGACGGGGGCCAACTCGGCGATCCCGCACCACCGGCCGGACCGCACCGAGCTGCGCGCCGGCGACTTCCTCAAGCTCGACTTCGGGGCGACGGTCGACGGCTACCACTCCGACATGACCCGCACGCTCGTGCTGGGCGCCGCGGCCGACTGGCAGCGGGAGGTCTACGCGCTGGTCGCGGAGTCGCAGGCGGCGGGGCGGGCCGCGCTGGCGGTGGGGGCCGACGTCGTCGCCGTCGACAAGGCCTCCCGCGACGTGATCGCCGCCGCCGGCCACGCCGAGCACTTCACGCACGGGCTCGGGCACGGCGTGGGCCTGGAGATCCACGAGGCGCCGGGCATCGGACCGCTGGGCGCGGGTACCCTGGCCGCCGGCATGGCCGTCACCGTGGAGCCGGGCGTCTACCTGCCCGGGCACGGCGGTGTCCGGATCGAGGACACGCTCGTCGTCACGGAGGGCGCGCCCGAGTTGTTGACCCTCACGAGCAAGGAACTGCTGGTCCTCTAGATGGCTACCACCAACGACCTCAAGAACGGCCTGGTCCTCAACCTCGACGGCCAGCTCTGGACCGTCACCGAGTTCCAGCACGTCAAGCCGGGCAAGGGCGGCGCGTTCGTGCGCACCACGCTGAAGAACGTGCTCTCGGGCAAGGTCGTCGACAAGACGTTCAACGCGGGCACCAAGGTCGAGACCGCCACGGTCGACAAGCGCTCGATGTCCTACCTGTACAAGGACGGCAGCGACTTCGTCTTCATGGACCTGGAGACCTACGACCAGATCCACGTCCCGGCGGAGACCGTCGGCGACGGCGCGAACTACCTGCTGGAGAACACCGAGGCCGTCGTCGCCGTGCACGAGGGGACGCCGCTCTACGTCGAGCTGCCGGTGACCATGGAGCTCGTCGTCGAGCACACCGACCCGGGCCTCCAGGGCGACCGCTCCACCGGCGGCACCAAGCCCGCCACGCTGGAGACCGGCGCGCAGATCCAGGTGCCGCTGTTCGTCAACACCGGCGACAAGCTCAAGGTCGACACCCGGGACGGCCGGTACCTCGGCCGCGCCAACTGAGCTCCGCCAGCTGATGGCCGCACGGTCCAAGGCGCGCAAGCGCGCCGTCGACGTCCTCTACGCGGCCGACCTCCGCGGTCGCGACCGGCGCGAGCAGCTCGGCGACGAGGTGGGCGCCGGCCAGCCGCCGCTGAACGACTACACGGTCCGGCTGGTCGAGGGCGTCGTCGAGCACGGGGCGGACATCGACCGGCTGATCGACGACCACGCCACCGGCTGGGCGCTGGAGCGGCTGCCCGACGTCGACCGGGCCATCCTGCGGATGGCCACCTTCGAGCTGCTGTGGGCCGACGACGTGCCGGACGCCGTGGTGATCGACGAGGCGGTGCAGCTGGCCAAGTCGCTGTCCACCGACGACTCGCCGGCGTTCGTCAACGGCGTCCTCTCCGCGATCGCCGCCGCGAAGGTCTGAGGAAGGACCCCGCCGACCGGCTCGCCGGGCTGCCGGGCGCCGCCCGGCCCGACCCGGAGGCGCGGGCCGACGTGCTCGTCGACCTCGAGGACGTCAGGGCACCGCGGGTCCTGCGGTGGCCGGCACCGGCCGGCTGACCGGGTGTCACGATCGGGTGTCGACGCAGGCACGATTGGGCATCGGCGCTGGTCGGCGGCTCGATCCCGCGCCTAGCGTCCCGGAGATGAGGCGCTCCCCGGGCGCGGCACTCGCGGCGCTGGTCCTGGCCCTGCTCGTCGGCTGCACCGGCCCCGGCGCGGACTCGTCCGGCTCGGCCGGCGGTGCGGGCGAGGACTCCGGCGGGCCCGTTCCCGCCGGCCCCGCGGACCCCGGGGGCACGCCGGTGGTCGACAGCGACCGGCAGGTGGTCACGACCGCCACGGCCTTCCTCGCCGTGGAGGACCCGGCGGACGGCGCCCAGCAGGTCAGCGAGATGGTGGAGTCCGCCGGCGGTCGGGTCGAGGAGCGCAGCGAGCGGACGGCGTCCGGGGAGGACGGGGCCGAGGGCGCCGCCGCCGACCTGGTGGTGCGGGTGCCGGCCGACGGGCTGACCGACTTCCTGGCCGACCTGGAGGACCTCGGCGACGTGGAGAGCGTGTCGGTGTCCCGCTCCGACGTGACCTCCACCGTGGTCGACCTGGACGCCCGGATCTCGGCGCTGCAGGCGTCGGTGGCGCGGCTGGAGACCCTGATCCAGACCGCGGCCAGCACGCGGGACCTCCTGGAGGTCGAGTCGGCCCTCTCCGAGCGGCAGGCCGAGCTCGAGTCGCTGCAGTCCCAGCGGGCGCTGCTGGCCGACCAGGTGGAGCTGTCGACGGTGAACCTCCACCTCGAGCCGTTCGGCGTGGCGCCGGCCGGGGGCCCGGACAGCTTCGTCGACGGGCTCGGCACCGGCTGGCGGGCCCTGGTCTCGGCCCTGGGGGCGGTGGTCGTCGGGATCGGCCTGCTCCTGCCGTGGGCGGCGCTCGCGCTGGTCGTCGCCGCCGCGGTGCTCGGGACGATCCGCCTGGTGCGGCGGCGGGGCGCGGTGGCGGCACCGGCACCGGCGACCCCACCGCAGGAGTAGCGGCCCCGGGGAGGCGCAGCCGGGGCTCCCTACGGTGTCGGCGTGCCGAGGATTGTGGCGAGACCCGCCGACCTGGAGGCCGTGCGGGACTCCTACGACCGGGTGGCGATCGCTACGTCGCCATGGGCGTCGGCGAGCTGGACCCCTACCCGTGGCTGCGCGCGGTGCTCGCCGCGTTCGCCGAGGAGGTGCGCTGGCGCGGTCCGGTGCTGGACGTCGGCTGCGGCCCGGGGTACGTGACGGCGCATCTCGCCGGTCTGGGTGTCGATGCCCGGGGAGTCGACCTGTCGCCGCGCATGGTGGCGCAGGCGCGAAGGCTGCACCCGCACCTGCGGTTCGACGTCGCGTCCGCCACAGACCTCGCCGTCGACGACGCCTCCCTCGGCGGCGTGCTGGGCTGGTGGTCGCTGTTCAACCTGCCCCGCTCCGTGCTGCCCGACGTCCTGGCGTCCTTCGCCGACGCGGTGGTGCCCGGCGGGCTGGTCCTCATCGGCACGCACGTCGGGGACGGCGACGTCGTCCGCACGGAGGCCTACGGCGGCGTGCCGGTCAGGTGGACGACGCACCTGTGGCGCCCCGAGCAGCTCGCCGCGATGCTCGCCGGTGCGGGGCTGGAGGTCGTCTCCGAGCTCAGGCTGTCGGAGGACCAGACCGGGCGACCGCAGGTGGCGCTCGCCGCGCGTCGCCCGAGCTGACGCCCCGGCCTGCCCGGGCGACACCTGCGGGACGACGTGCCGATGGGCGCCTGCGGGATGCCGGGTGCAGGCGCCGGTCGGCTGAGGTCGGTCAGAAGGGCGGCTGGTCGGGGAGCGCCGGTGGCGGGCGGGTGGGCGGGGCGAGGCCGGGTGGTCGGCTGGTGCGGGTGACCCCCGCCGGGGTGGTCACGGAGAAGGTCCCGTCGGGGTCGAGCCGGAAGCCCCACCGCCGGTCGTGGGTCTTGATCCGGTGGTGGCGCCGGCACAGGCAGCAGAGGTTGTCGCAGGCGGTCTCGCCGCCGCAGGCGTGCGGGACGACGTGGTCCAGATCGGCCCACGCTGCGGTGTTCGGACAACCGGGCCAGCGGCAGCCACGGTCGCGGGTGCGCACGAACTCGTACTGCCCCGGGCTGGGCCGGTAGCGGTCCACCGTCCCGGGGGACTCGAGCACCGGGCAGCTGCAGTCGCCCGCCGGGTGGTCGGGGCAGCCGCGGGCGGCCAGCTTGGCCAGCTGCGCGCGATCGACCACCGCGCGAAGCTTCCCCGACACCGGGTCGACCAGCGAGAGGTGCAGGGCGCCGCCGGCGGGGGCCTGCAGCCCACCGGGGCAGACCGCGTCGAGCTGCTCGAGGAGGTCGCGCAGCAGCGCGCCGGTGATCGGCTGCCCGTCGAGGTCGGCGACGTCGGTGGCGTCCGCCCGGGTCGCGCGGACGGGGGCGGTGAGGTGCAGCTGGGCCGTGACCGGCGGCCGGGAGGTGTCCCACGGCCGCAGGATCAGGTCTTCGAGCACCAGCGCGCGCAGCAGGCCGATCGGGCGGGTGTCACCGTCGGCCTTGAGCATCCGGGCGTACTGGTCGACCGCGTCGGCGCAGGCGGTGGCCGAGGCGGTGGGCAGGAACGCGATCAGCTCGGACATGCCGTCGCGGTGGTGGGCCACGCGCACGTGGGCCAGCTCCTCGGCGTCCTTGCGGCGGCGTTCGGACAGGTCGACGTCGTGGGCGAGCAGCCGGGCGCGGATCAGCTCCCGCAGCCGGCGGACCGACAGCTCTCCGGCCCGGGGCAGCACCTCGGCCTCCACGGCGTGCACGACCGCGTCGGGCACGTCGCGAGCCGGCCAGCCCAGCTCGGCGGCCATCGCACGCGCACGGGGCTTCGAGCTGCCCGTCGGCCAGCCGCCCCCAGGTGGCGGTCAGCCGGGTGAGCAGGACGTTGGACAGCTCGGCCAGCCCGGTGGCCGTGGCACGCGAGCAGTTGAGCACCGCGCTGAGCTCGTCGGAGAAGGACTCCGACACGTCCGGCAGCCGCACCTCGCCCGCACCCCACGTGGGCTCCGCACCGGGTGGGAGGTCGTCGGCCGGGCGCAGCGCGGCCAGCGCGAGGGTGACCTCCATCTTGTAGGCGGCCAGCATGGACTCGATCTGCACGATGCGCTGCAGCTCGGTGCACAGCTCGACGTCGGACCTGGACCCGACCGGCAGGACCTGGCCCAGCCGGCGCCGCGGCGCCTGCGGCGAGAGCTGCTCGTCGTGGGGGAGCAGTTCGACCGCGAGCGCGACACCCGCCGTCGCCGGCTCCGCCTCGATCATGTGTTCGATCCTAGTGGCAGCGCCGACAGAACGCGCAGGTCAGCATCAATCCCTGTGGAGAACTGCGCTCGCGTTCAGTGCAGGTCGCGCCGGGCGAACAGCACCACGCCGGCGACCACCAGGGCCGCCGTCACCCCGCCCAGGACGAGGCCGCCCTGCAGGTTCCCGACGACGTACCCGGTCATCGCGACGAAGCCGTTCTCGTCCGGCGCCCCGGTCTCGAGGAAGAGCTGCAGCCCGCCCGGGTTGACCAGCGCGACGGCGTTGTTCGTCAGCAGCCACGGCTGCCACGTGGGCCGCAGCGCCCGGATCGCGGTCTCCAGCACAGCGAAGTAGACGAAGCCCGCGCCCAGGGCGGCGCCGGTGTTGCGGACCAGGTTGGCCAGGCCGAAGCCGGCCAGCGCGGCGAGCACGGTGAGGACGACGGCCCGCCCCTGCAGGGCGAGCAAGCTGCTCCAGAATCCTTCCGGCGGGGCGGCGCCGTCGCCGGCGACCGCCGAGAGGATCCCCGCCATGGCCAGCCACGCGGCCTGGGCCAGGACGCCGAGCAGCGCACCCCCGGCGGCCAGCACGCCGAGCTTGACGCCCATGACCCGGTACCGCCGGGGCTCCCAGAACAGCAGGGCGACGATCGACCGCGTCGACCACTCGGCGCCGATCCACGTCGCGCCCAGCAGGAACGCGAGGACGGCGGCCGCCGCGGCGAACCCGAGCGCGCCGGCCCGGGCCGCGGCGACGAAGGAGAACGGCGCCTCCTCGAGGAACATGCCGAGCGGCAGGTCCTCCGCCGTGATCGGCGGTCCGCAGAACTCCTCGGGCGGGACGTCGTCGGGCAGGTCCGGGTCCGCGAGGCACTCGGCGCGCCCCTCGTTGGACGCCGTGACGTTCTCCGCCTGCAGCTGCCGGGCCGCGGCGAGCTCGTCGGCGGTCGGCTGCCCGAACTGGGGGAGCGCGACGAGGACGGCGGTCAGCCAGCCGAGCAGCAGCAGCCCGAGCAGCACCTGGATGAACCGGCGGGCGCGGAAGCGGTGCGCCTCGGCGCGCACCAGGCCGCCGAGCCCGGCGGCCGGCGTGACGGGCGGGGCGCTCACGTCTGGTCCCCGGTGATCGCGAGGAACGCGCTCTCCAGGTCGGCGCTCACCGGGGTCAGCTCCTCGAGGTAGTGGCCGTGCTCGGCGAGCACGCGGGTGATCTCGCCCGGACTGGCCACGGCGTGCACGAGCAGCGCGCCGTCGGCGGGGGAGACGGCGAAGCCCGCCCCGGTCAGGACGGCGGCGGCGCTCACCGGCTCGGGGACGCGCACCCGCACGTCACCGCTGGAGCGGCTGGCCAGCACCTCGGCGACCGGCCCGCTGGCGACGCGGCGGCCGCGCGCGAGGATCGACACCGAGTCGCAGACCTGCTGGATCTCGGCGAGCAGGTGGGAGGACAGCAGCACCGTCGTCCGCCCGTCGCCGCCCAGGCGGCGGATGAGCTCGCGGACGTCGCGGATGCCGGCCGGGTCCAGGCCGTTGCTCGGCTCGTCGAGGATCAGCAGGCGCGGCGCCTTCAGCAGCGCCGCGGCGATGCCCAGCCGCTGCTTCATGCCGAGCGAGTAGCCCTTGAACCGGTCGTCGGCGCGGTCGTGCAGGTCGACCAGCTCGAGGACTTCCTCGACCCGCGTGCGCGGTAGGCCGGCTGCCTCGGCCAGCAGCCGCAGGTTGAGCCGGCCCGAGAACTCGGGGAAGAACAGCGGGGTCTCGACCAGCGCGCCGACGTCGGCTACCACCTCGGGGAGCGCGCCGGGCACCGGCCGGTCGAGCAGGCGGACGTCGCCGGCCTCAGCGGCGACCAGCCCGAGCAGCACCCGGATGGTCGTGGTCTTGCCCGAGCCGTTGGGGCCGAGGAAACCGTGCACCCCGCCGGTCTCGACGAGCAGGTCGAGGCCGTCGAGCGCCTTCTGCGGGGGCCGGCCGCGTCGCCGGTAGGTCTTGGTGACCCCCGTCATCTCCACTGCGGGCACGGCACCTCCTCGCTGCAGGGTGGGGGCACCCTGGCACAGCGAGACGTGCGCGTACAGCTACCGCGCGGGGCGCGCCGCCGTCAGCGGGGCGAGCGGCGGCGCTCCCAGTGCGGGTCGGGGTCGTCGTCGTCGTCGTCCCCGCCGGCGATGCCCTCCATGCCCGGGTTGAGCACGCCCCACTCGATGAGCTTCGAGGTCAGCTCGTCGGGGCTCATGTCGTAGATGATGGCCAGCGACTTGAGGTCCTCGGCGCGGATGGAGAGGACCTTGCCGTTGTAGTCGTGCCGCTGCGCCTGGATGGTCGAGGCGTACCGGGCCAGCGGGCCGGCCTCGTCGGCGGGCAGCGAGCCCAGCGACTCCAGGTTGAGCACGATCTTGGTGGTCGAGGTGACCGCGGAGCTCGGCCGCGGGTCGGGGAGCAGCTCGGAGACCGGCACGCCGTAGAAGACGGCCAGCTCGGAGAGCCGCTGCACGGTCACGGCGCGGTCGCCCCGCTCGTACGAGCCGACGACGACGGCCTTCCAGCGGCCGTGGGACTTGTCCTCCACGCCCTGCAGGGACAGGCCCTGCTGGTTGCGGATGGCGCGGAGGCGGGCCCCGAGGGCCCGTGAGTAGTCGGTGCTCATGGGCGTCCTGCTCACTGTCCGTCGTCGGCGGTGGTGATCATCGGTGACTGAGCGTACTGGTCACTTCATACACGCAACAGGAGACACACGGTGGCAGGCGCGTCCCGCCTGTGGGGTACTCGCGCGAGGGAGGTCCGGCCGAGGGGCGGGACCCGGACACCCGGTCGGGGGAACGCGGGCCGTGCAGTACGGTGGGCGCCGGACCACCCCACTCCTTTAACG
This sequence comes from Geodermatophilus sp. SYSU D00691, assembly GCF_054050275.1. Classification (NCBI taxonomy): domain Bacteria; kingdom Bacillati; phylum Actinomycetota; class Actinomycetes; order Geodermatophilales; family Geodermatophilaceae; genus Geodermatophilus; species Geodermatophilus sp. SYSU D00691. The sequence continues at coordinate 85,611 of NZ_JBJGYZ010000006.1, forward strand.
ACCCGTCCCGTGAGGCGGGGAAGGAGGCCTGATGGCCGGCTCGTCCCCGGCTGCGCCGAGCAGCCGAGAAGCCCGCAGCACCGCAGCGCCCGGGGCGCTGCTCTCCGCCACCGACGTCGCCCGAGTGGTCGACCGGATGGCCCACCAGCTGATCGAGAAGGCCGGCGACGAACTCGCCGGCCTCGTGCTGATCGGCATCCCCACCCGCGGCGCCCCGCTGGCCCGCCGGCTCGCCGCGCGCGTCGAGGCGTTCTCCGGTACCGCGATCGACGTCGGCACCGTCGACATCACGCTCTACCGCGACGACCTGCGCATGCGCGGGGTCCGCGCGCTGGAGCCCACGGTGGTGCCCGACGCGGGCATCGACGGGCGGCTCGTCGTCCTCGTCGACGACGTCCTGTACTCCGGCCGCTCGGTGCGGGCCGCGCTCGACGCGCTGCGCGACCTCGGCCGGCCGCGGGCGGTGCAGCTGGCCGTCCTCGTCGACCGCGGGCACCGCGAGCTGCCGATCCGCGCCGACTACGTGGGCAAGAACGTGCCCACGTCGCGCAGCCAGTCGGTCAAGGTCCACCTCGCCGAGGTGGACGGCGCCGACGAGGTGCTGCTCACCGAGGGGGAGAAGTGAAGCGCCACCTGCTGGAGGCGGCCGACCTCGACCGCGACGACGCCACCCTGGTCCTCGACACCGCCGCGCAGATCGAGTCGGCGCTGGCCGGCCGCGAGGTGAAGAAGCTGCCGACGCTGCGCGGCCGCACGGTGGTCAACCTCTTCTTCGAGGACTCCACCCGCACCCGCATCAGCTTCGAGCTGGCCGCCAAGCGGCTGTCGGCCGACGTCATCAACTTCTCGGCCAAGGGGTCGAGCGTGTCCAAGGGGGAGAGCCTCAAGGACACCGCGCTCACCCTCGAGGCGATGGGGTCCGACGCGATCGTGGTGCGGCACAGCGCGAGCGGCGCCCCGCACCGGCTGGCGCACTGGGTGCGCGGCAGCGTGGTGAACGCCGGCGACGGCACCCACGAGCACCCCACCCAGGCGCTGCTCGACGCCTACACGATCCGGCAGCGGCTGGGCCGGCTCGACGGCGTCCGCGTGGCGATCGTCGGCGACGTGCTGCACAGCCGGGTCGCCCGCTCCAACGTCCGGCTGCTGCACACCCTGGGCGCCGAGGTGACCCTGGTGGCCCCGCCGACCCTGCTCCCGGTGGGTGTGGGCAGCTGGCCGGTCTCGGTCGGCTACGACCTCGACGCCGTCCTGCCCAAGGCCGACGTGGTGATGATGCTGCGCGTCCAGGCCGAGCGGATGAACGCCTCGTTCTTCCCCAGCGCCCGCGAGTACAGCCGGCGCTACGGCCTCGACGCCGTCCGCATGGCGGCGCTCGCCGACGACGCGATCGTCATGCACCCCGGCCCGATGAACCGCGGCATGGAGATCGCCGCCGAGGTGGCCGACTCGGTCCGCTCGACGATCGTCGAGCAGGTCGGCAACGGCGTCAGCGTCCGCATGGCCGTCCTGTACCTGCTGCTCGGAGGCGCGACCCAGTGACGACGCTCATCAAGGGGGCCCGCCTCTACGGCGAGGACCCCGTCGACCTCGTGCTCAAGGACGGCGTGGTCACCTCGATCGGTGCCGGGCTGTCGGTGTCGAACGCCGAGGTGGTCGACGCCGACGGGCTGGTCGCGCTGCCCGGCCTGGTCGACCTGCACACCCACCTGCGCGAGCCCGGCCGCGAGGACACCGAGACCGTCGAGACCGGCAGCCGCGCCGCCGCGCTCGGCGGGTTCACCGCGGTGCACGCGATGGCCAACACCGACCCGGTCGCCGACACCGCCGGCGTGGTCGAGCAGGTGTGGCGGCTCGGCCAGCAGGCCGGGCTGGTCGACGTCGTCCCGGTCGGCGCGGTGACCGTCGGGCTGGCCGGCGAGCGGCTGGCCGAGCTCGGCGCGATGGCCGACTCCGCGGCCCGCGTCCGGGTCTTCTCCGACGACGGCAGGTGCGTGGCCGACCCCGCGCTGATGCGCCGGGCGCTGGAGTACGTCAAGGCCTTCGACGGCGTCGTCGCCCAGCACGCCGAGGAGCCGCGGCTCACCGCCGGCGCGCAGATGAACGAGGGCGACCGCTCGGCCCGGCTCGGGCTCGGCGGCTGGCCGGCCGCGGCGGAGGAGGCGGTCATCGCCCGCGACGTGCTGCTCGCCGGGCACGTCGGCGCGCGGCTGCACGTCTGCCACGTCTCCACCGCCGGGTCGGTGGAGATCCTCCGCTGGGCCAAGGGCCGCGGCGTCCAGGTGACCGCCGAGGTGACCCCGCACCACCTGCTGCTCACCGACGAGTGCGTCGAGGGCTACGACGCGGTGTTCAAGGTCAACCCGCCGCTGCGCACCGACGAGGACGTCGAGGCGCTGCGGGCGGCCCTGGCCGACGGCACCATCGACGCGGTCGCCACCGACCACGCCCCGCACGCCGTGGAGGACAAGGAGTGCGAGTGGGCGCTGGCCCGGCCCGGCATGCTCGGGCTGGAGCAGGCGCTCGGCGTCGTCGTCCGCACGATGGTGGAGACCGGGCTGCTCGACTGGCGCGGCGTCGCCGACCGCATGTCGGTCCGCCCGGCGGCGATCGGCCGGCTGGCCGGCCACGGCCGCCCGCTCGCCCCCGGCGAGCCGGCCAACCTGCTGCTGCTCGACCCGACGCACCGGGCCACCGTCGACCCGGCCGCGCTGGCCAGCCGCAGCCGCAACAGCCCCTACGCCGGCCGGGAGCTGCCCGGCCGGGTGGTCGCCACGTTCCTGCGCGGGACGGCGACCGTGCTCGACGGAAAGGCAGTGCGTTGACAGAGGCGGTACTCGTCCTCGAGGACGGGCGGACGTTCCGGGGCGAGGCCTACGGCGCGGTCGGGACGACGGTCGGCGAGGCGGTGTTCGCCACCGGGATGACCGGCTACCAGGAGACGCTGACCGACCCCAGCTACGCCGGCCAGATCGTCACCATGACCGCGCCGCACATCGGCAACACCGGCGTGAACCAGGAGGACGACGAGAGCCGCCGCATGTGGGTGGCCGGCTTCGTCGTCCGCGACCCGGCCCGCCGCCCGGCCAACTGGCGGGCCACCGGGACCCTGGACGACGAGCTGGCCGCGCAGGGCGTCGTCGGCATCAGCGGCGTCGACACCCGGGCGCTCACCCGGCACCTGCGCGAGCGCGGCGCGATGCGGGCCGGCATCAGCACCGAGCTCGGCGCCGAGGCCCTCCGCCAGCGGGTGCGGGCCGCCGGGAGCATGGTCGGCGCCGACCTCGCCCCGACGGTGAGCACCGCGGAGCCGTACGTCGTCCCGGCGGTGGGGGAGAGGCGGTTCACCATCGCCGCGCTCGACCTCGGCATCAAGACCGCCACCCCGCGGCACCTGGCCGAGCTGGGTGTCGAGACGCACGTGCTGCCCTCGACGGCCACCGCCGAGGAGCTGCTGGCCGCCGGTCCCGACGGGGTCTTCCTCTCCAACGGCCCGGGCGACCCGGCCGCCGCCGACTACGCGGTCGCGGCCGTCCGCGGCGTCCTGGAGGCGCGCCGGCCGCTGTTCGGCATCTGCTTCGGCAACCAGATCCTCGGCCGCGCGCTGGGCCTGGGCACCTACAAGCTGCGCTTCGGCCACCGTGGCCTCAACCAGCCGGTGCTCGACCGGGTCAGCGGCACGGTGCGGGTGACCAGCCACAACCACGGCTTCGCCGTCGACGCCCCGCTCGACCGGCCGACCGGCACCCCGTTCGGGCCGGTCGAGGTCAGCCACGTGGGCCTCAACGACGACGTCGTCGAGGGGCTGCGGCTGCTGGACGCGCCGGCCTTCAGCGTGCAGTTCCACCCCGAGTCGGCCGCCGGGCCGCACGACGCCGCCCCGCTGTTCCAGCGCTTCGTCGACCTCATGGGGGAGAAGGCCTGATGCCCAAGCGGGACGACATCCACCACGTGCTGGTGATCGGCTCCGGGCCGATCGTCATCGGCCAGGCCAGCGAGTTCGACTACTCCGGCACCCAGGCCTGCCGCGTGCTCAAGGCCGAGGGGCTGCGGGTCAGCCTGGTCAACAGCAACCCGGCCACGATCATGACCGACCCCGAGGTCGCCGACGCCACCTACGTCGAGCCCCTGACGCCGGAGTTCGTCGAGCGGGTCATCGCCAAGGAGCGCCCCGACGCGCTGCTGGCCACCCTCGGCGGGCAGACCGCGCTCAACCTCGCGATCGGCCTCTACGAGAGCGGCGTGCTCGAGAAGTACGGCGTCCAGCTCATCGGCGCCGACGTCGACGCGATCAACCGCGGCGAGGACCGGCAGCTGTTCAAGGAGATCGTGCGCTCGGTCGGTGCCGACGCGCCCCGGTCGCGGGTCTGCGCCAGCGTCGAGGAGGCCCTGGAGACCGCGGCCGAGGTCGGCTACCCGGTCGTCATCCGGCCGTCGTTCACCATGGGCGGCCTCGGCTCGGGCTTCGCCACCGACGAGCCGATGCTGCGGCGGATGGCCGCGCACGGCCTGGCCGACTCGCCGGTGCACACCGTGCTGATCGAGGAGTCGGTGCTCGGCTGGAAGGAGTACGAGCTCGAGCTGATGCGCGACCGCAGCGACAACGTGGTCGTCATCTGCTCGATCGAGAACATCGACGCGATGGGCGTCCACACCGGCGACTCGGTGACCGTCGCCCCGGCGATGACCCTCACCGACCGCGAGTACCAGCGGATGCGCGACGTCGGCATCGCGGTGCTGCGGGCGGTCGGCGTCGACACCGGCGGCTGCAACATCCAGTTCGCGGTCAACCCCGACAACGGCCGGCTCGTCGTCATCGAGATGAACCCGCGCGTCTCCCGGTCCAGCGCCCTGGCGTCCAAGGCGACCGGCTTCCCGATCGCCAAGATCGCGGCGAAGCTGGCGATCGGCTACACGCTCGACGAGATCCCCAACGACATCACCGGGGTCACCCCGTCGGCGTTCGAGCCCGCCCTGGACTACGTCGTGGTCAAGATCCCGCGGTTCGCGTTCGAGAAGTTCCCCGGCGCCGACCCGCGGCTGACGACGACGATGAAGAGCGTCGGCGAGATCATGGCCCTGGGGCGCAACTTCCCCGAGGCGCTGGGCAAGGCGATGCGGTCCACCGAGACGTCGGTGGCCGGCTTCTGGACCGGCGCCGAGGACCCCGACGCCGACCCCGCCGAGCTGCTCGAGCAGCTGCGCACCCCGGTCGACGGCCGGCTCTACCTCGCCGAGCGGGCGCTGGCGGCCGGCGCGAGCGTCGAGCAGGTCGCCGAGGCCAGCGGTTTCGACCCCTGGTTCGTCGACCAGATCGCGCTGGTCCAGGAGGTCGGCGACGAGGTGCGCGACGCCCCGGCGCTCACCGGGGCGCTGCTGCGCAAGGCCAAGCGGCACGGCCTGTCCGACCGGCAGGTCGCGGCGCTGCGGCCGGAGCTGGCGGGGGAGGACGGCGTCCGGCGGCTGCGCTGGCGCCTCGGCGTCCGGCCGGTCTACAAGACCGTCGACACCTGCGCGGCCGAGTTCGCCGCCCGCACGCCGTACCACTACTCGTCCTACGACGAGGAGACCGAGGTCGAGCCGCGCGAGAAGCCGGCGGTGCTCATCTTCGGCTCCGGGCCCAACCGGATCGGGCAGGGCATCGAGTTCGACTACTCGTGCGTGCACGCGGTCATGGCGCTCAAGGACGCCGGCTACGAGGCCGTGATGGTCAACTGCAACCCCGAGACCGTCTCGACCGACTACGACACCGCCGACCGGCTCTACTTCGAGCCGCTGACCTTCGAGGACGTCCTCGAGGTGGTCGAGGCCGAGCGCGCCGCCGGCCCGGTGGCCGGCGTCATCTGCACCCTCGGCGGGCAGACCCCGCTGGGCCTGGCGCAGCGGCTCAAGGACGCCGGCGTCCCGGTGCTGGGGACGGCGCCCGAGGCGATCGACGCCGCCGAGGACCGCGGCGCCTTCTCCCGCGTGCTGGCCGACACCGGCCTGCTCGCGCCCAAGCACGGCACCGCCACGGCGTTCCCCGAGGCGCGGGAGATCGCCGCGGCGATCGGCTACCCCGTGCTGGTGCGCCCGTCGTACGTGCTCGGCGGGCGGGGCATGGAGATCGTCTACGACGACGCCACGCTGGAGAGCTACATCGCCAAGGCCACCGACGTCAGCCCGAAGCACCCGGTGCTGGTCGACCGGTTCCTGGAGGACGCCGTCGAGATCGACGTCGACGCCCTCTACGACGGCACCGAGCTCTACCTCGGCGGCGTCATGGAGCACATCGAGGAGGCCGGCATCCACTCCGGGGACTCGGCGTGCGCGCTGCCGCCGATCACGCTCGGCTCGGGCGACCTGGTCCGCATCCGCGCGGCCACCGAGAAGCTGGCCGCGCGGATCGGCGTGCGCGGCCTCATGAACGTCCAGTACGCGGTCAAGGACGACGTCCTCTACGTGCTCGAGGCCAACCCGCGGGCCAGCCGGACGGTGCCGTTCGTGTCCAAGGCGACCGCGGTGCAGCTGGCCAAGGCCGCGGCCCGGATCTCGGTGGGGGAGTCGATCGCCGAACTGCGCGCGGCCGGTGTGCTGCCGGCCACCGGCGACGGCGCCGACCTGCCCGAGGACATGCCGATCGCGGTCAAGGAGGCGGTGCTGCCGTTCCACCGGTTCCGCACCGTCGAGGGGCACAACGTCGACACCGTGCTCGGCCCGGAGATGAAGTCCACCGGCGAGGTCATGGGGCTCGACACCGGCTTCGGGACGGCGTTCGCCAAGTCGCAGGCCGCCGTCTACGGGGAGCTGCCCACCTCGGGCACGGTGTTCGTGTCGCTGGCCAACCGCGACAAGCGCTCGGCGATCTTCCCGGTCAAGCGGCTGGCCGACCTCGGCTTCGAGGTCCTCGCCACGTCGGGCACCGCCCAGGTGCTGCGCCGCAACGGGGTGACCTGCGAGGTCGTCGGCAAGTACAGCGAGGGCCCGGGCAACGTCGTGGAGCGCATCCAGGCCGGCGACGTGGACCTGGTCATGAACACGCCGTTCGGCGCCCCGGGCAACAGCGGGCCGCGGCTGGACGGTTACGAGATCCGCACGGCCGCCGTCACCGCCGGGATCCCGTGCATGACCACGGTGCAGGGCATCGCCGCGGCGGTGCAGGCGGTGGAGGCGCTGCGGGCCGGTGCGCTGGGCGTGCGCAGCCTGCAGGAGGTCCACGCCGGCCTCGCCGCCTCCCTGGACGGGCGGCGGCCGTGAGCGGGCTGCTCACCCGGCCGGCGGAGCCGGCGGCGAACCCGCCCGTGCAGCGGGTGGTCGAGGTCGTCGGCCGCCGACCGGTGGCCGCCTACGTGGAGCTGACCCTCGACGCCCCGGAGATCGCGGCGGCCGCCGAACCCGGCCAGTTCGTCGCCTTCGCCGTCGGCGGGCCGCTGTCGGCCGCGCTGCTGCGCCGCTCCATCGCCATCGCCGGCACCGGCGACGGCCGGGTCACCGTCGTCGTCGCGCCGCACGGCGCCGGTTCGACCTGGCTGGCGCAGCTGCAGCCCGGGGACACCGTCGACGTGATCGGCCCGCTGGGCCGGCCGTTCCCGCTGCCCGACCCCGGCACGCCCGCCCTGCTCGTGGGCGGCGGCTACGGCGCCGCGGCGCTGGTCGGCCTCGCCGCGCTGCTGGCCGGCCGCGGCTCACGGGTGGCCGCCGTCGCCGGGGCGGCCTCGGCCGACCGGCTGTGCTCCCTCGACGAGCTGGCCGCCGCCGGGGCCGAGGTCGTCGTCACCACCGACGACGGCAGCGCCGGGCGGCAGGGCCTGGTCACGGTCGCGGTCGACGAACGGCTCGCCGACGCCGGCGTCGTCTACGCCTGCGGGCCGATGCCGATGCTGCGGGCGGTGGCCGGGGCGGCGAGCGCACGGGGGCTGCCCTCGTACGTCGCCGTCGAGGAGGCCATGGCCTGCGGGATCGGGGTCTGCATGACCTGCGTGCTGCCGGTGATCGGCGCCGACGGCCGCAGCCGCTTCACCCGCTCCTGCACCGAGGGGCCGGTGTTCGGCGGCGACCGGGTGCGCTTCGCCGACGTCGGTTCGCTGCCCGCCGACGTCGTGGGCGCCGACGCGATGGGGGTGCTGCCGGCATGACCGCCGTCGACATGACCACCTGGCTGGGCAAGGCCGAGATCCCGAGCCCGGTGCTCACGGCGTCGGGCTGCTCGTCGTTCGGCCGGGAGCTCGAGCCGTTCGTCGACCTCACCGCCATCGGGGCGGTGGTCACCAAGTCGGTGCAGCTGCGCCCGCGCTCCGGCCGGCCCACGCCGCGGATGGCCGAGACCCCGAGCGGGATGCTCAACTCGATCGGCCTGCAGGGTCCCGGCATCGACGGCCTGCTCGCCGACGAGCTCCCGTGGCTGGCCGAGCGCGGGGTGCGCTCGTTCGTCTCGATCGCCGGCACCCGCGTCGAGGACTTCGCCGAGCTGGCCCGCCGCCTCGCCGGCGTCCCCGGCGTCCTCGGCCTCGAGGTCAACATCAGCTGCCCGAACGTGGAGAGCCGCGGCGAGGTGTTCGCCTGCGACCCCGTGGCGGCGCACGACGTCGTGCGGGCGGTGCGGGAGGCGGCCGACCCGGCGCAGCCGGTCTACGCCAAGCTCAGCCCCGACGTCACCGACATCGTCGCGGTCGCCCGGTCGGTCGCCGACGCGGGCGCGGACGGGCTCTCGATGATCAACACCCTGCTCGGGCTGGTCATCGACCCCGACACGATGAAGCCGGTCCTCGGCGGGGTCACCGGCGGGCTGTCCGGCCCGGCGATCCGCCCGGTGGCGCTGCGCTGCGTCTGGCAGGTGCACCAGGCGCTGCCCGAGGTGCCGGTCCTCGGCATGGGCGGCATCCGCACCGGCCTGGACGCCCTGCAGTTCGTCCTCGCCGGGGCGAGCGCCGTCAGCGTCGGGACGGCGGTGTTCAACGACCCGTCCGCCGTCGCCCGGGTGCACGCCGAGCTCGAGCAGGCGCTCGCCGCCCGCGGGTTCGGCTCGCTGGCCGACGCCGTCGGGTACGCGCACCGATGAGCTTCGGGCAGCGGCTGGCCGAGGCCGTGGCCGCCCGCGGGCCGCTGTGCGTGGGCATCGACCCGCACGTGCCGCTGCTGGCGAGGTGGGGGCTGCCCGACAGCCCCGAGGGCCTGGCCCGGTTCACCGACGCGGTCGTCGACGCGCTCGCCGGGCACGTCGCCGTCCTCAAGCCCCAGCTGGCGTTCTACGAGCGGCACGGCTCGCGCGGCCTGGCCGTCCTGGAGGACGCCGTCCCGCGGGCCCGGGCCGCCGGGGCGCTGGTGCTGCTCGACGCCAAGCGCGGCGACATCGGCTCGACGATGGACGCCTACGCCGACTACCTCGACCCGGCGCACCCGCTCGCCGTCGACGCGATGACCGTCAGCCCCTTCCTCGGCCCGGGCTCCCTGCAGCCGGCCGTGGAGACCGCCCGGCGCTGCGGCGGCGGGCTGTTCGTGCTGGCCCGCACCTCCAACCCCGACGCCGGCACGCTGCAGCACGCCTTGGTGGGGGAGCGGTCGGCCGCGCAGGTGGTCGTCGACACCGTGCGGGCGTGGAACGCCGAGGACGGCTCGGGCTCGTTCGGCCTGGTCGTGGGGGCCACGCTGCCCGAGCTGGACGTCGACCTGACCGGCCTCGGCGGGCCGGTCCTGGCCCCCGGCCTGGGCGCGCAGGGGGGCTCGGTGGCCGGCCTCCGGCGCCTGTTCGGCCGCGACCCCGCCGTCGTCCCGACCGTCTCGCGCGACGTGCTCGCCGCCGGGCCGGACGCCGCGGCGCTGCGGGCCGCCGCCGACCGCTGGGCCGACGAGCTGGCGCGCCCCTGACGCCTGCTCGCCCGCCCGCCGCGAGTGGGTGGAGCGGGTCCAAAGTCCCTGCTCAGAGCCGCTCCTCGGTCACCGCCGGATCACCCCTCGGCGTGTCGCAACCGGCGTGTCGAACCGGTGCAGGTTGCAACCACTACGGAACGCAAGCGTCCAGAATCCCGCTGACCAGCGCAGATGACTATCCGTCACCGAATGCGGGAACGACGGGTGAACGAACCGGCCGAATCCGTCGACGATCTTCGCCAGAGGGCGCGTGACCAGCGCATATGCCGGGAACTAGGTTGATCGCCGGGCCCGCAACGGCGTGCCCGGCACCGAAAGAAGCACCACCCGACCCGCCGGGTCCAGATCGCCGGCGACGACACGATTGGGTCGCAACCATGCCTCTCCCCTCCCTGTCCCCCGAGCAACGTGCCGCCGCTCTCGAGAAGGCCGCCGCGGCCCGCAAGGCCCGCGCCGAACTCCGCGAGCAGCTCAAGAGCAAGGGCGCCACGGTCGGCGACGTCCTGAAGAAGGGCGAGACCGACGAGGTGATCGGCAAGATGCGCGTCTCCGCCGTGCTCGAGTCCCTCCCCGGCGTGGGCAAGGCGCGGGCGGCCAAGATCATGGAACGGCTGGAGATCTCGCCGACCCGCCGCGTGCGGGGCCTCGGCGCCAACCAGCGCAAGGCGCTGGAGGCCGAGTTCGGCGGGGACAAGGTCTCCTCCTGAGCCCTGCCACCCCCGGGCGACCGGTGGCCGACCCCGCGTAAGAGACTCGACGCGTGGCAGAACGCACCCCGGCACGGCTCACCGTGCTCTCCGGCCCCTCCGGGGTGGGCAAGGGCACCGTGATCGCGGAGGTCCGGCGGCGCCACCCCGACGTGTGGGTGTCGGTGTCGGCCACCACGCGGGCCCGCCGCGCCGGCGAGGTCGACGGCGTGCACTACCACTTCGTCGACGACGCGGAGTTCGACCGGCTGATCGCCGAGGACGGCCTGCTCGAGTGGGCCGAGTACGCAGGCAACCGCTACGGCACCCCGGCCGCCCCGGTCCGCGCACGGCTCGCGGCCGGGGCGCCGGCCCTGCTGGAGATCGAGCTGCAGGGCGCGCGCCAGGTCCGCGCCCGCGAGCCGGAGGCCCAGCTGGTGTTCCTCGCCCCGCCGTCCTGGTCGGAGCTGGTCAGCCGGCTGGCCGGCCGCGGGTCGGAACCGGCCGCCGTCCAGGAGCGCCGGCTGGCCATCGCGCAGGCCGAGCTGGACGCCGCGGGGGAGTTCGACGTGGTGGTCGTCAACGACGACGTGGCCAGGGCCGCCGACGAGTTGGTAGGCTTGCTGACTGCGCCTGCGCCCGGCCTGTGCCAGGGCAGCGGCGCTCCCACCACCGACTGAGGAGCTCGCCCGCACGTGTCCGGAGTCGCACCCCACCCCGAGGGCATCACCAACCCGCCGATCGACGAGCTGCTCGAGCGCACCAGCAGCAAGTACGGCCTGGTGATCTTCGCCGCCAAGCGCGCGCGGCAGATCAACGCCTACTACAGCCAGCTCTCCGAGGGCCTGCTCGAGTACGTCGGCCCCCTGGTCGACACCGCCCCGCAGGAGAAGCCCCTCTCGATCGCCCTGCGCGAGATCAACGAGGGTCTGCTCACCCACACCGCGGGCGAGAACTGACAAAGGACCCCCTTGCCCCCACCGCTCGCAGGCTCGCGGCGGGACCCTGCAAGGGGGCCGTTCCAGCACCCCAATGGGTGAGAACGCACCCGGCAGCTCCTGCCGGGTGCGTTGTCGTGTCGGGAGGATGGACGGCGTGAGTCGCATCGTGCTGGGCGTCAGCGGCGGCGTGGCCGCGTACAAGGCCGCCCTGCTCCTCCGCCAGTTCACCGAGGCGGGGCACGACGTCCGCGTCGTCCCCACCCCGGGCGCCCTGCACTTCGTCGGCGCCGCCACGTTCGAGGCGCTGTCCGGCAACCCGGTCACCACCGACGTCTGGGACGACGTGCCCGAGGTGGCGCACGTGCGCATCGGCCAGACCGCCGACCTCGTCGTCGTCGCCCCGGCCACCGCCGACCTGCTCGCCCGCGCCGCGGCCGGCCGCGCCGACGACCTGCTCACCGCGACCCTGCTCACCGCGCACTGCCCGGTCGTGTTCGCCCCCGCGATGCACACCGAGATGTGGCTGCACCCGGCCACCCAGGACAACGTCGCCACACTGCGCCGCCGCGGCGCCGTCGTCCTGCCGCCCGCCGTGGGCCGGCTCACCGGCCCCGACTCCGGCCCCGGCCGGCTGCCCGAGCCCGCCGACATCGCCGCCCTCGCGCTGGTCGTCCTCGAGCAGGGGGCCGCCGCGCTCGCCCCCGACCTGGCCGGGCGCCGGGTCGTCATCAGCGCCGGCGGCACCCGCGAGCCGCTGGACCCCGTGCGCTACCTCGGCAACCGCTCCTCGGGCAAGCAGGGCTGGGCGCTGGCCCGGGTCGCCGCCGCGCGCGGCGCCGAGGTCGTGCTGGTCGCCGCCAACGTCGACCTGCCCGCGCCGTTCGGCGTCCGCGTCGTCCCGGTCGGGACGGCGGAGGAGCTGCGCACCGCGGTGCTGGCCGAGGCCAAGGACGCCGACGTCGTCGTCATGACCGCCGCCGTCGCCGACTTCCGCCCCGAGACGGTGGCCGCCACCAAGATGAAGAAGGGCACCGCCGGGGAGCCCACCTCGGTGCCCCTGGTGCGCAACCCCGACGTCCTCGCCGAGCTGGTCGGCTCGCGGGCGCCCGGTCAGCTCGTGGTGGGCTTCGCCGCCGAGACCGGCGACGCCGACGGCGACGTGCTGGCCCACGGCCGCGCGAAGCTGGCCCGCAAGGGCTGCGACCTGCTCGTCGTCAACGACGTCTCCGCCGGCCAGGCGTTCGGCCGGCCCGACAACGCCGCCGTCGTGCTGGCCGCCGACGGCGCCGCGACCGACATCCCGCGGGGCAGCAAGGACGCCGTCGCCGCGGGGATCTGGGCCGCGGTCGGCGGCCGCCTGCCCGCCCCTGCCGACGGCTGATCACCGACCCCGCCCACTGCGCCGGTAACGTTGCGCACGCCGGGTTGCCGCCGCACCCGTCCGACGACCCGAGGAGTTCCGAGTGGCACGCCGTCTCTTCACGTCCGAGTCGGTGACCGAGGGCCACCCCGACAAGATCGCCGACCAGATCAGCGACTCGATCCTGGACGCGATGCTCGAGCAGGACCCGCGCAGCCGGGTCGCCGTCGAGACCCTCATCACCACCGGCCAGGTGCACATCGCCGGGGAGGTGACCACCAACGGCTACGTCGAGATCGCCGAGATCGTCCGGCAGACCATCCTCGGGATCGGCTACGACTCCTCGCGCAAGGGCTTCGACGGTGCCTCCTGCGGCGTGAGCGTCTCCATCGGTCAGCAGTCCCCGGACATCGCCCAGGGCGTCGACACCGCCTACGAGGCCCGCACCTCCGGCTCGGCCGAGGACGAGATCGAGCGGCAGGGCGCGGGCGACCAGGGCCTGATGTTCGGCTACGCGACCGATGAGACCCCCGAGCTCATGCCGCTGCCGATCGCGCTGGCCCACCGCCTGGCCCGGCGGCTGTCCGCGGTGCGCAAGGACGGCTCCGTCCCCTATCTGCGCCCGGACGGCAAGACGCAGGTGACGGTGGTCTACGAGGACGACCGGCCGGTCGCCGTCGACACGGTCGTCGTCTCCTCGCAGCACGCCGAGGACATCTCGATCGAGCAGCTGCTCGCCCCCGACGTGCGCGAGCTGGTGGTCGAGCCCGAGTTGGCGGCGCTCAACCTGCCCACCGACGGTTACCGGCTGCTGGTGAACCCCACCGGCAAGTTCGTCATCGGTGGCCCGATGGGCGACGCCGGCCTCACCGGCCGCAAGATCATCGTGGACACCTACGGCGGCATGGCGCGGCACGGCGGCGGCGCCTTCTCGGGGAAGGACCCGTCGAAGGTGGACCGCTCGGCGGCCTACGCGATGCGCTGGGTGGCCAAGAACGTGGTCGCCGCGGGGCTGGCGAAGCGCTGCGAGGTGCAGGTCGCCTACGCCATCGGTGCCGCCCACCCGGTCGGCCTGTTCGTCGAGACGTTCGGCACCGGCACGGTGGCCGACGAGGTCCTGGAGAAGGCGATCACCTCGGTGTTCGACCTCCGCCCGGGTGCGATCGTGCGCGACCTCGACCTGCTGCGGCCGATCTACAAGCCGACCGCCGCCTACGGCCACTTCGGCCGCACCGACCTCGACGTCCCGTGGGAGCGGGTGGACCGCGCCGACGCGCTGCGCTCGGCGGTCGGGGCCTAAGCGCGCGCAGGATCGTCGTCAGCCGGGGCGACACTGGGCCGGACCACCGCTCCCGGCCCGAACGGAGACCCCGCTGACCGCGGTCGAGACCACCGACGCCGACCCGGGCACCCGCCACGCGCGGGTGGCCCGAGTCGTCGTCGACGTGCCCCTGGCCCACCTCGACCGGCCGTTCGACTACGCCGTCCCCGACGAGCTCGCCGAGCAGGTCCGGCCCGGGTGCCGGGTGCGGGTGCGCTTCGCCGGGCAGCTGGTCGACGGGTTCGTGCTCGAGCTCGGCGACTCCACCGAGCACACGGGCAGGCTGGCGCCGCTGGCCAAGGTGGTCTCGCCCGAGCCGGTGCTCACCCCCGAGGTGGCCGCGCTGGCCCGGTCGGTCGCCGACCGGTGGGGCGGCACGGTGACCGACGTGCTGCGGCTGGCGGTCCCGCCGCGCCGGGCGTCGGCCGAGAAGCGGCCGCCGGCCGACCCGCCGCCGCTCCCGGAGCCGCCCGACCCGGCCGGCTTCGCCCGGTACCCGACGGGGCCGATGCTGCTCGACGCCATCGCCTCCGGCGCCCCGGCCCGCGCGGTCTGGACGTCGCTGCCCGGCGAGGACTGGCCGACCCGGCTGGCCGAGCTGTGCCGCGCGGCGCTCTCCGGCGACCGCGGCGCGCTCGTCGTCGTCCCCGACGGCAAGGACCTCGACCGGCTGGAGGCCGCGGCCGACCGGGTGCTGCCGACGGGCTCGTTCGTCGTCCTGCGGGCCGACGCCGCCCCGGACACCCGCTACCGCCGGTTCCTCGAGGCCGCGCGGGGCACGGCGAAGGTCGTCCTCGGCACCCGCGCGGCGGCGCTGGCCCCGGTCGCCGACCTCGGGCTGGTGGCGATCTGGGACGACGGCGACGACCTGCACGCCGAGCCCCGGGCGCCCTACGCGCACGCCCGCGACGTGCTGGTGCACCGCTCGCACCTGGCCTCGTGCGCGGCCGTGCTCGCGGCGACGGCGCGCACCGCCGAGGCGGCGCTGCTCGTCGAGTCCGGCTGGGCGCACGAGCTCGTCGCCGACCGGGCGACGCTGCGCGCCGCCGCGCCGCGGGTGCAGGCCCTGGGCGAGGACGCCGAGCTCGCCCGCGACCCCGCCGCGCGGACCGCCCGGCTGCCCAGCCTGGCCCACCGGGTGGCGCGGCAGGCGCTGGCCGACGGTGCCCCGGTGCTCGTGCAGGTGCCGCGGGCCGGCTACGCGCCCGGCCTGTCCTGCGCCCGCTGCCGGGCGCCGGCGCGCTGCGCGGTCTGCTCCGGGCCCCTGGGCATCTCCGCCACGCCCGGGCCCGGCGGCTCGCGGGTGCCGGCCTGCCGCTGGTGCGCCCGCCCGGCCGCCACCTTCGACTGCCCGCACTGCCACCACACCAAGCTGCGCGCCTCCGTCGTCGGGGCCGCGCGCACCGCCGAGGAGCTGGGCCGCGCCTTCGCGGGGGCGACCGTGCGGGTCTCGGGCCGCGGCTCCGGGGTGCTGGCGACCGTCCCCGGCGGCCCGGCCGTCGTCGTCGCCACACCCGGCGCCGAGCCGGTCGCCGAGGGCGGGTACGGGGCCGCGCTGCTGCTCGACTCCTGGGCGCTGCTCGGGCGGGCCGACCTGCGGGCGGGGGAGGAGACCCTGCGCCGCTGGATGAACGCGGCGACGCTGGTGCGCGCCGGCGGGCAGGTCGTGGTCGCCGCCGACGCCGCGCACCCCGTCGTCCAGGCGCTGGTCCGCTGGGACCCCGCCTGGCTGGCCGAGCGCGAGCTCGCCGACCGCCGCGAGCTCGGCTTCCCGCCGGTCACCCGCATGGCCGCGGTCTCGGGCACGCCCGCGGCGGTGGCCGAGTTCCTCGACGCCGCCCGGCTGCCCGCCGACGCCGAGCTGCTGGGTCCCGTCCCCGAGCCGCCGCGGCCGGGCCAGGACGACGAGCGCGAGCGCTACCTGGTGCGCGTGCCCCGCGGCGAGGGCCTGGCGCTGGCCCGGGCGCTGGCCGAGGTGCAGGGCGTGCGCAGCGCGAAGAAGGTCGCCGAGCACGTGCGGGTCCAGCTGGACCCCCTGGATCTGGTGTGATGCGCCGGTGAGGACGATCGGACTGCTCGGCGGGATGAGCTGGGAGAGCAGCGCCCTGTACTACCGGCTGCTCAACGAGGGGGTGCGCGACCGGCTGGGCGGGCTGCACTCGGCGCGCTGCGTGCTGCTGTCGGTCGACTTCGCCGAGATCGAGCGGCTGCAGGTGAGCGGCGACTGGGCCCGGGCCGGGGAGCTGCTGGCCGCCGACGCGAAGGCGGTCGAGGCCGCCGGCGCCGAGCTCGTCCTGCTCTGCACCAACACCATGCACCGGGTCGCCGACGCGCTGACCGACGTCCTCGGCGTCCCGCTGCTGCACATCGGCGACGTGACCGCCGCGGCGGTCCGGGCGACCGGGCTCACCCGGGTCGGGCTGCTCGGCACCGCGTTCACGATGGAGCAGCCGTTCCTGGTCGAGCGGATGGCCGCGCACGGCCTCCAGGTGCTCGTCCCCGGGGACGAGGACCGCGCCGAGGTGCACCGGGTCATCTACGAGGAGCTCTGCCTCGGCGTCGTCCGGGAGGAGTCGCGGCAGTTCTACCGCGACGTCGTCGGCCGGCTGGCCGGCCGGGGTGCCGAGGGGGTCGTGCTGGGCTGCACCGAGATCGAGCTGCTGCTCGGGGCCGGCGACGTCGACCTGCCGGTGTTCCCGACGACGCAGCTGCACGTCGAGGCGGCCGTGGCCGCCGCGCTGGGGTAGGGAGCGGCCCGCTTACCCTGGATCGGTGAGCGTCACCCCGATCCGCCTGATGGGCGACCCCGTCCTGCGCCGCAGGGCCGAGGAGGTCGTCGACTTCGACGCCGAGCTGCGCCAGCTCGTCGCCGACCTGACCGACACCATGCACGCCGCCGGCGGCGCCGGCCTCGCGGCCCCGCAGATCGGCGTGGGCCTGCGCGTGTTCACCTGGTACGTCGACGGCGAGGTCGGGCACCTGGTCAACCCCGAGGTGACCGCGGTCGGCGACGAGGAGCAGATCGACCCCGAGGGCTGCCTGTCCATCCCGGGCTTCCGGTTCGACTGCCGCCGGCACCTCTACGTCGCCGCCACCGGGTGGAACGTGCACGGCGAGCCGGTCCGGGTCGAGGGCTCGCACATGCTGGCCCGGGCGGTGCAGCACGAGGTCGACCACCTCGACGGCGTCCTCTTCGTCGACCGGCTCGACGCCGAGGCCCGCGAGGCCGCGCTGGCCGTGCTGCGCGACGCGGAGTGGGCCGGGGAGCAGGCCTACCAGCCGGCCGGCGAGCCCGTGCCGGTGGTGAAGGTGAGCCCGCACTGAGGCTCGTCTTCGCCGGGACGCCGGCGCCCGCCGTCCCCTCGCTGGAGGCGCTGCTCGCCTCCGACCACGAGGTCGTCGCCGTCCTCACCCGGCCCGACGCCCCGGCCGGCCGCGGCCGCCGGGTGAGCCGCTCACCGGTCGCGGAGCGGGCCGACGCCGCCGGCGTGCCCGTGCTGCAGCCGGCCTCGCCCAAGGACCCGGAGTTCCAGGCGCAGCTCGCCGGGCTCGCCGTCGACTGCGTGCCGGTGGTCGCCTACGGCGCGCTGATCCCCGTGCCGGCCCTGGAGATCCCCCGGCACGGCTGGGTCAACCTGCACTTCTCCGTGCTGCCGGCCTGGCGCGGGGCGGCGCCGGTGCAGCACGCGATCATGGCCGGCGACGACGTCACCGGCGCCTCGACCTTCCTCATCGAGAAGGGGCTGGACACCGGGCCGGTGTTCGGCACGCTGACCGAGCCGATCGGCCCGCGCGACACCGCCGGTGACCTGCTCGCGCGGCTCGCGGTCAGCGGGGCCCGGCTCCTCGTGGCCACGCTCGACGGCATCGCGGCCGGCGCCCTGGAGGCGCAGCCCCAGCCGGCCGACGGCGTCAGCCTCGCCCCGCGGATCGAGACCGCCGACGCCCGCGTCGACTGGGCGCTGCCGGCGCACGTGGTCGACCGGCGGGTCCGCGGCGTCACGCCCGCGCCCGGGGCGTGGACCACCTGGCGCGGCGAGCGGCTGCGGGTCGGCCCGGTCGAGCCGGTCGCCGACGGCCCCGCGCTCGCGCCGGGGGAGCTGGCGGTGGGCAAGCACGTGCTGGTCGGCACCGGCTCGGCCCCGGTCCGGCTCGGCGAGGTGCAGCCGGCGGGCAAGCGCGTGCTGCCGGCCGCCGACTGGGCCCGCGGGGCGCGCCCGGAGGCGGGGGAGCGGCTCGCATGAGCGGCCCGCCCCGTCGTCCCGGCGGCGGTCCGAGGTCGGGACGGCGGCCCCGCCGGCCGGTCCCGCGCCGGGAGCTCGACGGCGCCCGGCTGACCGCCTACGACGTGCTGGACGCCGTCACCTCCCGCGACGCCTACGCCAACCTGCTGCTGCCGCAGCTGCTGCGCGAGCGGCAGCTGGAGCCGCGCGACGCCGCCTTCACCACGCAGCTCGCCTACGGGGCACTGCGCGCGCAGGGCACGCTCGACGCGATCCTCGCCCGGCTGGTCGACCGGCCGCTGGCCGACCTCGACCCCCGCGTGCTCGACCTGCTGCGGCTGGGCGCCTACCAGCTGATCGACCTGCGCGTCCCCGCGCACGCCGCCGTCGACACCACCGTCGACCTGACCCGGGCGATCGTCGGTCCCGGCGCCTCCGGCCTGGTCAACGCGGTGCTGCGCAGGGTGGCCGCGGGGGGCGACCGGGCGGCGTGGCTCGCGGAGCTCGGCGCCGGCGGCGACGAGCGGCTCGGGCTGGCCACCGACCACCCGCTGTGGATCGTGCGGGCCTGGCGGGAGGCCCTCGGGGGCGACCCCCTCGACGACGCGGAACTGGAGGCGGCGCTGCTGGCCGACGACGCCGCGCCCGAGGTGCACCTCGCGGCCCGGCGGATCTCCCGTGAGGAGCTCCTGGCGCAGTCCGGCGGCGAGCCGGGGCCGTGGTCGCCGTTCGCCGTCCGGCTGCACGGCGGTGACCCCGGCCGGCTGGCCGCGGTGCGCGACGGCGCCGCCGCGGTGCAGGACGAGGGCAGCCAGCTCGCCGCGCTCGCGCTGACCCGGGCCCCGCTGGAGGGGCCCGACCGCGCCTGGCTGGACATGTGCGCCGGCCCGGGCGGCAAGGCGGGGCTGCTCGCCGCCGTCCGCCCGCCCGGCGTGCGGCTGACCGCCGCCGACCGCGCCCCGCACCGGGCCGACCTGGTCCGCCGGGCCCTCGCCGGCGCCGACGACGTCGCGGTGGAGGTGGCCGACGGCCGGCAGCCGCCGTGGCCGGAGGCGTCCTTCGACCGCGTCCTGCTCGACGCCCCGTGCACCGGTCTCGGCGCGCTGCGCCGCCGGCCCGAGGTGCGGTGGCGGCGGACGCCCGACGACGTCGGCCCGCTGGCCGAGCTGCAGACCGAGCTGCTGGCCGGCGCGCTGCGCTCGGTCCGGCCCGGCGGCGTCGTGGCGTACGTGACCTGCTCGCCGCACACCGCCGAGACCGCCGCCGTGGTCCACGCCGCGGCCGGGCGGGACGACGTCGAGGTGCTGCCGGTCGCGCCGCTGTTCCCCGAGGTGCCCGGCATAGAGCGCGGCCGGTACGCGCAGCTGTGGCCGCACCGGCACGGCACCGACGCCATGTTCATGGCCCTGCTCCGCCGGACCACCTGACCGCTACGGTGCCCCCCGTGCCGTGGCTGCCCGAGGGGTGGGAGCACCCCCTCCGCGTCGACCTGCCCACCGGGGAGCACCTGCGCCCGATGAGCGACGCGGACAC
This sequence comes from Geodermatophilus sp. SYSU D00691, assembly GCF_054050275.1. Lineage (NCBI taxonomy): Bacteria > Bacillati > Actinomycetota > Actinomycetes > Geodermatophilales > Geodermatophilaceae > Geodermatophilus > Geodermatophilus sp. SYSU D00691. The sequence continues at coordinate 105,521 of NZ_JBJGYZ010000006.1, forward strand.
CGACATCGACCATCCGGCCGTGATGGGCTCGCGCGAGCGGCTGTGGGCCACCTACGGCGAGGCCTGGGGGTGGCCGCCGGCGACGATGACCGTCGAGCAGGACCGCGAGGACCTCGCCCGGCACGCGCGGGAGATCGCCGCGCACGAGAGCTTCCTCTACGGGCTCTTCCCCGACGACGAGTCGGAGCTGCTCGGCTGCGTGTACGTCGACCCGCCGGAGAAGGCCGGCGACGCCGACGCGGAGGTCTCCTGGTGGGTGGTCGACCGGCTGGTCGGCAGCGACACCGAGCGCGCCCTCGACGAACTCGTGCCGGCCTGGCTGGCCCGCGAGTGGCCGTTGCGCGCGCCCCGCTACGTCGGCCGCGACCTGACCTGGGCGCAGTGGACCGCCCTGCCAGACCGCGACTGACCGTTCACGGGAGCAGCGCCACCTCCGGCGCCGGGATGCGCACGAGGGACGTCACCCGGCCCGCCGTTGCGTTCCCCGTGCGCATCCCGGTGGGGCGGGAACCGGGCTCAGCGCCACTGGGGCGGGCTGGTGCGGCGCCGCGGGGCGCCGTCCCACTCGGCGAGCGGCGCGCTCTGCCACCACCAGTCGGCGTCCGCGGGCGGCACGTCGCCCAGGGGCGCGCGGCCGGTCGCCTGCAGCAACCGCGCCCACCCCGCACCGGGCGGCGTCCACGGCAGCACGCGGTCGACGACGGCGGCGGCCAGCGGCTCGAGCGCCGCGTCCACCGGGTCGGGGCCGCACGCATCCCGCGTGTGCACCAGCAGCTCGGTGCAGGCCATCCCGACCCAGCCGGTGCGGTCGGCCCGGCCGGAGGGGTGGAAGGCCCGCTCGTCGTCGCCCATGCCGTCGAGCAGCCGGGCCAGCTCCTCCGCCGGCAGGGCGAGCTGGGCGGCGAGCTCGGCGCGGCCGGCCCCCGGGTCGCCGTCCCGCGGCGGCGGGAGCCGGCCGGTGGCGCGGGTGCCGACGTGCGCGGCGTAGAGCTCCATCGTGTCGACCAGGTGGTCCAGCGTGCGGCGGGCGGTCCACCCGGGGGCCGGCGGCGCGAGGTCGGCGTCGGGCAGCAGGGCGAAGCGCCGCCCCGCCCACGCCGCGGCGGTGCGCAGGTCGTCGGGGGTGAGCACGGTTCAGCCGGGCCCCGCGTCGCCGACGCGGAGCGCGCCGGCCTGCGAGTGCATCCGCCGGCTCGTGCGGTGCAGGTGCTCGACGACGGCCTGGCACAGCCACGCGACCGGCCCGCCGGCGGCCACCAGCGCCGGGGACGGCAGCTCCGACGGGAGGCGGGTGCGGTTGAGCAGGTCGGCGGCCTGCGCGACGGCGGTCACGCAGGCGTCGGCGGGCGTCCACGTGCCGTCCGGGTGCGCGGGGTCGCGGTCCAGGTCGTCGTCCCGGCCGGGCGCGTCGTACCGGTCCCGGCGGAAGCGCAACCGCCGGCGGTGCCAGCGCCCGGAGGCCACGTTGGCCTCGACGAGGTCGCGGAGCCCGATCCGGCGCTCGTCCAGCCAGCCGTCGAGCGAGCGCTCCGGCTCGGCACCGATCGCGGCGAGCAGCCGGTCGGCGGGGGCGAACCCGGTCGGGGTCTCGTCGACGACCACGCTGTCGGCGGTCTGCTCGATCCGGCCGGCCAGCGCCAGGTCCAGCAGCAGCCCCGCCCGGACGGCGGGGCCGCAGATGGTCCAGTCGCCCACGCGGCCGCGGCGGTCGAGGCACAGGGCGGCGACCCGGGCCGCGACGCCCCCGGTGAACTGCGCATCCGTCACGGGCGCAGGCTAGGTCAGGAGCTGATCAGGCCGCACCTAGACTCGGCAGACGTGTCCCGTGCCCCCCTGATCGCGCCGAGCCTGCTCTCGTCCGACTTCGCGCGCCTGGCGGAGGAGTCGCAGCGGGTCGCCGACGCCGACTGGCTGCACGTGGACGTCATGGACAACCACTTCGTGCCGAACCTGACGCTGGGTCTGCCGGTGGTCCGGGCGATCCAGGAGGTCAGCCCGGTGCCGCTGGACTGCCACCTGATGATCGAGGCGCCCGAGCGCTGGGCGCCGGGCTACGCCGAGGCCGGCGCCCGCAACGTGACGGTCCACGCCGAGGCGGTCACCGGCGACCCGCGGTCGGTCGCCCGCGACCTGCGCGCGGCGGGGGCGCTCGCCGGCCTCGCCATCAAGCCGGGGACGCCGCTGGACGACGTCCTCGAGGTGCTGCCCGACTTCGACACCCTGCTGGTGATGACCGTCGAGCCCGGCTTCGGCGGCCAGGAGTTCATGGCCGAGGTGCTGCCGAAGGTGCGCCGGGCGCGCGAGCTGGTGCAGAGCGGCCACCTGCAGCTGTTCGTCGAGGTGGACGGCGGCATCAACGCCGACACCATCGAGCAGGCCGCCGCGGCCGGCGCCGACGTGTTCGTCGCGGGCTCCGCCGTCTACGGCGCCGACGACCCGGCCAAGGCGATCGCCGCGCTGCGCGCGCAGGCGAGCACGGCGTTCCGCGGCTGACCGTGGAGGTCACCCCGGCCGAGCGGGCCGCGATGGCGCGCGCCCGCGAGCTCGGGCTCGGCGTGCTCGGCACGACCAGCCCCAACCCGCCGGTGGGGGCCGTGGTCCTGGACGCCGACGGCGCGGTCGCGGGGGAGGGGGCCACGTCCCCGCCCGGCGGGCCGCACGCCGAGGTGCGCGCGCTGGCGCAGGCCGGCGGGCGCGCCCGGGGCGGCACCGCCGTCGTCACCCTCGAGCCGTGCGCGCACACCGGCCGCACCGGCCCCTGCTCCGACGCCCTGATCGCTGCCGGCGTCGCCCGCGTCGTCGTCGCCGTCCCCGAGCCCACCCGGCTCGCCGTCGGCGGCGCGGACCGGCTGCGCGCCGCCGGGGTCGACGTCGTCCTGCCCGTCGAGCAGGCCGAGGCGGAGGACGGCGCGCTGGCCTCGTGGCTCACCGGCGTCCGCGAGCACCGCCCGCGGGTGGTGTGGAAGGCGGGCGCCACCCTCGACGGCCGGGTGGCCGCCGCCGACGGCACCAGCCGCTGGATCACCGGCCCCGAGGCCCGCGCCGCGGTGCACCGGATCCGCGCCGCCTGCGACGCCGTGGTCGTCGGCGGCGGGACGGCGCTGGCCGACGACCCGCAGCTGACCGTGCGCGACGCCGGGGGCCGGAACGCCCCCCGGCAGCCGCTGCGGGTCGTGGTCGACCGACGCGGCCGGCTGCCGCGGACCGCGCGCGTCCTCGACGACGCCGCGCCCACCCTGGTCACCGCCGCCGCGACGCCGCGCGCCGTCCTCGACGAGCTGTTCGCCCGCGACGTGCGGCGGGTGCTGCTGGAGGGCGGCCCCACGCTGGCCGCCGCCTTCCTCCGCGACGGGCTGGTCGACGAGGTCGTCGTCCACCTCGCCGCGAAGCTGCTCGGGGCCGGTCCCTCCCTGGTGGGGGACCTGGGAATCGGGACGATCGCCGACGCGCTGACCCTGGAAGTCGTCGACGTCACCCTGCTGGGCGGGGACGTGCAGCTCCTGCTGCGCCCCACCCGGCACACTGAGGGTGGCGCAGCGCGCGCGAACGGGAGGTCGTGAAGGTGTTCACCGGGATCGTCGAGGAGGTCGGCACCCTGCTGGTCCGCGAGGAGCAGTCGGACGCCGTCCGCCTGTCCATCCGGGCGCGCAAGGTCCTGGACGGCGTCGCGCTCGGCGACTCGATCGCGGTCAACGGCGTCTGCCTGACCGTGACCGACGTCCGCCCCGACGGGGACGCCGCGGTGTGGGGCACCGACGTGATGGCCGAGACCCTGTCGCGCAGCAGCCTCGGCGCGCTCGGCGCGGGCGACCCGGTCAACCTGGAGCGCGCGGTGACCGCGCACACCCGGCTCGGCGGGCACCTGGTACAGGGCCACGTGGACGGCGTCGGCTCGGTCGTCTCCCGCACCCCCGGTGAGCACTGGGAGGTGGTGCGGATCGCCGTGCCGCCGCAGCTGGCCCGCTACGTCGTCGAGAAGGGCTCGATCACCGTCGACGGCGTCTCGCTGACCGTCAGCGCGGTCAGCCCGCTGGGGACGGCGGGCGGGTCAGCCGACACAGCCCCCGAGCCCTGGCTCGAGGTCAGCCTCATCCCCACCACCCTGCGCGAGACCACGCTCGGCACGCGCGCTCCGGGGGACCCGGTCAACCTGGAGGTCGACGTGATCGCGAAGTACGTGGAACGACTGCTGGAGGCCCGGCGGTGAGCGGCACGCGGCTCGACTCGATCGAGGACGCCATCGCGGCGGTCAAGAGCGGCAAGCCCGTCGTGGTCGTCGACGACGAGGACCGCGAGAACGAGGGCGACCTGATCTTCGCCTCCGAGCTCGCCACCCCCGAGCTGGTGGCCTTCATGGTCCGCTACACCTCGGGCTACATCTGCGTGGCGCTCACCGAGGCCGACGCCGACCGGCTCGACCTGCCGCCGATGTTCCGGGTCAACCAGGACCGCCGCGGCACCGCCTACACGGTGACCGTCGACGCCCGCGAGGGCGTCACCACCGGCATCTCGGCGGCCGACCGCGCGCACACGATCCGCCTGCTCGCCGACGTGTCGACGTCGTCGGCCGACCTGTCGCGGCCGGGCCACATCGTGCCGCTGCGGGCCAAGGACGGCGGCGTGCTGCGCCGGCCGGGCCACACCGAGGCCGCGGTCGACCTCGCCGTCCTGGCCGGGCTGCGGCCGTCGGGGACGCTGTGCGAGATGGTCAGCGAGAAGGACCCCACCGGCATGGCCCGGGCCGACGAGCTGCGGGTCTTCGCCGACGAGCACGACCTCTGCCTCATCTCGATCGCCGACCTGATCGCCTACCGCAAGCGCTTCGACAAGCTGGTCGAGCGCGTCGCCGAGGCGACCGTGCCGCTCGCGCCGGGCACCTTCACCGCGGTCGGCTACGCCAGCAGCTACGACAACCGCGAGCACGTCGCGTTCGTCATGGGCGACATCGGGGACGGCGAGGACGTGCTCGTCCGCGTGCACTCCGAGTGCCTCACCGGCGACGTCTTCGGCTCGCTGCGCTGCGACTGCGGCCCCCAGCTGCAGGCCGCGCTGGAGGCGGTCGCCCAGGAGGGCCGCGGCGTCGTGCTCTACATCCGCGGGCACGAGGGCCGGGGGATCGGCCTGCTGCACAAGCTGCAGGCCTACCAGCTGCAGGACGCCGGCGTGGACACCGTCGACGCCAACCTCGACCTGGGCCTGCCCGCCGACGCCCGCGACTACGGCACCGGCGCGCAGATCCTGGTCGACCTCGGGGTGCACACCATGCGGCTGCTCACCAACAACCCCGCCAAGCGCGCGGGGCTGGAGGGCTACGGGCTGAAGATCGTCGGCCGCGTGCCGCTGCCCAGCCACGTCACCCAGGAGAACCTGGCCTACCTGCGCACCAAGCGCGACCGCATGGGCCACCTGCTCGACATCATCGAGCCGGAGACCGAGGCCGGCCCGGCCGACACCGTCCCGGGCACCGACGTGCCCCTCGGCCAGCAGGAGCAGCAGCTGTGAGCGGCCAGGGAGCGCCGGAGGCCCAGCCGGTCGACGCCGCCGGCCTGTCCGTCGGCATCGTGGCCACCACCTGGCACGCCGAGATCACCGACTCCCTGCTCGGGCGGGCGCTGGCCGCCGCCGAGGCCAGCGGCGTCGCGGCGCCGACCGTCGTCCGGGTGCCCGGGGCCGTGGAGCTGCCGGTCGTCGCCCAGGCGCTGGCCGAGCGGCACGACGCCGTCGTCGCGCTCGGCGTGGTGGTCCGCGGCGGCACCCCGCACTTCGAGTACGTCTGCGACTCGGTCACCGCCGGGCTCACCCGGGTCGCCCTCGACGCCGGCAAGCCGGTGGGCAACGGCGTCCTGACCACCGACGACGAGCAGCAGGCCCGCGACCGGGCCGGGCTGCCCGGCTCGGCCGAGGACAAGGGCTGGGAGGCCACCATCGCGGCGCTGCGGACCGCGCTGGTGCTCCGCGACCTGCGGACCCCGGCCCGGCCCACCGGCTTCCGGATCACGCCGGCCGGGGACGGTCGCGCGTGAAGACCTTCGACGAGCTCTTCGGCGAGCTGGCCGGCAAGGTCGCCGCCGGGGACCCGGCCTCGGGCACCGTCGCCGCCGTCCGCGACGGCGTGCACGCGGCGGGCAAGAAGGTGGTCGAGGAGGCCGCCGAGTCGTGGATGGCCGCCGAGCACGAGTCGCTCGACCGGACGGCGGAGGAGATCAGCCAGCTCCTCTACCGGGTGCAGGTGCTCATGCTGGCGCGGGGTCTCACCCTCGACGACGTCTACGCTCACCTGTGATCCCCGTCGGTTAGGAGTTCGTCCCGTGCTGCGCATCGCCGTGCCCAACAAGGGCGTCCTGAGCGAGCCCGCGGCCGAGATGCTCGCCGAGAGCGGCTACCGGCAGCGGCGCAGCACCAAGGACCTCGCCGTCTACGACCCCGAGAGCGACACCGAGTTCTTCTACCTGCGGCCGCGGGACATCGCCGTGTACGTCGCCTCCGGCACGCTCGACGTCGGCATCACCGGCCGCGACATGCTCATGGAGACCGCGCCGGCCGACGGCGAGGGACCGGCAGCGGTCGAGGTCATGCCGCTGGGCTTCGGGCGCTCGTCGTTCCGCTTCGCCGTTCCGGTGGAGTCGGGCATCTCGACCATCGAGCAGCTGTCCGGCAAGCGGATCGCCACCGCCTACCCGGTGCTGCTGCAGCGGCACCTCGCCGAGGCCGGCATCAAGGCCGCGGTGGTCAAGCTCGACGGCGCGGTCGAGACCGCCTGCCGGCTGGGCGTGGCCGACGCGGTGTGCGACGTCGTCGAGACCGGGACGACGCTGCGCGCGGCGGGCCTGCAGATCATCGGCGAGCCGGTGCTGGGCAGCGAGGCGATCCTGGTCCGCCGGGAGGGCGCCGAGGAGATCCCGGCCGTGGCGCAGCTGCGCCGGCGGCTGCGCGGCGTCCTGGTGGCCCGGCAGTACGTGATGCTCGACTACGACTGCCCGAACGAGCTGCTCGAGAAGGCCACCGCGATCACGCCCGGCCTGGAGGGGCCGACGGTCAGCCCGCTGCAGACGCCGGGCTGGTCGGCGGTGCGCGCGATGGTGCCCCAGGGCGAGACCAACCGGCTGATGGACGAGCTCTGGGAGCTCGGCGCCCGCGCGATCCTGGTCACGAAGATCCACGCGTCGCGCATCTGAGCCGTGCGCGCGCCGCTGCTGCTCGCCGCGCTCCTGCTGGCCGGCTGCGCCGGCGCCGACGGAGGACCGGACGCGGGCGCCCCGGCGCAGCTCGACCAGCTGGAGGTGGTGCTCGCCCGCGGCGACGGCACGCCGGCCCAGACCTGGACCCTGGTGTGCGGCGGCGGCGTGGCCGGCGACCACCCGGCGGCGGCCGCGGCCTGCACCCACCTCGAGGGCCTCGACGACCCGTTCGCGCCGCTGCCCGCCGACGCCGTCTGCACCGAGCAGTACGGCGGCCCGCAGACCGCGCACGTGACCGGCCGCTGGCGCGGGGAGCCGGTCGACCGGCAGCTGTCCCGGGTGGACGGCTGCCCCATCGCCCAGTGGGACGCCCTCGGCCCGCTGCTGCCCGCGTAGCGGCCGACCACCCGCGCGGGTGGCGACCGCACGGCGCGGGTGAGCAGTCCCCGGAACGGCGACGGCCCCCCGACCGCCGGGGTCGGGGGGCCGTCGGCCGCGGTCGTCAGCGCACGCGCGTGGTGCGGTCCACCAGGTCGATCGCGGTGCACAGGCCCAGCGCCATCGCGCGGCCGCTGGTCGAGCCGGTGGCCAGCAGGCCGGCGATCGCCGGGCCCAGCGGCCGCTCGCCGACCAGGCCCTGCAGGACGGCGGCGTACTCGCCGCTGACCCGCCCGGCGGCCGCGTGCCGCAGCAGCGCCCGGGACAGCTCGGTGGTGCGGCCGGCGGCCAGCGAGTAGACGCCGGCGGCGAACCGCTCGGCGGCCGGGTGCCCGAGGAGGACCAGGCCGGCCATCGTGCCGGCCATGACGTCGTCACCGGCCGGGGTCAGGCCGGGGCCGAGCCCGATCAGCCGGGCCGCCGTGCGCAGCGCCGCGTCCAGGTCGGCCCGGCGGACGGCGCCGCGCAGCGCGGCGAGCGGGCCGCCGGGGCCGGTGGGCAGGCCGGGGAGGGTGAAGGCGCTGTGCGGGACGCCCTCGCCGTAGAGCGCGTTGCGCAGCTGGCGCACGCCCTCGGGCAGCAGCGCCGGGCGGGCGTGCGGCAGCCGGGGGCGCGGGTCCCACCAGGCGGCGGCGCTGACCGCGAGGTCGCCGACCACGATGCGGCCGCCACCCACCTCGGCCGGGGCGCCGGTGGGCAGGGCGACCAGGGGCCGGCCGTTGCTCGGCCGGAAGAGCACGCAGCCCAGCGGCAGCCGGGCGGCGTCGCTGGTGAGGACGCCGACCACGTCGCCGCCGCGCTCGTTCTGCACCTGCAGGTAGACGGCCGCCGGGAGGCTCATGAGCACGCGCGCCGGGCGGACCGGGCCGCGCAGCAGCTCGGCGACGCCGGTGCTGGCGGAGGCCGGGACCGCGGTGGCGGCGCGGGCGGGGACGGCGGTGCGGGCCGCGGCCTGGGCGGACTCGCGGGGGAGGGGGATCAGGGGCACCCCGGCACGCGCGGCGCGTCCGCGGGGCGCGTCCGGCTGAGTGCGGCGGCCACCCGGGCCAGTGAGTTCGTCGATGGTGCGCATGGCGGCCCTTCCGGCGGAGGCGTCGACGGGAGCGCCGTGCTGATGGCCCCCGCCGGGTCCCTCGCTCCCCGACGGAGGGGGTGGCACTCACCACCAGGGGTGACGGCCTACCATCCAGCGGGTTGCGGTGAACCTGGTCACGAACCTATGCGGCGCGTCGCGCGGCCTCGTATGGCGGAAGTTGCCAAGAATGGCAGCGGCCGACCGGGCACTCCTGACAGCGGATCGGGATGTGGCAGTCTGTTTGGCAACTGAAGGGGGATGACCCGTGACCCAGGGTGATTCGTCACTCACGGCCGCCACGCAGCGTAGTTCGACGGTAGCGTTCCGTCGCAGTGCGCAGTCCGCGCGTGCCACCTTCCCACAGCCGTTCGCCGAGCGCACTTCGTGGCACGACCGGATGGGCCTCACGCTGGCCGAGGCGCTCCGGCTGCCCGCGCTGGCCGGCACGACGGTGGTCGCCGGGCGGGACGGGCTCGACCGGCCGGTGCGGCACATGGTCGTCGACGACCCGGCCGACCCCCTGGCCGTCGCCGCCTCGGACGTCGTCGTCGTCCTCGGCGCGCGGCTGCCCCCGGCCGACCCCGCCAACTGCCGGGCGCTGGTCGAGCGGCTGGTCTCGATGGGCACCGCCGCGCTGGCGTTCCGCCGCGCCGAGGGGCCGGCGCCGGTCCCCGGCGAGGTGCTCGCCGAGGCCGACCGGCGCGGCTTCCCGGTCCTGGCGCTGCCGGCCGGCGTGCGCATGGACGAGGTCCTCTCCGAGGTCCTCGGCGCGGTGGTCAGCAAGCAGAGCGAGGCGCTGTCGCTGACCTCGCGCATGCACAACCAGTTCATCGACGTCGCCCTCACCGGCGGCGGGCTGGCCGAGGTCACCGACCAGCTCTCCGGGTTCCTCGAGGGCGCCGCCGTCCTCGGCCTCGGCCCCGACCGCGAGATCGCGACCAGCGCCGGCCCCTCCGAGGACGTCGCCGAGATCAGCGACTGGCTCTGGCTGCTCGACGCCGCCGCCGACGACGCGCTCGCCGAGCTGGCCCCGGCGCGGCGGCTCTCCGGCGTCCGCGCCGACCAGAGCGTGGTCACCCCGGCCGACGTGCTGGCCGACGCCGACCTCAACCCCGCCGACGGCATCCTGCTCGTCCCCGGGCACCACGAGCTGCCCGGCGGGGTGGGGGAGTACGCCGTCGCCCCGATCATGGCCGGCGACCAGCGCCACGGCTGGCTGGTCGCGGTGCACCGCACCGGCCCGCTCATGGTCGGTGCCGGTGGCGTCCTGGAGCAGGCCGCGATGGTGTCGGCGCTGTCGGTGATCCGCCAGCAGGCCGTGCACTCGGTCGAGCTGCGCTTCCAGGGCGACCTGGTCCGGCGGCTGGTCGGCGGCTCGCTGCGGCACACCGAGCGCGCGCTGGCGCAGACCCGCTCGTTCGGCTGGCGGCTCGACGGCCCCGTCGTCGTCCTGGTGTCGGCGACCGAGACCGTCGCCGACCCGCAGGCCGACCCGACCCGGGCCCTCGACGTCCTCGACCGGCTGGCCGACGGCTGGCGGGCCGCCCTCGAGGGCGAGGTCGCCGGCGCCGCCGTGGCGGGGCTGTCGACCGAGATCGTCACCGTGCTGCCGCTCGACGGGCGCAACCCCGAGGAGATCTCCTCCCTGGTCTCGGCGGTGACCTCGCGGGTGAACGCCCGGCTGCGCCGGGTGGGCCGCGTGCTGGGCACCGGCATCGGGCGCCCGTCGCCGACCATCACCGGGCTCGGCGACGCCTACCAGCAGGCGCAGCGGGCGCTGTCGGTCGGCCAGGAGATCCACGGCACCTCCGCGGTCACCCACTTCGACCAGCTCGGCGTCTTCCGGCTGCTCTCGCTCATCCCCGACAGCACGGAGCTGCGCTCCTACGTCGATGAGGTGCTCGGCCCGCTGGCCGACAGCACCGACCCCGACTCAGCCGACCTGCGCGAGACGCTGCGGGTGCTGCTGGAGACCAACCTCAACGTGGCGGAGTCGGCGCGCCGGCTGCACTTCCACTACAACACGATGCGCTACCGGATCGGCAAGCTGGAGCGGCTGCTGGGCCCCTTCACCACCGACCCGACGCTGCGGCTGAACCTGCTGCTGGCCCTGCACGCCGCCCGCATGCGGGGGCTGGACCAGCCGCACCGCCCGCCCATCGAGTCGGTGCCGGCCCCGCTCATGCCCGACGACGGACTGGACGCCCTGATCTGAAAAAGGACCCCCTGCCCCCCACCGCTCGCACGCTCGCAGCGGGACCCTGCAGGGGGCCGGACCGGGGAGGCGGCGTGAGCGAACAGGTGGACGCGCTCATCGCGCGGATGAGCGCACTGCAGGCGCAGCTGGAGGCGGCCGGCGACCCGGCGCGCTTCTTCCTCGGCACCTACCTGCGCATCACCGAGGCGGTCCGGGCCGCGCTGGACGACGGCCTGTTCGAGGACCCCGCCTGGCTGGCGGAGTGGGACACCGACTTCGCCGGCTTCTACCTCGACGCGCTCGAGGCCCACCGGCGCGACCCGGCGACCGCGCCCGCCCCCTGGCGGCGGGCGTTCGGCGCCCGGGCCGGGCTGCGGCCCGAGGCGCACGTGCTGCTCGGCGTCAACGCGCACATCAACTACGACCTGCCCCAGTCGCTGGTGCGGGTCATCGCGCCGGGTGACTTCGCCGACCCGGGGGTGCTGGCCGCCCGCGAGCGCGACCACCAGCGGATCGACGGCGTGCTCGCCTCCCGCGTGGGCGCCGAGGACCTCGAGCTGCGCCGGGCCGGTGACCCGCGCACCCTGCTCGACCACCTGCTGACACCGGTCAACCGCCTGGCCACCCGGATCTTCCTGCGCGAGTCCCGGCGGAAGGTCTGGGCCAACGCGGCCGCGCTGAACGCCGCACGGCTGGACGGCGACGACGCGTTCGGCCGCCGGCTCGCCGAGCTCGAGTCCCTCAGCGACGCGCGCGTCGCCGACCTGCTCCGCCCCGGCCCGGTGCTCGTGCGCCTCGCCGTGCACGGCTTCGGCGTCACCCTGCCGCAGGAGCGCTAGCCGGGGATCGGGACGCCGACGGCGTAGAGGACGTCGTCGCGCTCGTGCACGAAGCCCAGCCGCGCCGCCACCGCCCGGCTGGCCGTGTTGCCGGGGCTCGTCGTCCACGTCGGCCGGTGCCCGCGGGCGCGGATGTCGGCCACCAGCGCGGCGGTGCAGGCCCGGGACAGCCCGCGGCCGCGGAAACCGGGCTCGGTCACCACGCCGATGTCCTCGAAGCGCCGCCCGACGTAGAAGGAGCAGGCCACGGCGACCGGCCGGTCGCCGTCGAAGGCGGCCCAGGCGTACCCGGATGCGGCCAGCCCCGCGGCGCCGTCCCACGTCTCGCCGATCCAGGCGATCGACGGGTCCAGCGCCGCCAGGGCGGCCGCGTCGCCCGTGCCGAGCCGGCGCACCCGCGCGCCGGGCGCCGGCACGTCGACCGACTCCGGCAGGACGGCGACGACGCGGTCCCAGACGGCCAGGCCGGGATCCACCTCGCGCAGCGCCGGCAGCCACTCCGGCGGCGCCTCCACCAGCCCCCGCAGTCCGGGGACGGCCCGCGGCGTGCCGCGGACGGCGACGTTGTCGCCGGGCAGCTCCGCCAGCACCGTCGACGGGTCGGGCCAGCGGTCGACGGCGCACCGGCCGACGCCGGAGGAGACGACGTGCTGCTGGATCAGCGGTCCCGGCCGCTCGGGCGCGAAGAAACGGCCCACCGCGGCCGGATCGACATCGAGCATCGCCGCGAGGCTATCCGGCCCCCCGACCTCTCCGTATGCTCCTCGGTCACCACGCCGCTGCGTACCCGCGGGAGGTGGGCCGGTGGTCGGACCGCCGCCCGGCGCGGCCGAGGGCGCTCGGCCGATCCCGACACCGGACCAGCGGCTGCGCGTCTTCGTCTCCTCCACCATGGTCGAGCTCGCCGAGGAGCGGGTGGCCGTGCGGGAGGCCGTGACCCGGCTGCGGCTGATCCCGGTGATGTTCGAGCTGGGTGCCCGCACGCACCCGCCGCGCGACCTCTACCGCTCCTACCTCGAGCAGAGCGACGTCTTCGTCGGCATCTACGGCGAGCGCTACGGCTGGGTGGCCCCCGGCATGGAGATCTCCGGCCTGGAGGACGAGTACGAGCTGTCGGCCGGCATGCCGCGGCTGCTCTACGTCCGGCGGACCGCACCCGGCCGCGAGCCGCGGCTGGCCGGGCTCATCGAGCGCATGCAGGCGGAGGGCGACACCTCGACGACGTTCTACGACGACGCCGCCTCGCTCGGCGACCTCGTCTCCGACGACCTCGCCGTCCTGCTGTCCGAGCGGTTCGCCGCGCCCCGCACCCCGCCGGGGCTCGCGCCGGGCTGGCTGCCGACCCCGGCCGCGCCGCTGGTCGACCGGCACGACGACCTCGCGCTGGTCACCGGCCTGCTGCGCGACCCCGCCGTCCGGCTGGTCACGCTCACCGGGCCGGGCGGCACCGGCAAGACGCGGCTGGCGCTGGAGGCCGCCGAGGTGCTGACCGCCGAGCGCGACGCCGTCTGGTGGGTCGACCTGGCGCCGGTGCGCGACGCCGCCGAGGTCCCGGGCGCGGTCGCCGCCGCGGTCGGCGTGCCGGCGGAAGGGGTGCGGTCGGCGCTGGACCTGGTCGCCGACCGGCTGGCCGGGCGGGCGGTGCTGCTGCTGGTCGACAACGCCGAGCACGTCACCGGGGCGGCTCCCGAGCTCGGACGGCTGCTCAGCCGCTGCCCGCGCACCCAGCTGCTGGTCACCAGCCGCAGCCTGGTCGGGCTGCGCGGGGAGCACGACGTGCCGCTCGGCCCGCTGCCCGTGCCGGCCGCCGGCGAGCGGCGGTACGACGCCGTGACGGCGGCGCCGGCCGTGCAGCTGTTCACCGCCCGGGCGCGCCGCGCCGACCCCTCGTTCACGGTCACGGAGACGACCGCCCCGGCGGTGGCCGAGGTGGTCCGCCGGCTCGACGGCCTGCCGCTGGCCCTGGAGCTGGCCGCCGCGCGGGTGCGGACGCTGCCGCCCGCGGTGCTGCTGCGCCGGCTGTCCGCGGCGCTCGACCCGGTGCTGGACCTGCCCGACCCCGAGGTGGACGTGCCGGACCGCCAGCGCACGCTGCGCGCCACCCTGGTCTGGAGCCACGACCTGCTCGGCGCCGCGGAGCGGGCGCTGCTGGCCCGCCTGTCGGTCTGCGGCGGCGGGTGCACGCTCGACACCGCCGAGGCGATCGGCGCGGTCGACGGCGACCTCGACGTCGCCGAGACGCTGGCCGACCTGGTGGCGCACAGCCTGGTCGTCGGCACCGACTCCGGCGAGGGGGAGCCGCGGTTCCGCATGCTCGAGCTGGTGCGGGTGTTCGCCGCCCAGCAGCTGCGGGAGCGGGGCGAGGAGGAGGCCACCCGCCGGCGGCTGGCCGAGCACCTGGCCGGGGTCAGCGCGGCTGCCGGCACCGGGCTGCTGGGCCCCGACCGGAAGCTGTGGCGGGCCCGGCTCGACGCGGAGACCGCCGACCTGCTGGCGGCGCTGCGCTGGGCGGTGGCGCACGACCGCGCCGACCTGGTGCTGGGCATCGCGGCGCCGCTGACCCGCTGGTGGTGGTCGCGCGGGCTGCTGGGTCCGCTGGCCGAGGTCGCCGAGCAGACCGCGGCGCTGCCGTCGGCGGGGCGGCTGCCGGCCGAGGAGCGGGCCCGGCTGCACTGGGCGCGCGGCGTCACCCGGGTCGCCGGCGGCCGGGTCGAGGACGCCGCGCCGCTGCTCGGCGCCGTCGTCGCCGAGGCCCGCGACCGGGGCGACCCCTGGCTGCTGGGGCACGGCCTGGTGGGCGTCGCGTGCACGCGGCCGCCGGAGGACCCCCAGCTGCACGACCTGCTCGCCGAGGCGGTGGACGCGCTGCGCCGCAGCGGCGACGCCTGGTCGGTCGCCTACGCGCTGGTCCACCGGGGCGAGGCCGCCCTGCTCGCCGGGGACCTGCCGGCGGCGGTCCTGGCGCACCAGGAGGCGCTGGACCTGGCCCGGTCCACCGGCGACGAGCACCTGGTCGCCACCGTGCTCGACCACCTCGGCGCCGACGCCGTCCTCGCCGGTGACCTGGTCGCGGCCCGGGAGCGGCTCGGCAGCTCGGCCGAGCGGCACCGCCTGGTCCGCGACCAGGAGGGGCTGGCGAACTGCCTGGACGGGCTCGCCGGGCTCGTCCTCGCCCTGGGCCTGCCGCGCGCTGCCGCCCGCCTAGCCGGCGCCGCGGACGCCGCGCGCGCCGCCATCGGCGTGACCATGTGGCCGCTGCGGCGCTCCCGCGTCGACCGGCTCGCCCGGGCGATCCGGCTGGCCCTCGGCGAGGACGACGAGCCGAGGGAGCGCGCGGCCGGCGCCGCCGCCGGCCCCTGGGCCGCCCTGGACGCAGGGCTGGACGCGGTCGCCGCCGCCGAGGACATCGCCGCCCGGCCGTCGGGGGACCCCGACGGCCGGGCCGTGCACCCCACCGCCCACCGACCGTGGAGGAGGCGTCATGAGCAAGCCGGCTCTGCTGGCCGTCGATGACGACGCGCCGGTGCTCGCCGCCGTCGAGCGGGACCTGCGCGACCGCTACGCCGAGCGCTACCAGGTCTACACGGCCGCCTCCGGGGAGCAGGCCCTCGACCTGCTCCGCCGGCTGCGGCTGCGCGAGGACCCGGTCGCGCTGCTGCTGGTCGACCAGCGCATGCCCGGGATGAGCGGCGTGGAGCTGCTGTCGGCCGCCCGGCGGCTCTACCCCGACGCCCGGCGGGTGCTGCTGACCGCCTACGCCGACACCGACGCGGCGATCAAGGCGATCAACGACGCCGACGTGCAGCACTACCTGCTCAAGCCGTGGGACCCGCCGGAGGACCGGCTCTACCCGGTGCTCGACGACCTGCTGCAGACGTGGCGGCAGCCGCCGCCGATGGCCAACCTGCGGGTCATCGGCGACCGGTGGTCGCCGGCCACCCACGAGGTCCGCGAGTTCCTCGCCCGCAACCTGGTGCCCTACCGGTGGCTGGACGTCGAGACCGACGCGACGGCGCGGGAGCTGCTCGACGTGGCGCAGGTCGACGCCGGCGCGCTGCCCGCGGTGGTGCTCGACGACGGCGAGGTGCTGGTCCACCCCGACCTGCACGAGGTGGCCGCGCGGATCGGCCTGCGGGTGCGCGCCGAGCGGGCGGCCTACGACCTCGTGGTGGTGGGCGCCGGGCCGGCCGGGCTGGCCGCCGGCGTCTACGGCGCCTCGGAGGGCCTGTCCACCCTGATCCTCGAGTGCAACGCCCCCGGCGGGCAGGCGGGCACCAGCAGCCGGATCGAGAACTACCTCGGGTTCCCGGTCGGCCTCTCCGGCGCCGACCTGACGCTGCGGGCGCGCGAGCAGGCGGTGCGCTTCGGCGCGGAGCTGCTGGTGCCGGCCGAGGTGGTGGGCGTGCGGCGGGTCGACCCGTACACCGTCGTCCGGCTCGCCGACGGCAGCGAGGTCAGCGCGTCCACGCTGCTGGTGGCCACCGGGGTGAAGTACCGGACCCTCGACGTGCCGGGCGCGGCGGCGCTCACCGGCGCCGGCGTCTACTACGGCGCGGGGCGGGCCGAGGGCGTCGACCACGAGGGCGGGCGGGTCTTCGTCGTGGGCGGCGGGAACTCGGCCGGGCAGGCGGCGATGTTCCTCTCCCAGTTCGCCGCGTCGGTCACCGTGCTGATCCGCGGCAGCGACCTGGCGGCCACCATGTCGCGCTACCTGATCGACCGGCTGGAGGCCTCGGAGAAGATCACGGTCGAGAACCACACCGAGGTCGCCGGCGCGCTGGGCACGCGGCGGCTGGAGGGGCTGCGCCTGCGCACGGGGACCGACGAGCGCGAGGTCGCGGCCGAGGCCCTGTTCGTCTTCATCGGCCAGGCCCCGCGCACGAGCTGGCTGGACGGCGTCGTCCGCCGCGACGAGCGCGGGTTCGTCCTCACCGGCATGGACCTCGGCGCCGGACCGGAGGCCCTGCCCGAGGCGTGGCCGCTGCCGGTGCCGCCGCTGCCGCTGGAGACCTCGGTGCCCGGTGTGTTCGCCGCCGGCGACGTGCGGCACGGGTCGGGCAACCGGATCGCCGCGGCGGTGGGGGAGGGGGCCATGGCGGTCCGCTTCGCGCACCAGCGGCTGGCCACCCGGTGACCCTGGCGCCCGACCGCGACGTCCGGACGGCGCTGCGCGGCTCGCGGTTGTTCGCCGAGCTGCCCGCCGAGGACCTCGACGAGCTCGCCGCCGGCAGCCGCACCGTGACCGTCGCACCCGGCGAGGTGCTCATGGCCGAGGGCTCGCCGCCCGAGGGCATGTACGTCGTCCTGGACGGCGAGCTGGAGGTCAGCCGCGAGGTCGGCGGGTCGGAGGTCCTGCTCAACGTGTGCGGTCCCGGCGAGCTGCTCGGCGAGCTCGGCATCGCGCACCGCCGGCCGCGCTCGGCCACCGTGCGCGCCCGCACCCGCAGCACCCTCCAGCGCATCGGCGCGGAGGCCCTGGACAGGCTGCTCACCCACCCCGAGTCGGCCCGCGCGCTGCTGCTGGCGGCCACCCGCCGGCTGGACCGGGAGGAGGGGCTGGTGCGCCAGCACGAGCGGATGGCGGCGCTCGGAGCGCTGTCCGCCGGCCTGCTGCACGAGCTGAACAACCCCGCCAGCGCCGTGCAGCGCGGCGCCGCCAGGCTGCGGGCGCTCCTCGCCGAGGACGGCGGACCGGCCAACCCGCTGCGGCCGCTCGCCGGAACCCTTCCGGCGCCGGCCGACCCGCTGGCCCGGGCCGACGCCGAGCGGCTGATCGCCGACGTGCTCGCCACGGCCGGCGTGGAGCAGGGCTGGCGCGCCGCTCCGGAGCTGGTCCGCCTCGGCGTCGCGCCGGCCGACCTCGGGCCGGCCCTGACCGGCCTGCCCCCCGACCGGCGGGAGCCGGCGGTCCGCGCGCTCGCGCGCGCCGCCGAGGTCGACGCGCTGCTGGAGGAGGTCTCGGCCGGCGCCGAGCACCTCTCCCGCATCGTGTCGGGCGTGCGCCCGCTGGCCTACAGCTCCGACCAGGCGCTGACCGACGTCGACGTGCACGCCGGGCTGCACCAGGCGCTGGTCCTGCTGCGCCACAAGGTGCCGCCGGGCGTGCGGGTGGTCGAGGACCTCGACCCGGCGCCGCAGGCGGTGCAGGGCTGGCCGGCCGACCTCGCGCTGGTGTGGACCAACCTGCTCGACAACGCGCTGGCCGCGGTCGACCCGGGCGGCACGGTCACGGTGCGCACCCGCGGGGAGGACGACGCCGTCGTCGTCGACGTGGAGAACACCGGACCGCCGGTGCCGCCGGAGGTCCTGGAGCGGGCGTTCGACGCGTTCTTCACGACCAAGCCGGTGGGGCAGGGCACCGGGCTCGGCCTGGCGACGTCGCTGGCGGTGGTGGCGCAGAAGCACCGGGGGCGGCTCACGCTCGGCTCCGAGGACGGCGTCACCCGCGCCCGCGTCGTCCTGCCCCGGCGGCGCTGAGCGCGCTCAGCGGCCCAGCAGCGCGTCCGCGACGGCGGTCTCGGGGGTGACGACGCCGTCGGGAATGTCCTCGCGCGCCTCGGTGAGCAGCGTCCGCCAGCGCTCCGGCCGGCAGGACACCGGCAGGCGGGCCAGGTCGAGCGCGGCGCGCAGCCGGGACGTGCGGGCGCCCTGCCACTTCGCCGTCCGCAGGGCCTGGGTCAGGTCGGCGACCGCCCGCTCGGCATCGCCCTGCCGGGCCAGGGTGGCGTGCGCGCGCTGGCAGAGCAGCTCGGGCAGGTGCAGGTCCTCGCCGGTGCGCAGCACCACCTCGAACGCCTGGGCCAGGTGCTCCTCCGCGCGGTCGCGCGCGCCGGCCGCCTCGTCCAGCCGGGACAGGTAGCACAGCATCGAGGCGGTGAAGGCCTCCAGCCCCATCAGCCGCAGCGTGCCGATGGACCGCTCGAGGAAGGCGCGGTCCGGCCGCCCGTCCGGGTCGCCGCTCGCGGCCCAGGCCTCGCCGAGCGCGGTCCACAGCGCGTACCCGTGCTCCTGGCCGATCGCCAGGACCCGGGCGCCGAGCCGCGCCGCGCCCTCGTCGTCGCCCAGGTAGCGGCGGATCCAGGCGGCGTAGGTCGTGACGAAGGCCTCGGAGGCCGTGCGGCGCGGGGCGTCGAGCTCCGCCACCCGGCGGAGGGCCTCCTGCTCGTGGCGGGCTGCCTCGTCGGGGGCCCCGCGGGCGGCGCAGACGCAGGCGAGCGCGACGGCGACCGCGGCGACCGGGTCGTTGGGCAGCGGCCAGGCGGGCAGCACCCGCTGCTCGGCCGGCCGGGCGGCGAAGCCGGCCAGCGACCGCCGCAGGTGCTCCTCGGCCGAGCTCAGCCGGCCCTGGTGGAAGTCCAGGAAGCCGGCGCAGGACTCCACCTCCGGCTCGAACGCGGCGAAGGCCGGCTCCGTCAGCATCCCGGTGAGCCGGTCGTACATGCCGCGGGCGGTGGCCAGGGCGCCGCTGCTGAGCCAGAACCCCCACAGCGCGATGAGGGCCGGCAGCACCTCGGGGCGGCCCAGCCGGGTGGCCAGCTGCTCGGCCCGCCGGTGGTCGGACTGCACCACCGGCGCCGCGTAGCCGTGCACCGAGCTGACCGACAGGCCGCGCAGCAGCCGGGCGTTGAGCTCGGCGAGGTCGCGGTCCTCGGAGCCGGGCAGCCCCTCCAGCAGCTCGAGGGCGCGGGTGACCAGCTTCGTCGCCTCGGCGTGCGCGCCGCGGCCCTGCTCGGCGTGGGCGGCGACGAGGTAGAGGCCCGCGGCCCGGTCGGCGGCGCCGGCCAGGTCGAGGTGCTGGGCGACGAGCGCGGGCTCGGCACCCTGCCCGCCCAGCACCTCCGCCACCCGGGCGTGCGTCTGGCGGCGGACGTCGAGCACCTGGGTCTCGTAGGCGGCGTCGCGCATCAGGGCGTGCCGGAAGCGGTAGGTGCCCGGCTGGAGGCCGACGGGGTCGACGATGCCGGCGTCGGTGAGCACCTGCAGCTGCTCGGCGACGGCGTCGGCGTCGCCGACGACCGCCGTGACCGTCGCGGGGTGGAACGTGGGCCCGATGGTGGCGGCGACCTGGACCGTGCGCAGGTCGATGCCGGGCACCTTCAGCCGCCAGGTGAGCAGCTCCTGCAGCCGCAGCGGGATCGGCTCGGTGCGCTGCGCGTCGAGGCTGGAGCGGGTCAGCTCCTCGATGAACAGCGGGATGCCCTCGCCGTGCTCGATGATGGCCGTCCGCTGCTCGCCCGAGAGCCGCTCGCCGGAGGCGAGGTTGTCGACCAGGCGCGTGGCGGCGGGCCCGTCGAGCCGGTCCAGCTCGACCACGCAGGCCGCCTCCACCCACGGGATGCCGGAGTCGTCGCGCGTCGTCGCCACCGCCAGCACGCCGGGCGGACGGCGTTCGGCGATGCGGCCGAGCAGGCCCAGGGTGGACGGGTCGGCCCAGTGCAGGTCCTCGACGACGAACAGGTGCGGGGTGCGCGCGGCGACGCCGGCCAGCCAGTCGACGAGGCGGTCGAGGGTCTGCTCGAGGATCGCGCGGGAGTCCAGCTCCGGCGCCGGGAACTCGGGGCTGGGCGGGATGCCGAGCAGCGGGCCGAGGAACGGCACCGCGCGGGCGGGGTCCAGCCCCGCGTCGGCGAGGTTGTCGACCAGCCAGTCGAGCCGGTCGGTGCCCTCGTCGAGCCGGCCGAGCACCCGGTCGAGCAGCCGCGCGATCGGCCAGAGCGAGACGTTGGCGTAGTAGGGCAGGCACGCCGCCCCCAGCACCCGCCCGCCGCTGGCCTCGACCCGGTCGAGGACCTCGGCCACCAGCCGCGACTTGCCGATGCCGGCCTCGCCGAGCACCAGGAACGGGGAGACGGCGGTGCCGGGGGTGTCCTGCACCGCCTGCCAGGAGGCGAGCAGCCGGTCGCGGGGTGCGTCCCGCCCGACGAGGCCGGCCTTGCGGTAGCGCTCCACCTGGAAGCGGGCCGCGGCGTAGCGGGGGCGCTCGACGGCGAACACCTCGACCGGCCGGCTGATCCCCTTCAGCGCGCGCTCGCCCAGCGACTGCAGGAAGAAGTCGGCGTCCACCAGCTGCCGGGTGACGTCGCTGATCACCACCGACCCCGGGGCGGCCTCCGACTGCAGGCGGGCGGCGAGGTTGGGGACGAGGCCGACGACCGAGTCGCGCTCCGCGACCGAGGGGTCGTCGCTGAGGTCGGTCACGACGACCCGGCCGGTGTGGATGCCGACCCGCACCTCCGGGGCGACGCCGAAGCGGCGGCTCAGCTCCGTGCGGGCGTCGCGGACGGCGACGACGAGGTCGAGCCCGGCGAGGACGGCCCGCCGGGCGTCGTCCTCGTGCGGCTCGGGGTAGCCGAAGCCGGCGAGCACGCCGTCGCCGGCGTACTGCATCACCGAACCGCGGTAGCGGCTGACCGCGTCGCGGGCCGCGCCGCGGTAGAAGGCGTAGAGGTCCCGCAGCTGCTCGGGCTCGACCCGCTCGGACAGCGGGGTCGAGCCGACCAGGTCGGCGAACACCAGCGTCATGAGCGCGCGCTCGCCGGCCGGGCCGAGCTGCCGCCGCGCCACCCGGCGCAGGATCGAGGCGGCCCGCCGGTTGTCGGGGTCGACCGCGCGCACCTCCTCGGCGGTGGCGCGGGCCGGCTCCAGGTCACCGGCGGCCAGCGACGCCTCCGCGGCCGTGAGCAGCCGTTCGAGGAGACGCGCCAGCCTCGTCTCGGCGGAGCCGGCGAGAGTCACGCCCTCATCGTGGGGGGTCGGACCTCAGTCGTGGAAGACCTCGATGTCCGCGCCCATCTCGACCAGCCGCTCGTAGAGGTGCTCGTAGCCGCGGGCGATGATGTCGACGTTGCGCAGCACGCTGGTGCCCTTCGCGGCCAGCATCGCCAGCAGGATGCAGACGGCGGGCCGCAGCGCGGGCGGGCAGACGACCTCGGCGCTGGACCACCGGGTCGGGCCGGTGACCAGCACCCGGTGCGGGTCGAGCAGCCGGACGCTGGCGCCGAGCCGGGTGAGGTCGGAGAGGTGGATCGCCCGGTTGTCGTAGACCCAGTCGTGGATCAGCGTCTCGCCGGCCGCGTGCGCGGCGATCACCGCGAAGAACGGCAGGTTGTCGATGTTGAGGCCGGGGAACGGCATCGGGTGGATCTTGTCGATCGGCGCGCGGAGCGCGGACGGCCGGATGGTGAGGTCGGCCAGCCGGGTGTGCCCGTTGTCGGCCAGGTAGTCCGCGGAGCGCTCGATCCGCAGGCCCATCTCGGCGAGGACCGCGAGCTCGACCTCGAGGAACTCGACCGGCGCGCGCGAGACGGTCAGCTGGGAGTCGGTGACGATGCCGGCGGTGAGCAGGCTCATCGCCTCGACCGGGTCCTCGCTGATCGTGTAGTCGACGTCGGCGTCGAGGACCGGGCGGCCGTGCACCACGAGCGTCGTCGTCCCGAGGCCCTCGATGCCCACGCCGAGCAGCTGCAGGTACAGGCAGAGGTCCTGGACCATGTAGTTGGAGCTGGCGTTGCGGATCGTCGTCGTCCCGTCGGTGCGGGCGGCGGCGAGCAGGGCGTTCTCGGTGACGGTGTCGCCGCGCTCGGTGAGCACGATCGTCCGGTCGCAGACCGGCGGCGCCTCGACGGTGGCGTGGTACTCGCCGCTGCGCGCCTCGACCCGCAGGCCGAAGGGGCGCAGCGCGATCATGTGCGGCTCGACGGTGCGGGTGCCGAGGTCGCAGCCGCCCGCGTAGGGGAGCGCGAAGGTGTCGGCCCGGTGCAGCAGCGGGCCCAGGAACATGATGATGCTGCGGGTGCGGCGGGCGGCGTCGGCGTCGATCCCGGCGAGGTCGAGCCCGTCGGGGACGACGAGGGTGAGGTCACGGCCGGCGGCGTCCCAGGTGGCCTCGACGCCGATCGAGCGCAGCACGTCGAGGATGCGCTCGACCTCGACGATGCGGGAGACGTTGCGCAGCGTCGTCCGGCCGCGGTTGAGGAGCGCGGCGCAGAGCAGGGCCACCGCGGCGTTCTTCGACGACTTCACCGTCACGCTGCCGCGCAGCGCGTGCCCGCCGGTGACCCGGAGGTGGGTGGGGCCGGCCGGCGTGGGCGGGCCGAGGCTGATCAGCTCGCTGTCCAGGGCCCCGGAGAGGCGGCCGAGCAGCTCGAGGGTGAGGTTCTGGCCGCCCTGCTCGATGCGGGCGACGGCGCTCTGGCTGGTGCCCAGGCGCTCGGCGAGTTCGCGCTGGGTGAGCCCCCGGTGGCGGCGGGCGTCACGGACGAGGATGCCGATCCGCCGCATGACGCTGTCGGGTGCCCAGTCGTCGGCGGTGTCGGGAAGAGGGTCGGTCACCGTCACACCGCCACGCTATCTCGCATGTGAGATGCGCCCCGCGCGCCACGCTGTGACGGACCCGTCCGATCTCACGCGTCCGCGTGGCGGTCGGTGAAGGCGACCACGGCGTCGGTGAGGCCGGGCCCGCCGTGGCCCTCGTCGACCACGACCAGCTCGGCGTCGGGCCAGCGCCGCGACAGCAGCCAGGCGACCTCGAGCGGACCGCTGATGTCGCGGCGGCCGTGCGCGAGCAGGCCCGGGATGCCGGCGAGGGCGGCGGCGCCGTCGAGCAGGGCGCCGTCGGGCAGGAACGCGGCGTGCGACCAGTAGTGGGTGACCAGGCGGGCGAAGACGGCGCGGAAGACGGGATCGTCGAAGCGTGGGTCGGGGGACCAGCCGGGGCCCAGGGAGACGTGGGTGTCCTCCCAGGCGCACCAGTTGCGCGCGGCGCGGTCGCGGACGGCGGGATCGGGGTCGGCGAGCAGCCGGGCGTAGGCGGCGGCCAGGTCGCCGTCGCGGTCCCCGGGCGGGACGCCGTCGCGGAAGCGGGCCCACGCCTCGGGGAAGACCCGCCCCATCGCGCGGGTGATCCAGTCGACCTCGCGCCGGGTGGTGGTGCCGACGGCGGCGAGGACCAGCTCGGCCACCCGGTGGGGGTGCGCCTGCGCGTAGGCGAGGCCGAGCGTGGTGCCCCAGGAGGCGCCGGCCACGGTCCACCGCTCGATGCCGAGGTGCTCGCGGAGGGCCTCGGCGTCGGCGACCAGCGCCTGGGTCGTGTTGGTGGAGAGGTCGACGGCCGGGTCGTCGACGCGCGGGGTGCTCCGGCCGCAGCCGCGCTGGTCGAAGGCGACGACGCGGTAGGCGGCCGGGTCGAACCAGCGGCGCATGCCGGGGGAGGTGCCGCTGCCCGGACCGCCGTGCAGCAGCACCGCGGGCCGCCCGTCGGGGTTGCCGCTGACCTCCCAGTGGACGCGGTTGCCGTCGCCGACCGCGAGCTCGCCCTGGTCGTGGGGGTCAGCCGGCGTGCGGGCCACGGCACCATCCTGCCGGGTTCAGGGCAGGGCGCGCGATCGTCCGGCAGCAGCGGGCGAGGACCAGGGCGACCGGTGTCGTCACGAAGCGCTCCGGGCGGCTGCGCGAGATCGCGTTGGCGAGCACCCCGACGGCGAAGTAGGCGGTGAGCACCCAGATGAGCGGGTGGTCGGGCCGGTGGTCGCCGACCTCCGAGGCGCGGTCGGCCGCGGCCCAGATCGCCCAGGCGAGGAGCGCGTACAGCAGGAGCGAGACGGCGCTGGCGATCCGCAGCCCCCGGGGCAGGACGCGGTGCCGGCCGTCCCAGGCCAGCGGGGCGCCGGCCGCGAGCGCCACCTGGAGCACCGCGAGGGCGGCGAGCAGCACGGACGCGACGACCGCCGCGATCACGATCACGGCGGGCACCGTGGCCGAGGGCGCGTGTCGGCTCGTCGACACGCCGTCGCCGCGGGGCCGGCCGTCCGGTTCAGAACGTGCCGCGGTACAGGGAGCAGCCGCGGCAGACGTCCGGCGGCTCGTCGGTCGTCAGCGCCGCGCGGAAGTCGGCGTACGCCTTCCCCGCCCAGACGGTGGCCAGGTCGTCGTCGGCCAGCGACCCCATCGAGACCCGGTCGCTGCCCATGACCATGCAGCACGGCTGGACCGTGCCGGAGCTGGTCACGTAGGCGGCCTCCCACGGCCAGGTGCAGCCGGGCCGCCCGGGCTCCCGGCGGGCCGGCGCCGCCTCGGTCGCCGGCAGTCGCAGCCGCACCCCGGCGCGCGCGGCCTCCTCGGCGGCCCGGGCGAACACCTCGGCGGCCCCGTCCGGTGCGCCCGCCAGCGACTCCGCGGCGGCGAACGCCCGGATGCCGGCGTAGTCACCGGCCGGGTCGGTGTCGGCGAAGTCGTGCGACAGCCCCTGCACGTGCAGCTCGTCGACGCCCCAGTCGCCGAGGCGGCGGACCAGGGCCGGCAGCTCGCCGACGTTGCGCCGCATGGCCACGAAGACGACGCGCACCCACGGCTTCGTCGCGCCCGCCGCCCGCCGGGCCTCGACGAGGCCGCGCAGGTTGCGCGTGGTGCGGGCGAAGTCGGCCCCCGCGCGGATGCTCTCGTGGGTGGCCGCGGTCGCGCCGTCCAGCGACACGTGCAGCCAGGCCAGGCCGGCGGCCACCAGGCGCTCGGCGCGGGCCCGCGTCAGCAGCATCGCGTTGCTGTTGAACCCGACCTCGATCCCGCGGGCCGTGGCCAGCTCCACCATCTCCACCAGGTGCGGCTGCAGGAGGGGTTCCCCCAGGCCCTGCAGGGTCACCCGGGTCAGGCCCGGGGTGCCCTCGACGACCCGGCGGAACAGCTCCAGCGGGAGGGCGCCGGCCGCCTTGTCGACCCGCGGGCGGTAGCTGACGAGGCACATGGCGCACGAGAGGTTGCAGGCCGAGGTGACCTCGAACTGGAGGTGACGGGGCAGCGGTGGGGCCAGAGGGACCGTCATCCCGACATCGTGGCCCCGAGGGTGCGCGACCGCTCCCCGTCCGGCCAGACTGCGGGGCGTGGACGTTCTCGTCACCGGGGGAACCGGACGACTCGGACAGCGGCTGATCGCCCTCCTGCAGGGGGCCGGCCACACGGTGCGGCAGATGTCGCGGCGCGGCACCGGGCCGGGCGGGGTGCGCGCCGACCTCGCCACCGGCCGCGACCTGCCGGCGGCCGTCCGGGGCGCCGAGGTGGTCGTGCACGCGGCCACCGATCCGCGCAACGCCTGGCAGGTCGACGTCGCCGGCACCCGGCGGCTGGTCGAGGCCCTCGACCGCGACCGGCTGCGGCACCTGGTCCTCGTCTCCTGCGTCGGCGTCGACCGGATCCCCTACGGCTACTACCGGGCGAAGTTCGCCGCCGAGCAGGTGCTGCTGGCGTCGGGTCTGCCGGTGACCCTGCTGCGGGTCACGCAGTTCCACGACGTCGCCGACGGCCTGCTGGCGTCGGCGCGCAGGGGGCCGGTGCTGCCCGTGCCGATGGGCTGGCGGGTCCAGCCGGTCGACGTCGGCGAGGTCGCCGCGCACGTCACCGATCTCGTCGGCCGGCCGCCGTCCGGCGGCGTGGTCGAGTACGGCGGGCCGGAGGAGGTCGCGGTCGCCGACCTCGCCCGGGCGTGGGCCGCCGCCCGCGAACCGGGGGCGCGGGTCGTCGCCACGCCCCTCCCGGGCAAGCTCAGCGCCGCGCTGCGCGAGGGTGCCGCGCTGCCGACCGGTGGCGAGCGGGGCCGGCGCACGTACGCCGAGCACCTGCACGGCTGACCGCAGCGGAACTGCCGACCTCCGCAGCGGATCCGCCAGGGCGACGTGCGCGTCCGGAAACCGCCGGAGGACCGTCGGTGCCGCCGCCTAGGGTCCGGCCGTGAGCTCTGCACCGGTCCGCACCGCCCCCGTCCTCGCCGCGGTGGCCGTCACCGTCGTCGCCTGGGCGTCGGCGTTCATCGGCATCCGCGGCGTCCGGGACGACCTCTCCCCGGGCGCGCTGGCCCTCGGGCGGCTGCTGGTCGGCACGCTGGTGCTCGGCCTGCTGCTGGCCCGGCGCGGCTGGGTGCGCCCGACCGCCGGCGAGTGGCGGCTGCTCGTGCTCTGCGGCGTCGGCTGGTTCGGCGTCTACAACGTCGCGCTCAACGCCGCCGAGCACCACCTCGACGCCGGCACGACGGCGATGCTGGTCAACATCGGCCCGATCCTGATCGCGGTCTTCGCGGGCCTGTTCCTCGGCGAGGGCTTCCCGCGCTGGCTGGTCGTCGGCATCACCGTGGCCTTCGCCGGCGTCGTCCTCATCGGCGTGGCCACCCGCGGCGCGGAGGCCGACCTGCTCGGCGTCCTCCTCTGCCTGGTCGCCGCCCTCACCTACGCGATCGGCGTGGTGGCGCAGAAGCCGGTGCTGCGCCGGCTGCCCGGCCTGCAGGTGACCGCCACCGCCTGCGCGATCGGCGCGGTCTGCTGCCTGCCCTGGAGCGGGGTCCTGGTGAACGAGCTGGGCAGCGCCTCGGCCGGGTCGATCGCCGGCATGGTGTACCTCGGCGTCGTCCCCACCGCGCTGGCGTTCAGCACCTGGGCGTACGCGCTGGCCCGCATGGACGCCGGCAAGCTCGGCGTCACCACCTACGTCGTCCCCCCGCTGGTCGTCCTCATGGGCTGGCTGCTGCTCGGCGAGGTGCCGCCGGCGCTGGCGGTCGTGGGCGGGGCGGTGTGCCTGGCCGGCGTCGCGGTCTCCCGCCGCCGGACCCGCCCGCGGCCCGAGCCGGTGCCCCAGGAGACCGCCGCCGCGGCCTGACCTGCGAGGATCCGGCCGTGCTGGTGGTCACGCAGGCGCGGCTGCGGTCGGGCGACGTCGTCGACGTGCACTGCGACGGCGCCACGGTCGCCGCCGTGGTCCCGACGGGGGAGCGGCCGGTGCCGCCCGGCGCCGAGGTGGTCGCCGCCGACGGCGGCCTGGTCACCGAGCCGTTCGTCGACGCGCACCTGCACCTGGACAAGGTGCGCACCCTGCCGCTCGCCGGCGACGCGGCGCTGCGCGCCTACACCGAGGCCGGCATGGCCGGCTCGGCGGCCGCGATCGACCTGGCCAGCGAGGTGAAGCGGCACTACACGGTCGAGCGGCTGCTGCCGAACGTCCGCCAGGCCCTGGCCGACGGCGCACGCCACGGCGTGCTGCACGTGCAGGCCTTCGCCGACGTCGACACCGCGGCCGGCCTGGTCGGCGTGGAGGCGGTGCTCGCCGCCAAGGAGGAGTTCGCCGGCCGGGTCGACGTCCGCGTCGTGGCCTTCCCGCAGGACGGCGTCCTGCGCGACCCCGGGGCGGCCGAGCTGGTCGAGCAGGCCCTCGACCTCGGCGCCGACGTCGTCGGCGGCATCCCGTGGATCGAGGCCACGGCCGCCGACCAGCGCGCGCACGTCGAGTGGGCCTGCGCGCTCGCCGCCCGCCGCGGCCTGCGGGTCGCCATGCTCACCGACGACGCCCCCGACCCCGCGTACGAGACCACGGGCATGCTCGCCGAGGCGATGCTGCGGCACGGCCTGACCGGGCGCGGCGTCGCCTGCCACGCCCGCGCGCTCGGCCACTACGACGACGACCGGCAGGCCGCGGCGCTCGGGCTCGTGCGGCGGGCCGGGCTGGGGCTGGTCAGCGATCCGCACACCGGCTCGGTGGCCCTGCCGGTCGAGCGGGCGCTGGCCGCCGGGGTGGCCGTCGCGCTCGGCCAGGACGACATCGAGGACGCGTTCTACCCCTTCGGCCGGCACAACCTGCTCGAGGTCGCCTTCCTCGCCGCGCACCTGCTCGACATGCGCTCCGGGCCGCAGCAGGAGGTGCTGCTCGACCTGGTGACGACGTCGGCGGCGCGGGTGCTCGGGCTGGACGGCTACGGCCTGCGCGCGGGTGGGCCGGCCGACCTCCTGGTGCACGACGCGACCCGCACCGTCGACCTGCTCGCCCGGCACGAGGCGCCCCGGGTGGTCATCAGGGCCGGCGCCGTTCAGAGGTAGGCGCGGTCGTCGACCCCCCACGGCAGCTGCCCGGGGACGATGCGCCGGCCGGTCACCTCGTGCGGGATGACCCGCAGCCAGCTGCCGTGCTCGCCGGGGGCCCACGGCTGGACGCCGGTGGCGTGGGTCCGCTCGACCAGCCCGGGCCGGTGCTCGGGGCCGACCTCCTCGGCCAGCCCGCGCACCAGGACGCTCCAGCCGCTGCGGGTGACCCGGTCGATGTCGTCGACCTCGAACGTGACGTTGGCGTGCGCGGCCGCGGTCAGCGTCGTGCCCGGGTGCGTGCGGATGACCAGCGTGCGGCCGTCCATGCCGTAGTTGACCGGGATGATCAGCGGGTAGTGCCCGGCGACGACGCCGAGCCGGCCGACCTCGTGGCCGGCCAGCAGCTCGTAGCACTCGTCGACGGGGATGACGTCCAGCGATCCGGCGCTCGTCATGACCCGATCCTGACCGCCCGTGCGGCACTCCACACCCGGGCGGTTTGGAACGATGGTCCGGGACCTAGGACCCGGCAGGGCCGATCGACGCGGGAGGCAGGCTGGCATGGTGCAGGAGATCGACTGGGCGCAGGTCGTCGGCGCCGCGACGCGGGCGCCGTCCATCCACAACACGCAGCCGTGGCGCTTCGCCGCCGCGGCCGACCGGCTCGACGTCCGCTACGACCCCGAGCGGGCGCTGCCCGTGCTCGATCCGAGCCGCCGCCAGCAGGTCATCAGCTGCGGCACCGCGGTGGCCTTCGCCGAGGTCGCGCTGCGGGCGGCCGGCGTCGCCGTCGACGTCGACCTGCTGCCCGACCCGGCCGACGAGGACCACCTGGCCAGCCTGCGCGTGACCGGCCCGGCCGAGCCCGGCGACGAGGACCGCGCGCTCGCCGACGCCATCCCGCAGCGGCACACGGTGCGCGCCGCCTTCGAGCCCCGCGCCGTCCCCGCCGAACTGCTCGACCGGCTGCAGCGCGAGGCCGGCGGCTACGGGCTGTGGGTGAAGGTCATCGACCGCGAGGAGGAGGAGACCGCCACCGTCTTCCTGCTCTCCCAGGCCGAGGAGGCCGAGCAGGGCGACCCCGCCTACCTCGAGGAGCTCGAGACCTGGATGCGCACCGACCCGTCGGCCGTCGACGGCGTGCCGGTGGAGGCCGTGCCGGCCGGTGACCCGCGGGACCGGCCGTCGAACTGGCTGGTCCGCGACTTCGCGATCGGCTCCCACGAGCACGCGATGTTCCGCGCCGCCCAGGACCCCGACGCGCCGCCGCCGGAGGTCGAACGGCCCACGGTGATCCTCATGGGCAGCGAGAACGACGACCGGACGGCGTGGCTCGAGGCCGGGCGCGCGCTCGGCCGGGTGCTCCTCGTCGCGACGACGGCCGGGCTGGTGGCCTCCCCGCTCACCCAGGCCCTGGACTGGCCGGCCGCCCGCACCCGCCTGCGCCGGCGGCTGTCGCTGATCGGCTACCCGCAGATGCTGCTGCGCATGGGCTACCCGCCCGCGGGTCTCACCCCGCCGACCAGCGGCCGGCGGCCGGTGTCCGACGTCCTCACGATCGCCTAGCGGCGGTCCTCCCGCTCGGGCGCCGCCCACAGGTCCTCGGGGTCGTCGGGCTCGTCGGCCGCCGTCGCGTCGGCCGCCTCGGGGGAGCGACGCTCGGCGGACTGCCGGGCGGCCGCCGCCTCCAGCGCCTCGTCGCGCCGCCGGGCCTCCTCGGCCCGCTCGGCGCGCTCCCGCTCCTTCTCCGCCCGCCGGGGGTCCGCCGCACCGTCGGCGCCGAACCGCCACAGCGCCACCCCGGCGAGGGCCAGCCCGACCGGGATGACGTAGGCGCCGACCCGCTCGGTGCCGCCCTCGCCCAGCCACTCGACGACCCCGGCGAAGAAGAAGATCGTCAGCCCGGTGCCCACCAGGCCCAGCAGCGCGAGCGCCGTCCCGACCGCCTCCGACCGCCGGCGGACGGCGTAGGCGAGCGCGATGAGCGCGATCCCGCCGCCCAGCAGGTGGGCGACGGCCCCGACCGCGTGCAGGGCGGAGTTGCCGTCGGAGGGGAAGACGCCGACCAGCAGCACCCCCGCCGCCGAGATCCACAGCAGCACCCGGGCCACCGCGCCGGCGGTGCCGCGCAGGGCCGGGGCGAGCAGCAGCGTGCCGCCGGCGATGAGCGCGGCCTGGACGACGAAGGAGGCGTTCATCAGCGTGCGGGCGGGGGAGAGGGCGGTGCCGAGGTCGCTGATGACCTGGTCGACGCGCGAGTAGGAACCGGGCCACCGCAGCTGCGCGATCGTCTCGACGACGAAGAACTGCAGGGTGAGCAGCCAGAGGAGCGCCCCGTTGCGGAGCCGGTTCGCGGTCACGGCCCCATGGTCCCAGGGGCGGCTGTCAGACCCGGGCGAGCACGGCGGCGTACTGCGCGGCCGTGAGCCACGAGGGATTGCTGCCCGTCGGCATCCGCAGCACCTCGGCGTCGCGGAAGGCCGGGTCGGCGAGGAGCTCGGCCCGGTCGACCGGCTCGGCCAGGAACGTCAGCCGGACCGGCAGCACCGGACCGCCGGCGTCGTCCTCGATCTCGGCGGCGACGACGCCGAGCGCGTGGACGCCCGGCCGGTCGCGGCCGCTGCGCCAGAGCAGGCAGGGCCGGCCGGGGCGGACCAGGCCCAGCCGGTAGGAGGGGCGGACGCACCGGCGCAGCTCGTGCGTCGTCCCCGGTGCCCAGCTGACGGCCGTGGTCGCGGTCTTCAGCAACCAGCACGCGACGTCGCCGGCCGCCAGCCGGGCTCCCATCAGTCGGTGGCGGAGTGGTCCTCGGCCCCGGCCGGGTCGGCGTCGTCGGACCCGACCAGCTGCCGCTCCTGCTCGGTGCGGTGCTGCAGCGCCTCGTCGTTGGGCCGGTCGTAGCCCTTCGCGTGCTGGCTGTGGTCCGGCGGGGCGGACTCGGTGGGCTCCATGACGTCGTCGAGCGTGGGTCGGTCGGGTGTGGTCATGATCAGGCCATAGCCCGGACGGCGGCGGAGCTAACGCGGCTCGAGGCGGGACGCCGGCAGCCACGCCTCCACCAGCGCCGCGCCGTGCGGGCCGGTCACCGTGAAGGCGACCCGGCCCTGCCAGACGCCGTCCCGCTGCCGCCACTCGACGAGCAGCCCGGGCCACGTGCCGGGGAACTCCGGCGGGTCGCGCACCCAGCAGTGCCGGCCCTCGGCGTCCTGCCGGGGACGGGCCGACGGCGGCGCGGGCAGGTCCGGCCGGACGCCGGACTCGGCCGCCCGCTCGCCCAGTGACCGCCCCGCCCCCCGGTTCATGCCGCCCGCCACCCCGGCAGTGTGGCACGCGGTCGAACGTGCGTTCGACTCAGCTCCGGCGCGCCGCGAGCGTGTCCGCGATCTCCCGCAGCAGCGGGTGACCGGGCAGCTCCTCGACCGGGACGGGCAGCGGCAACGACCAGTTGGGCCGCTCGGTCGTGCCCGGCATGTTGGGACGGCGGACCTCGCCGACGGCGTCCTCGAGGGTGGCCGACAGCAGCAGGCTCGGCGCCGAGGCGAGCCGCTCGTAGGCACGGCGGACCGCGGTGTCCGGCCGGGCGTTGCCGCCCACCCCCGGGATCCGGCCCATCAACTCGAGCCGGCCGCTCTGCAGCTCCTCGGCGCTGCCGGTGCCCAGCTCGCGCTGCTCCTCGACGTCGGCGCCGGTCCACAGCCCGGCCACGGTGGGCAGGTCGTGCGTGGTGACGGCCGCCATCGCCGCCTCCGGCCACTGCGCGGGGTCGTCCTCCTCGAACCACAGCAGCCGGTAGGAGAGGATCCCGTGCTCGGCCAGGGCCTCGCGCACGCCCTCCTCGACGGTGCCGAGGTCCTCGCCGACGACGAGCGCCTGAGCCCGGAAGCTCTCCAGGGCGACGATGTCGAGGAGGTCCTCGGCGGGGTAGCGGACGTAGGCGCCGTCGGCGGCGCTCCCGTCGGCCGGCACCCACCACAGGCGGAACAGGCCCATCACGTGGTCGATCCGCAGGCCGCCGGCACCGGCCATGGTGGCGCGGATCGACTGCACGAACGGCTCGTAGTCGGCCAGCCGCAGCCGCCAGGGGACCAGCGGCGGCGAGCCCCAGTCCTGCCCCTGGGCGTTGAAGGCGTCCGGCGGTGCGCCGACGCTCGCGCCCTGGGCGAGCACGTCCTGCCAGGTCCACGCGTCGGCGCCGCCGCCGGCCACCCCGATCGGCAGGTCCTGGATCACCGTCATGCCGTGCGCGGCCTCCTCCAGCTGGCGGGACAGGCACCACTGCAGCCAGACGTGGAAGGCGACGTCCCCCTCGTGGGCGGCGGCGAAGTCGCGGACCGCCTGCCCCCGGGGGTCGCGCAGCTCCTCGGGCCAGGTGTGCCAGTCGGGGCCGTGCTCGTCGGCGAGGGCGCACCAGGTGCCCCAGTCCTGCATCGGCTGGCCCTGCTGCCACCACCAGTCGGGGAAGGCGGGGTCGTCGTGGCCGGCGGCGTCGAACACCCGGCGCAGCGCCGCGCGCTTGCGCGCCCAGATCGCGTCGCGGTCGATGAGCTCGCCCGCGTTGAGGTCGCCGGCGTCGCCGACGTCAGCCTTGCCGGCGCCGGGCACCTCGGGCACGCGCAGGTAGAGCGGGTTGCGGAAGCGGCGGGTGGCCGGCAGGTACGGGCTGGACTCCTGCGGGGTGGTCGGCGCGACCGCGTGCAGCGGGTTGATCAGCAGGAAGCCCGCGCCCTGCAGCGCGGCCATCTTGCGCAGCGCGCGCAGGTCGCCGAGGTCGCCGATGCCCCAGCTGTCGCGGCTCCGGGTGGCGTACAGCTGCACCGCCCAGCCCCAGGTCCGCTCGTCGGGCAGCCAGCAGCGGCCGGGGGAGACGATCAGCCGCCGCTCGCGCCCGTCGGGGGTGCGCAGCCGGTGGTAGCCGAGCGGGAAGTCGCCGGGGAGGACGCCGTCGACGTGCCGGGTCTCGCCGTCCTCGCAGACGACCTCGGCGTCGTCGACCTCGAGGGGGTCGCCGGGCCGGGCGACGATCGGGGCGCGGTCCTCGAGGTCGGCCGGCGGCTGCCCGATGATCTCCCGCAGCCGCTCGATGGTCGACGGCGCGACCTCGTGCTCCTCGTCCAGTGCGTCCAGCCAGGTGGCGTCGATGCCCCACGCGTCGGTCGTCGGCGTCATGCCCCGCACCTTGCCCCGTCGAGGCCGGTCCATGCCCGCAGCGACGAGGGTGAGGATGGCGACATGTCCTCCTGGCTGCTCGTCCACCCGCCGCTGCTCGGCCCGGCGACGCTGGGGCCGCTGGCGGCGGAGCTGCGTACCCGCGGGAACGCCGTGTCCGTGCCCGACCTGCGCGCGGCGGTGGACGTCGCCGCGGACTGGCCGACGCGCTGGACCGCCGCGGCCGCGACCGGCCCCGCCGACGTGGTCCTCGGCTTCTCCGGCGCGGGGCCGACGCTGCCGGCGATCGCCGCCGCCGTCGGGGCGCGGGAGGTGGTGTGGCTCGACGCCCCGGTGCCGGCCCGGTCCGGGGCGACGGCGCCGCCGGCCCGGGTGCGGGAGCTGGTGGCGCCGCTCGTGCGGGACGGCCGGATCGCCGAGTGGACGACGTGGTGGGGGCCGGGCGCCTTCGCCGGGCTGGTGCGCGACCCCGCGCTGCGCGCCGCCATCGAGGCCGAGGGCCACGAGCTGCCGGCGGACTTCTACGACGTCGCCGTCCCGCTGCCCGGCGCCTGGCCCGAGGACGGCGCCCGCTACGTCCAGCTGTCGGCCGCCTACGACGAGGACGCCGCGGCGGCCGCGAGCCGCGGCTGGCCGGTCGCCGGCGACGGGCGGGGCGGGCACCTCGACGTCGTCACCGACCCCGCCCGCGTCGCCGACCTCGTGGCCTGACCCGGCGACATCGGCGCTCTCGCACGCTCCGGCGGGGGAAAGCGTGGGACACCGCCGATCTCGCCTCCGCCGGCCCCGTCGCGCGACACTGGCGGCATGGCGCTCGAATGGGCCGGGCTCACCGCCGGGGGAGTGCTGCTCTTCCTGTGCGTCTTCCCGACCACGTCCGTCTACCGGGGCCGACCGGTGCCGCGCCTGGGCTTCGTCCCGCAGCGCCCGACGGGCCCCGCGCGGTGGTGGTCGCTCGCCGCGCTGGCCGCCGGGGTCTTCCTCGTGTCGTTCTGCGCCGGCCGGCTCGCGGCCACCGACGCCGGCTTCCTCGGCCTCTTCGCCGGGACGGTGCTCCTCGCGTGGGTCGGGCAGGCCGCCGTGGTGGCGTGGCACAACCGCCGGGTCGCCGGAGCGGCCGGAACGCGCCCGCCTGCCGAGATCACGTGATCTCGGCAGTGGTTGCACTGCGCACCGCACCCTGCGGACCGGGCGGTTTGCCGGTAGGCAGAGCCGGTGAGCGTGATCGGTTTCCACAACTCGCACGAGCAGGTCCACCCGGCGCAGCTGCTGGAGGCCACCCGGCACGCCGAGGAGGTGGGCTTCACCGCGGCGATGTGCAGCGACCACTTCGCGCCGTGGAACCCCAGCCAGCGGCACTCGGGCTTCGCGTGGTCCTGGCTGGGCGCCGCCCTGGCGACGACGTCGCTGCCGTTCGGCGCGGTCAACGCCCCCGGCCAGCGGTACCACCCGGCGATCATCGCCCAGGCCATCGCCACCCTCGACGCGATGTTCCCCGGCCGGTTCTGGGTGGCCCTGGGCAGCGGCGAGGCCATGAACGAGCACATCACCGGCGACGTGTGGCCCCGCAAGCACGTCCGCGACGCCCGGCTGCGCGAGTGCGTCGAGGTCATCCGCGCGCTCCTGGCCGGCGAGGAGGTCTCCCACGACGGCCTGGTCCGGGTGGACCGCGCCCGCATCTGGACCCTGCCCGAGACCATGCCGCAGCTCATCGCGCCCGCCGTCTCGGTCGAGACCGCGCGCGCGTCGGCCGACTGGGCCGACGGGCTGGTCACCATCAACCAGCCGCACGACAAGCTGCGGGAGATGCTCGCCGCCTACCGCGACGCCGGTGGCCGCGGCACCGCCGCCCTGCAGGTGCACCTGTCCTACGACCCCGACGAGCAGCGGGCCCTCTCGATCGCCTTCGACCAGTGGCGCAGCGGCGCCATCGGGCCGCCGCTGGCGTGGGACCTGGACAGCCCCGAGTCGTTCGAGCAGGCCACGCAGCACGTCCGCCCCGAGCACATCGCCGAGGTCGTCCGCGTCTCGAGCGACCTCGGGCAGCACGCCGAGTGGATCGCCGAGTACCAGGAACTCGGCTTCGACGCCATCTACCTGCACCACGTCGGCATCGAGCAGCGCGGCTTCCTCGACGCCTTCGGCGAGCACGTGCTCCCGCAGCTCGACGTCGACCAGCCGCTGCCCGCGGTCGCGCTGCAGTGAGGATCACCGACACCAGTGACCTGTGGTGGAAGACGGCCGTCGTCTACTGCCTCGACGTCGAGACGTTCATGGACTGGGACGGCGACGGCTGCGGCGACCTCGCCGGCCTCGCCCAGCGGATCGACCACCTCGCCGACCTGGGCGTCACCTGCCTGTGGCTGATGCCCTTCTACCCGACCGCCGAGCGCGACGACGGCTACGACATCACCGACTTCTACGGCGTCGACCCGCGGCTGGGCACCCACGGCGACCTGGTCGAGGTCATCCGGACGGCGAACGACCGCGGCATGCGGGTCATCGCCGACCTGGTGGTCAACCACACCTCCGCGAAGCACCCCTGGTTCCGCTCCGCCGAGGCCAGCAAGGACTCGCCCTACCGCGACTTCTACGTCTGGCGGTCCGACCCGCCGCCGGACACGTCGAAGGAGGTCGTCTTCCCCGACCAGGAGGACAGCGTCTGGCAGTTCTCCGAGAAGACCGGCGAGTGGTACCTGCACCGCTTCTACAAGCAGCAGCCCGACCTGAACATCACCAACCCGCTGGTGCGCGACGAGATCGCCAAGGTCATGGGCTTCTGGCTGCAGCTGGGCCTGTCCGGCTTCCGCGTCGACGCCGTCCCGTTCCTGCTGGAGACCGAGGGCGCGGCCGCCGACGCGCTGCCCGACCCGCACGGGTACCTGCGCGACCTGCGCTCGCTGGTCGGGCGCAGGTCCGGCAACGGCGTGCTGCTCGGCGAGGTCAACCTGCCGCACGAGCAGCAGGCGGAGTTCTTCGGCGGCACCGACGGCGACGAGCTCACCATGCTGTTCGACTTCATCGGCATGCAGGCGCTCTACCTCTCCCTCGCCCGCGCCGACGCCGGCCCGCTGGCCACCGCGCTCACCGGCCGCCCGCCGGTCGACCCCGACAGCCAGTGGGCGACCTTCGTGCGCAACCACGACGAGCTCACCCTCGACAAGCTCACCGACGACGAGCGCGCCGAGGTGTTCGCGGCGTTCGGACCCGAGGAGCGGATGCAGGTCTACGGCCGCGGCCTGCGCCGCCGGCTGCCGCCCATGCTCGACGGCGACCCGCGCCGGATCCGCCTGGTCTACAGCCTGCTGTTCTCCCTGCCCGGCACCCCGGTGCTGTTCTACGGCGAGGAGATCGGCATGGGGGAGAACCTCGACGTCGAGGGCCGCAACGCCGTCCGCACGCCGATGCAGTGGACCTCGGGCGCCAACGGCGGCTTCTCCACCGCCGGCGCCCGCAGGCTGACCGCGCCGGTCGTGACGGGCGGCTTCGCCCCCGAGCACGTCAACGTCGCCGACCAGCGCCGCGACCCCGACTCGCTGCTGTCGTTCGTCAAGCTGCTGGTCCGCCGCTACCGCGAGTGCCCCGAGCTCGGCTGGGGCGAGTTCGAGCTGCTGGACCAGCCGCACCCGGAGGTGCTCGCGCACCTGTGCCGGTGGGACGACGGGTCGATGGTCGCCGTCCACAACCTCGGCGCCGAGCCGCGCACCGTGCCGCTCGTCCTCGACGGCTGCGACGCCTCCCACTGCCTGGAGGACCTGCTGCGCGACTGCACCACGCCCCTCTCCGACGAGGGCGCGGCCGAGCTGCAGCTCGACGGCTACGGCTACCGCTGGCTGCGGGTGGTCGCGGAGGGCAGCCGCCGGCTGCTGTGACGCTCCCGCGCGTCTTCCCGGATCCGTCGCCCCGCGCTCGTAGGGTCCGGCGCGGGGGAGGGGCCGATGAGTCGCAGGCGCACGGGCAGCGCGTCCACGCTGGGCCTGCTGGTGGTGGCGCTGCTGGTCCTGGCGATCTACCTCGCCACCGACCGGCCGGGCCCGACGTCGTACAGCCCGCCGGCCGACGGCGGGGAGGTGCCGGCCGGCACGCTGGACCCGGCCGCGGCGAGCGCCGCGCTCGGCACGCTGCCGATCGCGGCGAAGGGCGGCCTGGCCGGCTACGAGCGGGACTGCGGGGACGGCGCCGGCTGCGTGTTCGGCCCGGCGTGGTCCGACGTCGACCGCAACGGGTGCGACCAGCGCAACGACGTCCTGCACCGCGACCTGACCGACGTGGAGGTGCGCGAGGGGACGGAGGGCTGCATCGTCGTCGCGGGCACCCTGGTCGACCCCTACACCGGTGAGGTGGTCGCGTTCAGCCGCGACGAGGCGAGCCAGGTGCCGATCGACCACGTCGTCCCGCTGGCCGCCGCGTGGGTGCAGGGGGCCGCGGCGTGGACCGACGACGAGCGCGAGGCCTTCGCCAACGACCTGTCCAACCTGATCGCCACCACCCGCGAGCAGAACTCGAGCAAGGGCGACTCCACCGCGGAGGAGTGGGTGCCGCCCGACCCCTCCTACGGCTGCGAGTACGCCAGCGTCGTCGTCACCGTGAAGGCGGAGTACGAGCTGTCGGTGACCGCCGCCGAGGCCGCGGCCCTGCGCGACCTGCTCGCCACCTGCTGAGGATCGCCGGGCGCGGTTCCCCGGGTCGCGGGGCGGGTGCGCCTAGCGTGACCGGTGAGGTGAGGAAGTGACCGGATCAGACGTGCCCCCGCCCGCGGGGCCACCCCACGGCGCGACCCCCGACCCGGGAGCGGAGCCGGACCCCGGCACGCACCCGATCGAGGGGGTCGCCTTCGCCGCCCCGGAGCAGCCGCCCGCAGCGGGCGCCCCGCCGGTCGCCGGGACGACGACGGGACCGGTCGCCGCCCGGCCGACGGTGCGGCCCCGTCGCCGCGGCCCGGTCACCCGGATGGGCCCGTGGGCGCCGGTCGCCGGGGCACTGCTCGGCACCCTGCTCGGGCTGGTCGCCGTGCTGCTCCTCGCGGGGACGGCGGGCGGCTTCCGCGAGCGGCTGGCCCTCGTCCTGCTGGTGGTCGGCATGGGGCTGCTGGGCGCCTCCGGTCCGCTGCTGGCCGACGAGGTGCGGCTGGTCCGCCGGGGGGTCCGCGAGGCCGTCGTCCGCCCGGCGACGGTCGAGGTCACCGCCGGGCTGCTCAACGGCCTCACGCCGGCGCGGCTGCTGCTCCTGGTCAGCGGCTTCGTGCTCTTCCTCGCCGCCTACGTCGTCCGCGGGTAGCCGCTCAGCCGTACGCCTGCACGGCGAGGGTGACCGCCAGGCCCAGGCCGGCCAGCCCGATCAGCCGGCGCAGCAGCCGCTGCGGGGCGCGGCGGACCACCGCCGGGCCGAGGAAGCCGCCGCAGAACAGCCCGACCGCCAGCGGCAGCACGGCCGACCACGCGATCGAGGCGAGGAGGACGTAGCCGATCGCGGCGGTGGCGTTGGCCACGCCCAGCACCACGTTCTTCAGCGCGTTGGCCACCGGCAGCCGCTCGCCGGTGGCGAAGAGGTATGCGGCCAGCATCATCACGCCGGCCGCGGCGCCGAAGTAGCCGCCGTAGATCGCGATCGCGAACGTGCCCACGGCCAGCCACCGCGAGTCCCCGCGCGGGTGCGGGTGGGTGGCCGCCTCGGCGGCCAGTTCGCCCGGTGGCCGCTGCACGAGCAGCAGCAGCGACGCGCCGCCGATCAGCCACGGCACGATCCGCTCGAACGCCTCCGAGGGGGTGAGCAGCAGCAGCGCCATGCCGGTGGCCCCGCCCAGGACGGCGGCCGCGGCCAGCCGGGCCAGCCGCCGGCCCTGTCCCCGCAGCTCCGGCCGCGAGGCGCTGACCGACCCGGCGCTGTTGAGGACGAGGGCGACGGTGTTCGTGACGTTGGCCGTCACCGGGGGCAGGCCGGCCGCCAGCAGCGAGGGGTAGCTGATCAGCGAGGCCAGGCCGGCGATGCTGCCGGACAGGCCCGCGCCGACGCCGGCGAGCACGAGCAGGCAGAACTCGAGGACGCTCACCGGGTCACCAGCACCGCGATCGCGACCAGGCCGAGCACGACGACCGCCGTCCGCAGCACCACCGGCGGCAGCCGCCGCCCGACCGACGACCCGACCCACCCGCCGAGCAGCGCGCCCGCGGCGACCAGCCCGGCGGCGAGCCAGTCGACCCGGTCGGTGGCCACCAGCACGTAGGTGCCCGCCGCCACCGCGTTGACGCCGAGCGTGAGCACGTTCTTCAGCACGCCCTGGCTGGCGGCGAAGTAGCCGCCGTAGGCGCCGGTCGCGTAGGCGCCGGTGAGCAGCCCGGCCAGCCGCCAGTCGCGCAGCCGCACCGGCGCATCGGACCCGCGGCGGCGCAGCCAGCGCTGCAGCAGGGGCTGGACGGCCACGAGGACGACGGCCAGGCCGACCAGCGCCGGCACGACCGCCTCGAACGCCTCGGCCGGCAGGTGCAGCAGGAGGAACGCACCCGTGACGGCACCCAGCACCGACGCGGGGAAGAGCCGCAGGACCAGGGGCCGCTGGCCGGCGAGCTCGCGCCGGTGGCCGATCGCCCCGGTCAGGTTGCCCGGCACCAGCCCGAGGGAGTTCGACACCGTGGCCACCACCGGGGGCAGGCCCACCGCCAGCAGCACCGGGAAGGTGACGAGCGTCCCCGAGCCGACGACGGCGTTGATCGACCCGGCGGCGAGGCCGGCGGCGACCGCGACCATCTCCCACCCCGTCATCGGCTGCGAGCGTGTCACAGGCCGCCGTGTGACCCGCCGCACCCCTGGACGGACTGCCGCGGGTGAGCGCACCGACTGGCCGCGCCGCACTGGACCGGCACACGCTCATCGCCCTCTCGGCGGGCGCGAGAGGGCGGTGGGCGTGTGCCCGTCCTGGGGGAGGCGGGCGGGACGAGCCCTAGTCGGGGACGGCGGCCAGCGCGGAGACGTCGAGGCGGTGCGCGACCAGGTCGGCGGCGACGTCGTCGACGACCCGCCCGGTGGCGAAGGCGTGGGCCCGGAGCACCTCGAGGGAGTCCGCGGGCTCGAGCCCGCGCAGCACCGTGACCATGCCCATCGCCTGCCAGACCTGCGTGCGGCGCAGGGCGTCGGGGCCCTTCCACCAGCCGGCGGCCTCCTGCGGGTCGTCGGGCGCGAGCAGCGCATCGGCCAGCCGGGTGGTGAGGCGGACGACGACGGCCTCCACCTCGTCGCGGTCGAGCCCGGTGAGCTCCTCGGGGTCGCACTGGTAGAGGTCGAGCACCAGCAACGGGCCGAGCGGGGGCATCAGCGGCAGGGACAGCACCGCCCGGTACGGCGTCTCGGTGGTGAGCGAGGCGTGCAGCCCGGCCCAGTTGCGCCGGATGTCCTCCTCGTCGAAGGCGATGACGGCGCCGTCGTCCGCGGCGCGCAGGCACGGGCCCACGCCGAAGGTGAACTGCAGCCGCTCGGCGTGCGCCGTCGTCGGGTCGCTGGCCCCGATGGGCGCGCGCAGGCCGCCGTCGGCGTGCACGGTGAGCCCGGCGCCGTCGACCGGGAGCGCGGCGGCGACGGCGTGGGCCAGGCGGGCGGGCAGCAGCTCGGGAGCGGCGAGCTCCGGCGGGGGCGGCTGGTGGACCGCCAGCTCGAAGCGTCCGGCGGCCGACTCGGGTGCGCTGACGCCGCGCACCTTCTCATCCGTCGGTGCGGCCGGCACCCACGAGGCGGACCACCGCGTGCCCCTCCTCGTCGGAGGCCTCGAGGTCCACCTCGACCTCGAAGCCCCAGTCGTGGTCGCCGGCCGGGTCGTCGAGGATCTGCCGCACCCGCCAGACGCCCGGCTGCCGGTCCCACACCAGCAGCGCCGGGCCGCGGGCGTCGGCGCCGGTGCCGACCTCGTCGTGCTCGGCGAAGTAGGCCTGCACGACCTCGCCCCAGCGCTCGGCGTCCCAGCCGGACGCCGAGTCCAGCTCGCCGAGGTCGTACCAGCGGCGGCGCGCCCACAGCTGCACGCGGTGGAACAGCGCGTTGCGCACCATCGCGGTGAACGCCCGCTCGTTGCCGGTGAGCGGCCGCGGCCGGGCCGGGACGGCCACCTCGTCGATCGCGCCGGTGTCGGGGTTCGTGAGCGCCTCCCACTCGTCGAGCAGCGACGAGTCCACCTGGCGCACCAGCTCGCCGAGCCACTCGACGAGGTCGGTGACCTCGTCGGTGCGCGCAGCGGCCGGCACCCCCGAGCGCAGTGCCTTGAACGCGTCGGAGAGGTAGCGCAGCACCGCGCCCTCGGAGCGGGTCAGCCCGTAGGTGGAGACGAACTCCCGGAAGGTCATCGCCCGCTCCCACATCTCGCGGACGACGGACTTCGGCGAGAGGTGGGCGTCGGCGGCCCAGGGGTTGGACCGGCGGTAGACGTCGAAGGCGTGCTCGAGGAGCTCGGCGAGCGGCTGCGGGTAGGTGACCTCCTCGAGCAGCTCCATGCGCTCCTCGTACTCGATGCCCTCGGCCTTCATCTGCGCCACGGCCTCGGCCCTGGCCTTGTTCAGCTGCGCGGCGATGATCTGGCGGGGGTCGTCGAGGGTGGCCTCGACGACGCTCACCACGTCCAGCGCGTAGGTGTCCGACGCCGGGTCGAGCAGCTCGATGGCGGCCAGCGCGAACGTCGACAGCTCCTGGTTGAGCGCGAAGTCCGGGGGCAGGTCGACGGTGAGCCGGTAGCGGCGGCCGTCGGGCTCGGGCTCGTCGAGCCGGACGAGGACGCCGGCCTGCAGCAGCGAGCGGGCGATGCCGATCGCCTCGCGGATGTGCCGGAGCTGCCGCTTGCGCGGCTCGTGGTTGTCGGTGAGCAGGTGCCGCATCGCGGCGACCGGGTTCCCGGGCCGGGCGACGACGTCGAGGATCATCCCGGTGGTGACCTGGAAGTGGCTGGTCAGCTGCTCGGGGTCGGCCTCGATCAGCCGCTCCATCGTCGACTTCGACCACGGGACCATGCCCTCGGGCGCCTTCTTGCGCACCAGCTTGCGGCGCTTCTTCGGGTCGTCGGCCACCTTCGCGAACTGCTTGAGGTTCTCCACCTCGTGCTCCGGCGCCTGGACGACGACGGTGCCCGCGGTGTCGTAGCCGGCCCGCCCCGCGCGGCCGGCGATCTGGTGGAACTCGCGGGCGGTGAGCAGGCGCATCCGGGTGCCGTCGAAC
Source organism: Geodermatophilus sp. SYSU D00691 (assembly GCF_054050275.1). NCBI lineage: Bacteria > Bacillati > Actinomycetota > Actinomycetes > Geodermatophilales > Geodermatophilaceae > Geodermatophilus > Geodermatophilus sp. SYSU D00691. The sequence continues at coordinate 148,435 of NZ_JBJGYZ010000006.1, forward strand.
TTGGAGAGCGCGGAGAAGACGACGGTGCGGATCGGCACGTTGATCCCGACCCCGAGGGTGTCGGTCCCGCAGATGACCTTGAGCAGCCCGGCCTGGGCCAGCTGCTCCACCAGCCGCCGGTACTTGGGCAGCATCCCGGCGTGGTGGACGCCGATCCCGTGCCGGACCAGCCTGCTGAGGGTCGTGCCGAAGGCCGAGGAGAACCGGAAGCCGCCGATCATGTCGGCGATCGCCTGCTTCTCCTCCTTGCTGCTCACGTTCACGCTCATCAGCGCCTGCGCCCGCTCCAGCGCCGAGGCCTGGGTGAAGTGGACGACGTAGACCGGCGCCTGCCGGGTGTCGAGGAGCTCGCCGATCGTCTCGTGCATCGGCGTCGTCGCGTAGTAGTGGTGCAGCGGCACCGGGCGCTCCGCGTGGGCGACCAGCGCCGTCGGCCGGCCGGTGCGGCGGGTGAGGTCCTCGCGCAGCTTCTCCGTGTCGCCGAGGGTGGCCGACATCAGCAGGAACTGGGCGTCGGGCAGCTCGATCAGCGGCACCTGCCAGGCCCAGCCGCGGTCGGGGTCGCCGTAGAAGTGGAACTCGTCCATGACCACGAGGCCGATCGGCGCCTCGCGGCCCTCGCGCAGCGCGATGTTGGCCAGCACCTCGGCGGTGCAGGCGATGATCGGGGCGTCGTGGTTGACCGCGGCGTCGCCGGTGAGCATGCCGACGTTCTCCGCGCCGAAGACGCCGCACAGGGCGAAGAACTTCTCGCTCACCAGCGCCTTGATCGGGGCGGTGTAGAAGCTTCGCCGTCCCCCCGCCAGGGCGGCGTACTGCGCTCCGGTGGCCACCAGCGACTTGCCCGAGCCGGTCGGCGTGGCCAGCACCACGTGGGCGCCGCTGACCAGCTCGATCAGCGCCTCCTCCTGCGCCGGGTAGAGCGTCGTGCCCCCGGCGTCGGCCCACGCGGCGAAGCGGGCGAACAGCTCGTCGGGGTCGTCGCCGAGCGCCCGCAGCGACGTGAGGTCGGCGGGGTCGTCGAGCAGGGGAGGGGCGGCGATCGCGGTCATCGTGGACAACAGCGTGCCCGACGCCGCTCCGCTTCCCGGCACCGCCGGGCCGATCGTGCTACCCGACGCGTGCCGGCTCCGCCGGCCGGACCCGGCCCCGCACGAGGAACACCGCGACGACCGCGAAGACCAGGAACGCGAACGTGCCGAACGAGGCCAGCAGGGACCAGGCGTTCTCCGTCCGCGCGCCGACCGCCTCGTCGATCCCCCCGGTGGACAGGAACGTGGTCGGGTCGGTGAGCGCGTGCAGGACGATCGCGGCCCAGATCGTGCCGGTGACCCGCATCGCCAGGTACATGCACATGCCGAAGCAGAACGTGTAGGCCAGCGTGGCCAGCACGGTCGACAGCGCCATCCCGGCCAGCAGGTTGACCGTGTGCATGAGCGCGAACAGCAGCGACGACACGACCGCCACGAACCGCTCGCCGTGGCCCGCGTCGCGCAGCACCTTCACCGCCAGCCCGCGGGTCGCGAGCTCCTCGGTGACGCCGATGCAGAGGCCGGCCAGCGCCAGCACCGCGATCTCACCGCCGGTCCACCGGTTCCAGTCGGTGGCGCCGAGGTGCCCGACGACCACGGCCGCGATCAGCGCAGGGGCGGTCCACATCCAGCCGCGGCCACCGATCGGCTGGGGACCGAAGACCTCGCGGAGCCAGCCCACGCGCCAGGTGAACACGAGCAGGGCGAGCCCGCCGATCCCGATCGGCAGCACCAGCGCGACGACGATGCTGGTCGCGTCCTCCAGCGGGTTCTCCGCGACCCGGTCGCCGAGGAGGAGGCCGACCACCAGCGAGACGACCAGGTAGACGACCAGGTAGCCACCGACCACCGCGAACGCCTTCCACGTCGCGGGCCGGTCCCAGAACGAGGTGCGGGTCGACTCGGTCTCGGTCACCCCGCGAGCCTGGCAGCGCCGGAAGGCGCACAACAGGGTCGCGCGCCACCTTCTGCCGGGTCTCCTCGTTCCGGAACCGGGCCGAGCGGCGATCACGATCCGGTAACGACGCCTCCGCGCGGGCATGGGATGAACCGATAGTGGTCAGAAGGTGAACGACAGGTGAACGGAAGGGGGCGCGACGGTGCGCACCAGTGAGTGTCCCGAGTGCCGCTGGGTGCCGGTCGTCGACGAGACGGGCCGGCGTCGCCTGGTGCTGCGCTGGCAGCTGCCGGTGGCCGCCCCCGCCGAGTCGTCGGTCGCCCGCGCCGCGTAGGTCGCGGCCGGCCCGCTCCTGGGGGCGGGTCACGCGCTCCGCACGTCCAGCCGGACCCCCGGAGCGCGGGTCCGGCCCCAGAACCACGTCGCGAGGCGTCACGATCCGGTTCCGCCCGGCGCGGCGCGGGTAGGCGGGGCGCATGTCGTCACCGCGCCCCGATTCCCAGCCCGCACAGCAGCAGACCCCGCCCGGCACGCTGGGCGAGATGGACCCCAAGCCCGACCACGGCGAGGAGAGCTACCGGGGGTCCGGCCGGCTCACCGGCAAGGCCGCGGTCATCACCGGCGGCGACAGCGGCATCGGCCGCGCGGTCGCCATCGCCTTCGCCCGCGAGGGCGCCGACGTCCTGATCAGCTACCTGAACGAGCACGAGGACGCACAGGACACCGCCCGGTACGTCGAGGAGGCCGGCCGGAAGTGCGTCCTCGTCGCCGGCGACCTGGCCGACCGGGCGCACGCCAAGACGATCATCCCCAAGGCCGTCGAGGCCTTCGGCAAGGTCGACGTCCTGGTGAACAACGCGGCCTACCAGATGAGCCACGACACCCTGGACGAGGTCTCCGACGAGGAGTGGGACCACACCGTCGCGCTGAACCTGAGCGCGATGTTCACCCTCTGCAAGGACGTGATCCCGCACATGCCCTCGGGCGGGGCGATCATCAACTCGTCGTCGGTGAACTCCGATATGCCGAGCCCGAACCTCGCGCCGTACGCGATGACCAAGGCCGGCATCGCCAACTTCACCGCGAGCCTCGCGCAGATGTACGCGGACAAGGGCATCCGGGCCAACAGCGTCGCCCCGGGGCCGATCTGGACGCCGCTGATCCCGGCCACCATGCCCGAGGAGAAAGTGGAGAGCTTCGGCCAGCAGGTGCCGTTGGCCCGCGCCGGGCAGCCGGCCGAGCTGGCGCCGGTGTACGTGCTGCTGGCCAGCGACGAGGCCAGCTACGTGTCCGGCGCACGCGTCGCGGTCACCGGCGGCAACCCGATCCTCTGACGCCCCGACGCGGGGTCCCGCGGCGGGCAGGGCGCCGTCGTGGGACTCCGCTACGGGCGGCGCTCGGCGGTGACCATGGCGACGGCGACCGCGAACGGGGCCACGCCGGCCAGCAACGTGGTCGAGAGCACCTCCGACGCCGGCAGCGGGATGCCGGCGGGGGAGGCGAGCAGCGCCCAACCCAGCGCGAACAGGGGCAGGGTGACCACGCCGGTGCCCAGCGCGGCGCGCAGGCGGGCCGCCCGCCCGTCGCGGCGGGCCAGCACCCCGGCGAGCAGGGCCGGCACGAACGGGACCGTCCAGCGGACCAGCAGGTCGGCGGGGTGGGCGCCGAACCCGCCCCAGGAGGCCAGCGACACCGCGGCGGTCAGCGAGACGAACGCCGCGGCGGCGACCACCGCCCACCACACCGACGCGGCGGCGGGGGAGCGGAACGTCCGCGCCGGCCGGGTCACCCGCCCGGCGGCCCACAGGCAGAGCCCGGCGCAGACGACCAGGAACTGCACCAGCGACGAGGGCACGTCGGTCACGCCGTCGGCGGTCCGCCCGGGCAGCGGCCAGTCCTGGGCACCGAGCAGGGCGAGGACGACGGCCAGCGCCACCGTGGTGCCGGCGATGCCGAACGCGTTGGCGCTCGCGCGGACCGCGGGCGCGGCGACCGTCACCGCGACCGGCTCGGCGACCTCGTCGGTCACCAGCTGCAGGTGTGCGCTCCCCCGGGTCGTCACCGGCCGAGCGTCACACGCCGTAGCCGGCCGGGCGAGCCGCCGGGGACCCGTTCACCGGTCCGGGCGACGAGGCGTCACCCACGGTGATCAGCGGGGGAGGGCGGCGCTGACCGCGCGGATCTGCGCGGGGCCGGTCCGGCAGCACCCGCCGACCAGGCGGGCGCCCGCGGCGACCCAGCGGGGGACGTCGGCGGCGGCCCGCACCGGCTCGCCGGTCCAGCGGCGGCCGGCGGCGTCCCAACGCTCGCCGCTGTTCGGGTAGACGACGACCGGCACGCCGCAGGCCGCGGCGGCCTCCACGGCCGGCAGGACGCCCGCCGGGTCGGTGCAGTTGACGCCGACCGCGATCAGGCCGGGGGTGTCCGCGGCCTGCGCGAAGACCTCGGCCGCCGGTTCGCCGCGGCGGGTGCGCACGGTCCCCTCGTCGTCGAGCACGGTGGTCAGCGACAGCCACACCGGGACGTCGAGCGCGGCCGCTTCGGCGAGCAGCGCCTCCGCCTCGGCGGCGGCCGGCACGGTCTCCAGCGCCAGCACGTCGACGCCGGCCGCGGCCAGCCCTTCCATCCGCGGGCGGTGGAAGCGCCGCAGGGCGGAGGTCCCCAGGTCGTCGGCGTAGCCGCCGGTGTACTCCGAGCCGTCGGCCAGCATCGCGCCGTAGGGCCCGACGGAGCCCGCCACCCAGGCGTCCGGCGCGGCGCGCCGGGCCAGCGACACCGACCGCTGCAGCAGGTGGTCGGTCTCCCCGGACCCGAGCCCGGCGCGGGCGAAGCCCTCGTGGGTGGCCTGGTAGCTCGCCGTCGTGACCACCTGCGCCCCGGCCGCGGCGTAGGCGGCGTGGACGGCGGCGATCGCCGCGGGCGCGTCGCGGAGCAGGCGGGCGGACCACAGGTGGCCGGAGAGGTCGTGGCCGCGCCGCTCGAGCTCGGTGGCCAGGCCGCCGTCGAGGACGACGGGCCCGGCAGCCAGGGCCTCGGCGAGCGGCGTGCGCGGTGCCACGCCGTCATCATCCGCGCCGCCCTGCGGTCGGTGCCCCGCTCCCGCAGGATCGGCAGATGGTCTTCGTCTTCGGCTGGGGTCCGCGCCGTCGCCGTCCGCGCTACGGCCGCCCCTACGGGCCCCCTCCCGGGTACGGCCGGGGGTACGGCCCGCCGCCGGGCTACGGCTACCGGCGCCGCGGCGACGACAACTGCCTGCGCGACCTGCTGTTCCTGCAGACCGGCTGCTGCCTGGCCCAGCTGCTCGGCTGCGGCCCCGAGGCGATGCTCGTGCTGCCGGGCACGGTGCGGCGGGCGGTCCGGGCGCCGGGGCGGCCGGCCGAGCGCATGGTCGCGGCGATCCGCGTCTACCAGCGGGAGATCAGCCCGCGCCGTCCCCCGTGCTGCCGGTACTCGCCGACCTGCTCGGCCTACGGTATCGAGGCGATCCGCCGGCACGGCGCGCTGCGCGGCGGCTGGCTGACGCTGCGCCGGCTGGTGCGCTGCCGCCCCGGCGCGGCCGGCGGCCCCGACCCCGTCCCCTGAGCAGCGCATCCGCGACACTGGACGGCGTGCCCGCCAGCGACGACGCCTCCGGTGACCTGCCCGTCACCGACCGGCTCGTCGTGCCCGCGGGCGCGCTGGCCTGGCGGTTCTCCCGCTCGTCCGGCCCCGGCGGCCAGGGGGTCAACACCGCCGACTCGCGGGTGGAGCTCTCCGTCGCCGTCGACGACCTGCCCGGGCTCGGCGACGAGCAGCGGCAGCGGCTGACCGAGCGGCTGGGCGGCCGGCTCGTCGACGGCGTCCTCACCGTCGCCGCCAGCGAGCACCGCCAGCAGCTGCGCAACCGTCAGGCCGCGCGCGAGCGGCTGGCCGCGGTGCTGCGCGCCGCCCTGGCGCCCTCGCCGCCGGCTCGCCGCCGCACGAAGCCGACGCGGGGCAGCCAGGAGCGGCGGATCCAGGCGAAGAAGATGCGCGGCGAGCTCAAGCGCTCCCGACGGCGGTGGGACTGACCGCCCGCCGGCGCCGGCGTGACGCCCGACGAGGGGAGGACCCGTGAGCGTGACGGTCCGGCTGCGACGGGTGCGTCGCCCTGTCCGCCGGGGTGATCGCCGAGCGGGAGGAGCTGCTGCCGACCGGGCGCACGGTGGCCGACGCGCTCGCGGCGCTGCCGCCCGCCGCGACGTCCCGGGAGAGGTGTCAGCCCGGGAGCGCGTCGCCCCCGGCGGCTGAGCCCGGCTCGCGCACCAGCACCCACAGCGGCAGCTCGTCGTCCGCGGTCCGGGTGGCCTCGGCGACGGTGAAGCCGGACCGGCGCAGGAACGCCGCGTCGGCCCAGGCGTGCACCGCGGTGGCGGCCGGCAGCCCGCTCGCGTCGACCGCCGCCAGCCCCGCCTCCAGCAGCGCGGTGGCCGCGCCCCTCCGCCGGGCGGTCGGCCGGGTGCCGAGGTGGGCCAGCCGCCAGTGCGGCCCGGCCGGGGCGAGACGGGCGACCAGCTCGTCGGTCCGGCGCACCGCCGGCCACCGCTCGGCGGAGAGGAACGGGAGCTCGCGGTCCAGCGCCGCGCGGACGTCGTCCGGCAGCGGCCGGGTGCCCGGCGCACCGGGCGGCGGCACCCACGCGGCCACCGCCGTGACGTCGTCGGTGACCCACGCCGTGCCGGTCGACACCGCCCGGTGGCCGGCCGACAGCTCGTGCAGGCGGGTGAGCCGCTGCATGCGGCCGTCGCCGGGCAGCGCCCAGCGAACCCACCGCGAGTCGCCGAGCGACAGGGTGAGCGTCGCGGCGATCCGCGGCACGTCCCGCTGCTCGGCGGGCCGCACCGGCGGCGGGGGCGGCGGGGGAGGGGTCTCGATGCGCTCGACGGTCGGGCGCCGCTCGGTCACCGCCCCATCCCACCAGACCCCGCCGCTGCCTCAGTCCTTGGGCTCGGCCATCTGGCGGTGCGTCACCGCCTTGACCCGGTCGGGCAGGACGTCGCCGATCGCCTTCTGCGCCTTGGTCATCAGCGAACCGCCGACGATCTTGTTCTTGCCGTCCATGAGCGCGGCGAAGCCCTGGGCGGCGACCTGCGCCGGGTCGTCCTTCTTGCCGCGGCCGATCGGGGTGTGGTCCATGACGGCGCGGTGGAAGAAGTTCGTCTCGGTGGGTCCCGGCATCAGCGAGGTGATGGTGACGCCGGTGTCCTCGAGCTCCTCCTGCACCGCCTCGGCGAAGGACTGGAGGAACGACTTCGAGGCGTTGTAGACCGCCTGGAACGACCCGGGCATGGTCGAGGCGATGGAGGAGGTGATCAGCACCTTGCCCTCGTCGCGGGCGGCCATGTCGGTGAGCACCAGCTTGGCCAGGTGCACCGTCGAGGTGACGTTGAGGTCGATGACGTCCTGCTCGTCGGCCAGGGGGGTGTCGATGAACGCGCCGCCCCGCCCGACGCCGGCGTTGAGCGCCACCGCGTCGAGCGCGCGGCCGCCGGCGGTCGCGGCGGCGTAGAGCTGGGTCACGCCGTCCGGGGTCCGCAGGTCCACCTGCACGCTCTGCACCTCGGCGCCGGTCTGCCGCAGCTCCTCGGCGGCAGCGAGGAGACCGGCGTCCTCGGCGGCGATCACGAGGTCGAAGCCGTTCTGCCCGAACTGCCGGGCCAGCTCCAGCCCGATCCCGCTGGACGCGCCGGTCACCAGTGCGAGGGGCTTGGTCGTCGAAGTCATGGTCGCGCCCTACCCGGTGGGGTCCGGTCCGATTCAGGATGTCCCCGTGCGGCTCGACGACGCGGTGGCCCTGCTGCTGGCCCTCCCGGGCACCTACGAGGCTGACCACCACGGCCGCCGGTCGGTCCGGGTGGGCGGCGGCGAGGTGGTCGCCTCGGTCCCCGAGGACGGCGTCGTGAACGTGCTGGTGGACGACGACCTGGCGCGCGCCGCCGCCGGGGCGCCCGGGGTCGAGCTGCTGTGGTGGGGGCAGCGGCTCTCCGGCGTGCGGGTCGCGGTCGCCGCCGTCGACCCGGGCCTGTTCGAGGAGCTCGCCGAGGCCGCCTGGCGCCGCCGGGCCCCGGCCGCGCTCCGCCGGGAGCGCTGAGCCGCACAGCCGCGCCGAGGGCGCCGTGAGGTCCTCGGAACGCAGCCTTGACGCCGGGGCAGCCGTCGGGAAACGACGGCCGCCGAACCTCGTCGTGTGCCCACCGCCCTGCCGATGCCGTCCGCCGCCCGGCCGGGCGACGGCACGGGTGGCACGCGCACCACCGACACCCACTGCCCGTACTGCTCGCTGCAGTGCGGGATGAGCGTGACCGCCGGCGACCGCCCGGCGACCCTGGTCCCTTCCGACTTCCCGACCAACCGCGGGGGCCTGTGCTCCAAGGGCTGGTCGTCGGCCGAGCTGCTCGACCACCCGGAGCGGCTGCTGCGCCCGCTGGCGCGCGCCGTCCCCGGCGACCGCACCAGCCCGCTGGTCGAGACGACGTGGGAGGACGCCCTGGACCGGGTGGTCGGCGCGATCGGGCGCACCCAGCGGGAGCACGGCCGCGACGCCGTCGGCTGCTTCGGCGGCGGCTCGCTGACCAACGAGCAGGCCTACCAGTTCGGCAAGTTCGCCCGCGTCGCGCTGCGCACCAGCGCCATCGACTACAACGGCCGCTTCTGCATGTCCTCGGCCGCCGGCGCGGCCACCCGCGCGTTCGGGATCGACCGCGGCATGCCGTTCCCGCTCTCCGACATCGCCGGCGCCGACGTCGTCGTCCTGGTGGGCAGCAACCCGGCCGACACCATGCCGCCGGCCATGCAGTGGTTCGACGCCGGGCGCGAGCGCGGCGCGCAGCACGTCGTCGTCGACCCCCGGCGCACGGCGACCGCCCGCGACGCCGCCCTGCACCTGCAGCCGCTGCCCGGCACCGACCTGGCGCTGGCCAACGGGCTGCTGCACATCGCCGTCGCCGAGGGACTGGTCGACGAGGAGTACGTCGCCGCGCGCACCACCGGCTTCGAGGAGGTCCGGGCCGGCGTCGCCGCGTACTGGCCCGACCGCGTGGAGCGGCTGACCGGCGTGCCGGTGGCCGACCAGCGGCGCACCGTCTTCGCGCTGGCGCGGGCGGAGAAGGCCGTCGTCCTCACCGCCCGCGGCGCCGAGCAGCACCGCAGCGGCACCGACACCGCGCAGGCGTGGATCAACCTCGCCCTCGCGCTCGGCCTGCCCGGCCGGCCCGGCAGCGGCTGGGCCACGGTCACCGGGCAGGGCAACGGGCAGGGCGGCCGGGAGCACGGGCAGAAGGCCGACCAGCTGCCGGGCTACCGCCGGCTGGCCGACCCCGCCGCCCGCGCGCACGTCGCCGCCGTCTGGGGCGTCGACCCCGACGACCTGCCGCAGCCGGGCCGCAGCGCCTACGAGCTGCTCGACGCCCTCGGCACCGACGGCGGCGTGCGCACCCTGCTGGTGCTCGCCTCCAACGTCGCCGTGTCCGCCCCCGACGCCCGCCGGGTGGTCAGCCGGCTCGGCGACCTCGACTTCCTCGCCGTCAGCGACTTCTTCCTCTCCGAGACCGCGCAGCTGGCCGACGTCGTCCTGCCCAGCGCCATGTGGGCGGAGGAGGAGGGCACGATGACCAACCTCGAGGGGCGGGTGATCCGCCGGCGCCGGGCGCTCGACCCGCCCGCCGGCGTCCGCGACGACCTGCAGCTGCTGGCCGAGCTCGCCGGGCGCCTCGGCGCGCGGGGCTTCAGCGGCGACCCCGAGACGGTCTTCGAGGAGCTCGGCCGGGCCAGCGCCGGGGGAGCGGCCGACTACTCCGGCATCAGCTACCGGCGCATCGACGACGAGCAGGGCGTCTTCTGGCCGTGCCCCGCCCCCCAGCACCCGGGGACGCCGCGGCTGTTCACCGAGCGGTTCGCCACCCCCGACGGCCGCGCCCGGTTCCTGCGGGTGGAGCACGTGGAGCCGCACGAGCGGCCCGACCGCGAGTACCCGTACGTGCTGACCACCGGCCGGGTGCTGGCCCAGTACCAGTCGGGCACGCAGACCCGCCGCTCGCGCAGCCTGCAGCTGGTGGCGCCGGTGCCGCGCGCGGAGCTGCACCCCGACCTCGCCCGCCGGCACGGCATCGGCCCCGACGACGTCGTCGAGCTGGCCACCCGCCGCGGCCGGGCGCGCTTCGCCGCCCACCTCACCGACGCGATCCGGCCCGACGTCGTCTTCGCCCCGTTCCACTGGGGCGGCGGCTCCAGCGCCAACGCGCTGACCGACGCCGACGCGCTCGACCCGACCAGCCGGATGCCCGCCTTCAAGGTGTGCGCCGTCGCGGTGACCCGCGTCGGCCCGCCCGAGGAGCGGCTGCCCGCCCCGGCCGACCAGCCGGCCCCGCGCCCCTTCCAGCACAGCCCATCCCGCGAACCGCGACCGCCGTCCCGGAGGAGGACCACGAGCGTGAAGAGCAGCCCCCGGTTCCTGCAAGGAGTCTTCCCGATCACCGGCGAGGGCCTGGCGAAGCCGGGCCCGCTCGATCCCTCGCTGCGCTACACCGTGCCCGCCGGCGCGTCGGCCCAGGCGCTGTACTTCCGCGGCGGCAACTCCGCGCCCGAGCTGGTCTACGTGCTCCTGCTGCGCGACGGCGAGCCGATGCGCTGGTTCCCGATCGGCGCCAGGGGCGACGTGCACGTGCCGCTGCGGGTGGTCGAGGACCTGCCCGGCGGCACCGTCGTCGAGCTGCACGCCGCCGCGCCCGAGGGCGTCACCGGCGAGCTCGTGCTCGACCTCGGGCTGGTGGAGGTCTGATGACGGCCGTCCTGGGCGGGCGCCCGGCGGGGGTCACCGCCCTGCACATCGACGACGACACGCTCGACACCCGCGCCCGGCTGGTCGTCGTCGGCAACGGCATGGCCGGCGCGCGGCTGGTGGAGGAGGTGCTCGAGCGCGGCGGCGGTGAGCAGTTCCGGATCACCGTCTTCGGCGACGAGCCGCACGGGTGCTACAACCGGATCATGCTCTCGCCGGTGCTGGCGGGGGAGGAGGACGAGGACTCGATCGTCCTCAACACCCACGAGTGGTACGCCGACAACGGCGTCGAGCTGCGCGCCGGGGTGCGGGTCGAGCGGGTCGACACCGCCGCCAAGCAGGTGCGGGCCGACGACGGCACGGTCACCCCCTACGACCACCTCGTGCTGGCCACCGGCAGCTACTCGTTCATCCCCCCGGTCAAGGGGGTGCACCGCGCGGACGGCAGCCTGCTGCCCGGCGTCTTCGGGTTCCGCACCATCGAGGACACCCGGGCGATGGTGGAGGCGGCGCGCACGCACCGGCGCGCGGTCGTCGTCGGCGGCGGCCTGCTCGGGCTGGAGGCCGCCCGCGCGCTGCAGACCCACGGCATGGCGGTCGACCTGGTCGACGCCGCGCCGCACCTGATGAGCGCCCAGTGCGACGCCGACGCCGGCGCGATCCTCCGGGCCGGGGTGGAGGCGCTGGGCATCACCGTGCACCTGTCCACCCTCACCGCCGAGGTGCTCGGCGCCGACCGGGTGCGCGGCGTGGTGCTCTCCGACGGCCGGCAGCTCGAGGCCGACGTGCTGGTGCTCGCCGCCGGCATCCGCCCGCACACCGACGTCGCCGTCCTCTCCGGGCTGGAGGTGGAGCGGGGCATCGTCGTCGACGACCAGCTGCGCACCGACGACCCCGACGTCTACGCCATCGGCGAGTGCGCCCAGCACCGCGGCACGGTCTACGGCCTGGTCGCCCCCGCCTGGGAGCACGCGAAGGTGCTCGCCGACGTGCTCACCGGCGCCGACCCGTCCGCCGAGTACCACGGCAGCCGGCTGGCGACGAAGCTGAAGGTCGCCGGGGTCGACGTCGCCACCATGGGCGTCAAGGCGCCCGAGCGGCCGGACGACGAGGTCCTCGTCATCTCCGAGCCCAGGCGCGGCGTGCACTGCTCGGTGGTGATCCGCGACGACAGGCTGATCGGCGCGACCCTGATCGGCGACACCCGCAAGGTCGCCTTCCTCACCCAGGCCTTCGACCGCGGCAGCCCCCTGCCCGAGGAGCGGATCCGCCTGCTGGTCGACCTCTCCGACGGCGCCGAGGAGGTCGGCGTCGCCGAGATGCCGATGGACTCGCAGGTCTGCAACTGCAACGGCGTCTCCAAGCAGGCCATCTGCGGCGCGGTCGCCGACGGCTGCAGCAGCGCCGGTGCCGTGATGGACCGCACCCGGGCCGGCAAGGGCTGCGGCTCGTGCAGGTCGCTGGTCAGGCAGGTCGTCGAGTGGGCCGCCGGCGGCGAGGTGACGGAGGACGAGTCGGCGAGCTGGTACGTGCCCGGCGTGCCGCTGGCCAAGCCGGCGCTCGTGGCGGCGATCCGCTCGCAGGACCTCCGGAGCGTCTCCGCCGTCTTCGCGGCGCTCGCGCCCGGCGGCGCCGAGGACGCGAGGTCGAAGATGGGGCTCACGTCGCTGCTGCGGATGATGTGGGGGGACGAGTTCGTCGACGAGCGCGACGGCCGGTTCATCAACGACCGGGTGCACGCCAACATCCAGCGCGACGGCACGTTCTCCGTCGTCCCCCAGATCAAGGGCGGGGTCACCACCCCCGCCCAGCTGCGGACGATCGCCGACGTCGCCGAGAAGTACGAGGTGCCGATGGTGAAGATCACCGGCGGCCAGCGGATCGACCTGCTCGGCGTCCGCAAGGAGGACCTGCCGGCGATGTGGGCCGACCTCGGCATGCCGTCGGGGCACGCGTACGGCAAGAGCTTCCGCACCGTGAAGACCTGCGTGGGCAGCGACTTCTGCCGCTTCGGCCTGGGCGACTCCACGCAGCTCGGCATCGACCTGGAGGAGCGGCTCAAGGGCATCGAGAGCCCCGGCAAGCTGAAGCTCGCCGTGGTCGGCTGCCCGCGCAACTGCGCCGAGGCCTACGTCAAGGACGTCGGCGTCGTCGCCGTCGGGAACGGGAAGTGGGAGGTGTACGTCGGCGGCGCGGCCGGGGCCACCGTGCGCAAGGGCGACCTGCTGGCCACCGTCGACTCGCCGGCCGCGGTGCTGGAGCTGACCGGCCGGTTCATCCAGTACTACCGCGAGCACGCCAACTGGCTCGAGCGCACCTACGACTTCGTGCCGCGGGTCGGGCTGGAGACGGTGCAGGCCGTGCTGCTCGAGGACGCCGAGGGCCTCGTCGCCGGCCTCGACGAGCGGCTGCAGATGTCGATCGACGCCTACACCGACCCCTGGGGCCAGGACGGCGCCGCGCCGGCCACGCCGGGGCAGTTCCGGCCGGCCCTGCCGCTGCTCGACCTGCCGGAGGTGCCCGTCCGATGAGCCTGCTCGAGCAGTCCGCCGCCGCCGCGACCACCGCGCCCGCCGTCCGGGCCTGGACCGTCGGCCGGGTCGACGACATCCCGCCGGGGGAGGGCCGCGCCTTCGTCGCCGGGGACACCCAGGTCGCCGTCTTCCGGCTGCGCGACGGGTCGCTGCACGCGACCCAGGCCGGCTGCCCGCACGCCGGCGGACCGCTGGCCGACGGGCAGACCGATCCCGACGTCCTGGTCTGCCCGCTGCACCTCTACGCGTTCCGCTGGTCCGACGGCGCCTCGCCGGCGGCCGGGCTCGCCATGCGCCGCTACCCGGCGCGCGACGTCGACGGGAACGTGGTCGTCGACGTCTGATGTGCCGCGTCCGAGGAGACCGCCGGCGGCGCCTCCCGGTGACCATCGAGCACGCCCACGGCGAGACCGGGATCCCCGCGGAGCCCGACCGGGTCGTCTCGCTGGGCTACACCGAGCAGGACGCGATCCTCGCGTTCGGGGTGGTACCGGTCGCGGTGCGCTACGCCTTCGGGCCCGAGGACGACGTCTTCTTCCCGTGGGCCGACGAGGCCGCCGGCGACGCCGAGCCGGTGATCATGCCGCGGGCCGAGGTCGACTTCGAGGCGATCGCGGCGGCCGAGCCGGACCTGATCATGGCCGTCACCACCGGCCTGACCGAGGACGAGTACGACACCCTGTCCGGCATCGCGCCGACCGTGGTGCAGCCGGCCGGCCACGTCGCCTTCGGCACGCCCTGGCAGGAGCAGACGCGGGTCACCGGGCAGGCCCTCGGCCAGGAGGAGCGCGCCGAGGAGCTCGTCGCGGAGGTGGAGGCGCTGTTGGACGAGGCGCGCGCCGAGCACCCGCAGCTGGACGGCGCGAGCCTCACCCTGTCCGGCCCGGCGTTCGAGGGCGAGTACCCGTTCCACGCCTCCGACGACACCCGCACCCGGTTCTTCGTCGACCTGGGCATGACCGTCTCGGCCGAGCTGGACGAGATCGCCGGCGACCAGTTCTACGGGACGGTCAGCCGCGAGCAGACGAACCTGCGCGACGCCGACGTGATCGTGTGGCAGTCCGGCGCCGCCGAGGAGCGCGCCGGGATCGAGGCGGACCCGGTGCTCGCCGCGATCCCCGCCGTCGCCGAGGGGCGCTCGGTGTTCGTCGAGGGGTCCGACTACGACGCCCTGCAGTTCTCCAGCGCGCTGAGGCTGCCGTACCTGCTGGAGAGCTTCGTGCCGGAGCTCGCCGCCGCCGTCCCCACGACCTGACCCGCCGCTTCCGACGCCGGGAGCGGGGTCAGCGGCCGCGGGGGGCGGCGCGGACGTGGAGGCGTTCGCCCTGCGGGCCGAACAGGCCGAGGACCTCGGCCGGCTCGTCGAACGGGTTGCCGATCCAGTGCGGGGTGCGGGTGTCGAACTCGGCGACCTCGCCGGGCGCCAGGACGACGTCGTGCTCGCCGAGCACCACCCGCATCCGGCCGGAGAGCACGTAGAGCCAGTCGTAGCCCTCGTGCACCTTGAGCTCGAGGTCGCCCGGCGCGCCGGGCGGCGTGCGCGGCGGGTAGACCATCTTGAACGCCTGGATGCCGCCGGGCCGCCGGGTCAGCGGGACGACGGTGGTGCCGTGGTGGCTGCTGCGCGGCCGCAGGTGCACCCGCGGGTCGCCGATGGGCGGCGCGCCGACCAGCTCGTCGAGCGGCACCTGGTGCGCCCGGGCGAGGGGCAGCAGCAGCTCCAGCGTGGGCTTGCGGTCGCCGGACTCCAGCCGCGACAGCGTGCTCACCGAGATGCCGGTGACCTCCGACAGCTCGGCGAGCGTCGCGCCCTTCTCCCGGCGCAGCGCCCGCAGCCGGGAGCCGACCCCCGCCAGCACGTCCTCGTCCACGGTTCCATTTGCTGTCCGGGCAAAGGAGTTTGTCAAGTCGGCGGCGCCGGGTGCACCGTCGTCGGCATGGAGAACGCGTACGACGTGGTGGTGGTCGGCGGCGGCGCCGCCGGCCTGAGCGGAGCGCTGACGCTGGCCCGGGCGGGCCGCTCGGTGCTGGTGGTGGACGACGGGCGGCCGCGCAACGCGCCGGCCGGGCACGTGCACAACTACCTCGGCCGGGAGGGCACCCCGCCGGCCGAGCTGTACGCCATCGGCCGCGGCGAGGTCGCCGGGTACGGCGGCGAGGTGGTCGACGGCCGGGTCACCGGCGCCCGCCGCGAGGGGGACGGCTTCGTCGTCACCACCAACGCCGGCGAGGTGCGCGCCCGGCGGCTGCTGGTCACCACCGGCCTGGTGGACGAGCTGCCCGACGTCCCCGGCGTCGCCGAGCAGTGGGGGAGCGGCGTGCTGCACTGCCCGTTCTGCCACGGCGCCGAGGTGCGCGGCCGGCCGATCGGCATCCTGGGCACCACCGCCTTCGCCGTCCACCAGGCGCTGATGTGGCGGCAGTGGAGCTCCGACGTCGTGCTGTTCCGGCACACCTCGCCGGAGCCGACGGAGGAGGAGCGCGAGCGGCTGGCCGCCCGCGGGATCGTCGTCGTCGAGCAGCCCGTCGCCGGGCTGGTGGCCGACGGCGACCGGCTGACCGGCGTCCGCCTGGCCGACGGCACCGTGGTGGAGCGCGAGGCCGTGGTGGTGTCACCGCGGTTCACCGCGCGCGCCGAGCTGCTGGGCGAGCTCAGGCTCGAGGCGGAGACCGTGCTCCGCGAGGGCGTGCCGTTCGGCAGCGCCGTCCCCGCCGGGCCGACCGGCGCCACCGCCGTCCCCGGGGTGTGGGTGGCCGGCAACGTCGCCGACCTCTCCGCCCAGGTCATCGTGGCCGCCGCGGCCGGCCTCATGGCCGGCGCGCACCTCACCGGCGACCTCGGCGAGGAGGACACGCGGCGGGCGGTCGAGGAGCACCGGCGGGCGACCGAGGTGCACGACCGCGCGTGGTGGGAGGAGCGCTACCGGACGGCGGAGCACCTGTGGAGCGGGGAGGTCAACGACGTCCTGGTCGCCGAGGTGGCCGACCTGCCGCCCGGGCGCGCCCTCGACGCCGGGGCCGGCGAGGGCGGCGACGCGGTGTGGCTGGCCGAGCGCGGCTGGCGGGTGACCGCGCTGGACCTGTCGCAGGTGGCGATCGACCGCGGCGCGCGGGCGGCGGCGGAGCGCGGGCTCGCCGACCGCGTCGAGTGGCGCCAGACCGACCTGGCCGAGGAGCCGCCGGAGGCCGGCGCCTACGACCTGGTCACCGCGTCGTTCCTGCACCCGCCGGCCGACGTCCGGGAGAAGGTGGTCGCCGGGCTCGCCGCGGCGGTCGCCCCTGGCGGCACGCTGCTGCTGGTCAACCACGACCCGAGCGACATGGCGCTGGGCATCCGGCACGACGCGCGGCCGGAGTACTTCGCCACGGCCCAGCAGCTGGCCGAACTGCTCGACCCGGCCGAGTGGGAGGTGCAGGTGGCCGAGGCCCGGCCGCGGACCGCGCGCGGCCACGAGGCGCACGGCGACGTCCACCACGTCGCCGACGCGGTGCTCCGCGCCCGCCGGATCACGGGTGCATCCGCGCGCCCTTGACCACCTTGTCGACGGCGTTCCTCGGCCCGTGCAGCGCGACCCCGACCAGGTCGAGCGCCGGGCCGGTCACGGCGGCGACGGCGGCGCGGTTGTCGGCGTCGCCGCCGGTGGCGAACAGGTCGGCGGTGAACAGCGCCAGCGGCAGCCCGCGGTCCAGCGCCCGCGTCCGCGCCCGTTGCAGCACCTCGCCGTCCGCCGTGAGCACGACCACCGGCTGGCGGAACATCGCCAGGTACGCGGTGCCGTCGCCGTCGAGGTACGGCTTGCCGATCAGCTCGGGGACCGCCCCGGCGATCGCGCCGGCGAGGAAGGCGGTCACGTTGAGCTCCTGCCACGGCAGCAGGCCGTCCCGCAGGACGACGGCGATCTTGGTGGGCCAGGGCGGGGTCTCCATGCCCGCCAGCGTCCGGCGGCGGGGCGGGGCCGGTCTTGTACGTTCCTGACGTGGCCCACGTCCGGGCCGAGGTCACCGCCTGGCGGCCCGACGTGCCGGGGCTGACCGAGGTCTTCCACGCCCGGTTCACCGACCACGTCTACCCGGCGCACACCCACGACGCCTGGACGCTGCTGCTGGTCGACGACGGCGCCGTGCGCTACGACCTCGACCGGCACGCCCACGGCGCCTCGCGGGCCGAGGTGACGCTGCTGCCGCCGGGGGTGCCCCACGACGGCCGCTCGCAGTTCCCCGGCGGCTTCCGCAAGCGGGTGCTCTACCTGGAGCCGGCAACGCTGGGGGAGCAGCGCGTCGGCCGGTCGGTCGACTCCCCGGCGTTCGACGACGCCGTGCTGCGCGCCCGCGTCTCCGCGCTGCACGGGGCGCTGCGCCGCGACGGCGACCGGCTGGAGGCGCAGAGCCGGCTGGCCTTCGTCCTGGAGCGGCTGGGGCAGCACCTCGACCGTGCCGTCGTCCCGCCGCCGCCGGTGCGCGACGACGCGGTCGCCGACCGGCTGCGCGATCTGGTCGACGCCCGGCTGACCGAGGGGGTCGACCTGGCCGCGGCGGCGGCCGCGCTCGGCGTCTCGCCGACGCACGCGGTCCGCGCCTTCACCCGCCGGCACGGGCTGCCGCCGCACCGCTACCTCACCGGCCGGCGGGTCGAGCGGGCCCGCCGGCTGCTGCTCGAGGGGATGCCGGCCGCCCAGGTGGCGACGGCGGTCGGCTTCTACGACCAGGCGCACCTCACCCGGCACTTCCGCCGGATGCTGGCGACGACGCCGGCCGCCTACGCGCGCTCCTCCTAGCCAGCCCGGCGGGACCGCGCAGGGCGTCGCCCGCGTCCTGCGCGCACCGCCCGTCCTGCGGTGCGGGTGGTGCACGGGAGGAGCGGGCGGTGCGCGGTGGTCAGGAGCGCGGCAGCCCGAGGTCGGCGAGCGCGGCGGCCACGGCGTCGTCGCGCACGAAGTCCAGCGCCAGCAGCCGGTGCACCAGCACGCCGCGGCGGGTGAGCCGCAGGTCGGTGGGGCGCAGCCGCGGACGCGCGGCGGCACCGGGCCGGGCCGGCACGAGCGGCGGGTCGACCAGGCGGGTCCGCTGCAGGTCGTCGACGTCCTCGCGCGCACCCCACGCGGTCCACGCGCGCGGCTCGTCCTCCAGCGGCGCCATCGGCAGCGGCTGCCGGTCGCGGCGGCCGACGCCGGCCAGCAGCGCCAGCTGCCGCCAGTTCAGCCGGTCGGCGAGCACGAGCCCCCGGGCGACGAGCTCGGCGTCGACGTCGGCGGAGAAGGCCACCTCGGCGACCAGGTAGCCCAGGTGCCGCACCCGCCGCTCGTCGACCGACCGCCGCGCCGCGGCGACCGCGCCCTCGACCACCTCCGCCGCGGCGGAGCGCACCCCGCTGCGGCCGGTGAAGAAGCCGTCGTGCAGCTGCCGGCCGGAGCGGCCGAGGGTGACCGCGTGCTCGACGGCGAAGGCCAGCGCGGCACCGGCCCGCACCCGCTCGCGGGGCACCGGCAGACCGGCGGCCTCCTCGGCGGCGGCGCGCAGGCACGCGGCCAGCCGCGGGTCGAGCTGCACCGCGCCGGTGCCGCGCTCGAACACCAGCGCCGCCGCGGCCGTCGTCATGGAGCCGGCGACCGGGCCGCCGGCCTCGATGAGGGCACGGCCGGGTGCCGTCTGGTCCGCGGGGAGGCTCACGACGGTGATCTTCCCCGGCGGCCGGGGCCCGGCGCACGGCGGCGGCACCGGCCTCACCACACCGGGGCACCCGCGGTGAGCGAAACGGAACACGGGTTCCCCCTCGGGGCAACCAGGGGGGAACGGGCGCTCGCGACGGTGGTCGGCATGGCCGCTCCCGCGCAGACCCCGCCGCCGTCGCTGACCACCCTGCCGCTGCCGCGCGGCCGGGCCCGGCCCCGCTGGATCGAGGACTGGCGCCCGGAGGACCCCGGGTTCTGGGAGTCCACCGGCAAGCGGGTGGCCCGGCGCAACCTCTTCTTCTCGGTGTTCTCCGAGCACGTCGGCTTCTCGATCTGGAGCCTGTGGTCGGTGCTGGTGCTGTTCCTGCCCGAGAGCGTCTACGGCATCGACCCGGCGGGGAAGTTCCTGCTGACGACGCTGCCGACGGCGCTCGGCGCGTTCGTGCGCCTGCCCTACACCTTCGCCGTCGCGACGTTCGGCGGCCGCAACTGGACGATCGTCAGCGCGGCCCTGCTGCTCGTCCCGACCGTCGCGACGGCGATCGTGCTCGAGCCCGGCGTCGACTTCGGCACCCTCCTGCTGGTCTCCTCCCTGGCCGGCGTCGGCGGCGGCAACTTCGCCAGCTCCATGGCGAACATCAACGCCTTCTACCCCGACCGGCTCAAGGGCTGGGCGCTCGGGCTCAACGCCGGCGGCGGCAACCTGGGCGTCCCGGTGGTCCAGCTGGTCGGCCTGCTGGTGCTCGCCACGGTCGGCGTCGAGCACCCCCGCGTCGTCCTCTGGGTCTACCTGCCGCTGATCGTGGCGGCGGCGGTCGGCGCGGCGCTGCTCATGGACAACCTGACCGCCGCGCGCAACCAGCCGCGGGCCATGCGGCAGGCGGTGCGGGAGCCGCACACCTACGCGATGTCGTTCCTCTACATCGGTACGTTCGGCTCGTTCATCGGCTTCGGGTTCGCCTTCGGCCAGGTGCTGCAGAACCAGTTCGCCGCCGACTTCGCCACCCCGCTGGCCGCCGCGTCGCTGACCTGGCTCGGCCCGCTGCTCGGGTCGCTGATCCGCCCGCTCGGCGGCTCGCTGGCCGACCGGTTCGGCGGCGCCCGCATCACGTTCCTCACCTTCTTCGCGATGGCCCTCGGCGCGGCGGTGGTGTTCGCCGCCTCCCAGACCGGGTCGATGGCGCTGTTCGTCGTCGGCTTCGTGCTGCTGTTCGTGCTCAGCGGCGTCGGCAACGGCTCGACCTACAAGATGATCCCGGCGATCTTCCGCTCCCAGGCGCTGCAGTCGGTGGCCGAGGGCGGCGACCCCGAGGCCGCCGACCGGCGGGCGCTGCGCATGTCCGGGGCGCTCATCGGCATCGCCGGCGCGGTCGGCGCCTTCGGCGGGGTGCTGGTGAACCTGGCGTTCCGGCAGTCGTTCCTGTCCACCGGCAGCGGCGACGCCGCGTACCTGGCGTTCATCGCCTTCTACGCCGTCTGCGTCGTCGTCACCTGGGTCGTCTACCTGCGCCCGGGAGCCGCCCACCGCGTGTGAGTCGTCGGTGGGGGCGGCTACCTTGCGCGGCATGAGCGACCGCCTGGTGCTGCCCGTGCTGCTGCGCGTCTGGGACGACGCCTGGGAGCGCCTCGACCGGCGGCTCGAGGGGCTCTCCGACGAGGAGTACCTCTGGCGACCGGTCCCGGGCGCGTGGAGCGTCAGCCGGGCCGACGACGGGACCTGGACCGCCGACGGCACCTACGACGAGCCCGACCCGGCGCCGGTGACCACGATCGCCTGGCGGCTGTGGCACCTGGCGTCGGACTGCCTGGCCTACTACCTGCGCACCTCGCCGGGCGGGCGCCCGCTGGCCGTCGACGACCGCGAGTGGCACGGCGACGCCGCGACGGCGCTGCGCGACCTGCGCACCGCGGCGACGGCGTTCCGCGCGGCCGCCGAGACCCGGGGCGAGGACGGCATCTGGGAGCGGCTGGGCCCGCGGTGGGGTCCCTACGCCGAGGGGACCTGGGCCGACCTGGTCGCGCACGCCCTCGACGAGCTGGCGCACCACGGCGCCGAGATCGCGCTGCTGCGCGACCTGTACCGCTGGGGTCAGGCCGGCAGCCGGTAGCCCCGCTTGACCACCGTCTGCACCAGCGTCGAGCCGATCGCCGCGCGCAGCCGGGTGACCGCCATCTCCACGGCGTGCGCGTCACCGCCGCCGGGCAGGCAGCCGGTCAGCGACGGGCGGGAGACGACGGTGCCGGGGCGCTCGGCCAGCGCCCGCAGCACCGCGAGCGGCCCGGGGGCGAGCTCCACGAGGCGGCCGTCGACGACCGCGGCGTGCCCGCGCACCTGCAGGGTGTGGCCGGCCAGCTCCAGCACGGGGTCGCGCTCGGGCAGCCGCGCCACGACCTCGCGGGCCAGCGCCCCGAGCCGGGCCCGCTCGGGCTGCCAGTTCGGGATGCCGGCGGCCACCAGCGGGCCGGCGGTCACCGGGCCGACGGCGATCGCCCGCACCCGCCCGCGCAGGGCGGTCACGAACTCCTCGCCCCGGCCCAGCTCGGCCGCCACCTGCAGGACGCTGGCGGCCGCGGGCGCGCTGGTGAACGTCACGGCGTCCACCCCGCCGGCGACCACCGCGGTGACCAGCCGGTGCACCGGGGCGACGTCCTCAGGCAGCACCCACCGGTAGACGGGCACGGTCAGCACCTCGGCGCCGGTCGCGCGCAGCCCGTCGACGAAGTCCGGTAGCGGGTCGCCGTGCAGCTGGACGGCGATCCGGCGACCGGCCAGCGGCCCCTCGGCGCCGGAGAGCAGGTGCTCGAGCACCTCGGCCGACGACTCCGACTCCGGCGACCACGCGTCGACCAGCCCGCCGCCGCGGATCGCGCCGCGCGCCTTGGGGCCGCGGGCCAGCACCCGCGCCGAGGCCAGGTGCTCGACCAGCGGCAGGTCCCACGCCTCGGCGGCCTCCAGCCAGCCGCGGAAGCCGACGCCGGTCGTGGCCACCACGAGGTCGACCGGCCCGGCGAGGACCTCCTTGGTGGCCGAGACCAGCTCGGTGTCGTCGGCCAGCGGGACGATGCGGATGGCCGGCGCGTACACCACGCGCGCGCCGCGGCGGTCCAGCAGCGCGCCGAGCTCCTCCTTGCGGCGTGCCGCGGTGACCGCGACGGTGTACCCCGCCAGGGGCAGGGGCGCGTCGGGGCCGGCGTCCGGGAGGGCACCGGCGTCCGGGAGGGCATCGCTCACGTCTCCATGGTGCTGTGCCCGCGTTGCGGGCGTGTGTCGCACCCGGCACACCGTGGCGTGTCACACCGTGCGGTCCCGCCCCCAGCTGGCCAGCAGGATGCTCGCGTCGTCCTGCAGCTCGCCCGCCTGGTGGTCCAGGACGGCCCGGACGAGCCGGCGCACGGTCTCCGGCGGCGGGTGCGCGGCGGCCGCGGCGCGGCGGAGGAAGTCCACCAGCCGGTCCTCGCCGAACCAGGCCCCGGTCGCGTCCCGTGCCTCGGTGATCCCGTCGGTGTACAGCGCCAGCCAGTCGCCCGGCTGGAGCACCTCCTCGGCCACCGTCAGCTCCGCGGCGCCGAGGCCGAAGGGCACCCGCTGCCCCCCGGGGAGGTCCTTGACCACCTTGCCCGCCCGGAGCAGCAGCGGGGGCGGGTGCCCGGCGCGGACGTAGCGCAGCCGGCCGCTGCCGACGTCGAGCTCGGCGAGCACGCCGGTCACGAACGCGCTGCCCGGGAAGTGCTCCGCCACCACGGCGTCGATGGCGCGGACCTGGTCGTACAGCCCCCGGCCGTCGCGGCGGGCGCTGCGGTAGCCGGCGAGCGCGGCGGCGGCGAGCAGCGCGGCCGGCAGCCCGTGGCCCATCGCGTCGAACACCGCCAGGGACACCGTCCGCTCGGACAGGGCGTAGTCGAAGGCGTCCCCGCCGGCCGTGTAGCTCGGCTCGACCAGGCCGGCCAGCGTGAACGCGCCGGTCGACGCGGTCAGCGGCGGCAGCTGCTGCCAGATCAGCTCGGCCGACGGTGACCGCGTCCCCTGCCGCCGGGCGCGCTCCACCTCGTCGCCGTACGGGCTCATCGAGGCGATCAGGTGGCCGAGCAGGCCGGCCAGCCAGCCGCACTGCTCGCGCAGCGCCGGGTCGTAGAGCTCGTCCGCGGAGCGCAGGCCCACCTCCAGCACGCCCAGTCGGTCGGAGCCGTCGAGCAGCGGCACCCACAGCCGCGGCCGGTCCCGACCCTCCGACGGCAGCACGCGCACCGTCTGGAACACCCGGCCCGCGATCGTGCCGTCCACCGCCAGCGGCGGCTGCTCCGCCGGGCCGCCGGTCGTCAGCCGGTGCAGCATGCGCTGGTCGTGGTCGACCAGGTGGACGACGACCTCGACGTCCATCGACCGCCCCGCGCTCTGCGCGATCGCGGCCAGGCGGTCGGGCGGGGCGGCGTGCGCGGCCTCGAGCAGCTGGACGAGGGCGGCCAGGGGCCCGGTCGCCTGCCGGCGCTGCCGGATGGGCCGGCTGTAGGGCACCCGCCGCCGCCAGCGCAGCTCGTCGAGCCGCTCGTTCACCGCGTGCGCCAGCACGTCCCGCTCCGCGGCGGGCAGCGCGGTCAACCCGCTCAGGAACGCCTCCACGTCGAGCAGGTCCAGGTTGCCGCCCATGGCGAAGTAGCGCGTCCACAGCTGCTCGAGGGTCAGGTCGGCGTGCCGGTAGGCCTGCGTGAGGGCAGTCCGCTGCTCCTCCTCCGACGACCCGGGCATCACCGCCGCCGGCGGACGGCGGAGTCGACGACGCTCCGGGCCGAGTCGCGCAGCGGCTCGGCGTCCTGGGCCGCGCGGGCCAGCAGCATGCCGAAGGCCGTGTCCTCGTCGACCCCGTGCCGGTCCATGAGCACGCCCTTGGCGATGCCCACGACGTCGCGCTCCCGGACCACCTGCCGCAACGCGTCGGTGAGCCGCCGCGCCCGCTCGTGCGCCTGCACGTTCGCGACCAGGATCGCGGCCTGGGCGGCGAACATCGTGAGCCGCTGCTCGGCCTGCCGGTCGAACGCCCCGGCCCGCTCGGCGTAGACCTTGACCGCGCCGAGGGCGCGGTCGCCGGCGACCATCGGGGCGCTCAGCGAGGCACGCAGCCCGAGCCCGGCCGCGGCCTGCGCCCAGCGCGGCCACCGGTCCTCCGCGGCGAGGTCGTCGACCCGCACCACCCGGCGCATGGCGGTGGCGGCCAGGCAGGGGCCCTCGTCGAGGTCGTACTGCAGGACGTCGGCCTGCTCCACCCGCTCGTCGGTGGCGCCGGACGTGCGCCGCCCGAGCTCGTCGAGGATCGACACCCCCGCCCCCGTCGATCCCGGGACGGTCTCCAGCGCCAGGGAGGTGACCAGGCCCAGGGCCGTGGTCACCGACTCGTGGGACAGCAGGAGCCCGGACATCCGGGCGAACACGGCGGAGAGCTCGTCGGCGAGGGGCAGCGCGGAGTCCGACGAAGGTTGCCGGGGCACGGCACACCTCGTTCCAGCACCGTCGCGCGGGCCGACCGTGAGTTCGATGGCGGCGACGCGCTCAGCCTAGGCGTCGGTCAGGGCAGCGGCGCGACGGCCGTCGCCGTCCCGGCCGCGCCGTCGATCCGCAGGTCGGCCCGCTCGCGGGTGCGGTCGGCGGCGAAGTGCGCGGCCTCGGCGGCCTGCCAGCGCCGCCAGTGGCCCTCGTACCCGGTCCCGTCGCGGTCGAGCCCCCGCGCCAGGCGCAGGTCAGGCGGCGCCTCCACCCACACCCGGAGCGTGGTGACCGGGTCCAGCGCCGCGGGGCAGGCCCCGCAGCCCTCCACGACCAGCACCGCCGGCACCGGTACGGGGGTGGGGACGGCGGCGAACCGGCCCGCCGCCCAGTCGAAGCGGCGGTAGCCGCCCGGCCGGCCGGCGGCGAGGGGCCGCAGGACCCCGGCGGCCAGGCGGGCGGCGCCGCCGGTGAGCGTCCAGCCGGCGTAGAGGTCGTCCATGTGCACGACCTCCGCGTCGGCGCCGAGCGCGGCGGCCAGCCGGCCGGCGAACGTCGTCTTGCCGGAGCCGGCCGGGCCGTCGACGCACACCAGCCGGACGGGGCCCAGCCGGGGCGGCTCGGCGCGCACGCGCGCGGCCAGCTCCGCGAACGGGATCACCGGGCGGCGGCGGTCCACGTGGGCACCGGCCCCGGCGTGCCGACGACGAGGCCGCGGCTGGCCAGCAGCCGCAGGTGGGAGTCGGTCTCGGTGACCGCGAAGATCCGCATCCGCCGCTCGTACTGCTCCCACGGCCGCGACCACGTGAGGTGGGCGGCCAGCTGCCACGG
Organism: Geodermatophilus sp. SYSU D00691; assembly: GCF_054050275.1. Classification (NCBI taxonomy): domain Bacteria; kingdom Bacillati; phylum Actinomycetota; class Actinomycetes; order Geodermatophilales; family Geodermatophilaceae; genus Geodermatophilus; species Geodermatophilus sp. SYSU D00691. The sequence continues at coordinate 173,668 of NZ_JBJGYZ010000006.1, forward strand.
CGTGCTGCCCGGGTGGGCGCGCACCGCGGCGAGCAGCTCGGCCAGCCGGTGCTCGTGATGGGCGGCGAGCTCGTCGGTGCGCGACCGCAGCCCGCGGAAGCGCCACTCGTGCGCCGGCAGCACCTCGGCCGGCTCCGGCAGGTCGCCCACCCGGCCCAGCGAGCCGAGGTAGTCGCGCAGCGGGTCGGCCGCGCCCCAGCCCGAGGTCGAGATGTTGGGGCTGATCCGGGGCAGGACGTGGTCGCCGGAGAAGAACAGCCCGGTGCGCTCCTCGGCGAAGCAGAGGTGGCCGGGCGTGTGCCCGGGGGTGTGCACGGCCCGCAGCCGCCAGCCGGGCAGGTCGGCCAGGTCGCCGTCCTCGAGCAGGCGGTCGGCCACGGCCATGCCGGAGAACGGGGCGTGGTGCGCGGCATCGCCGACGTCGGAGGCCGCGTCGTCGGGGTCGGCGCCCAGCGAGACCAGGAAGGCCACCTCGGCGGCCACCGACGCCGCCGGGTCGCGGAACGCCGGCGCGCCCACCACCGTCGCGTCGGCCGGGTGCATGGCGATCCAGGCGCCCGAGGCCTCGCGCACCCGGCCGGCCAGCCCGAGGTGGTCGAAGTGCAGGTGGGTGACCAGCACCCCGCGGACGTCGGCCACCGAGCCGCCCAGCGCGGCCAGCCCGTCGCCGAGCGCCGTCCACGCCTCGTCGCTGCCCCAGCCGGCGTCGACCAGGCCGAGCCCGCCGTCGGCGAGCGCCAGGACGTGCACGCTGACGTAGCGCAGCCCGCCGTGCGGGATCGGCACCGGCACCGACCACAGGTCCTCGGCCAGGCGCTCCACGGGGGGCAGCGCCCGCGCCGTCCACGCCTCGTGCTGCGCCGCGCCGGTCACCTCCACGGCCCGCACTCTGCCAGCACCGGCGGCGCGGGCTGGCAGCATGGGGGCGTGCCGCCCTCCGTCCGCTCCGTCTCGGCCGTGCCGCGCGTCATGCGCGCGGCCTGCGCCGCGCTCGCCGTCGTCGTCCTCGCCGTCATGGTCTGGGTCGCGATCACGCTGCCGGAGTCCTCCACCGGGGTGGTGCAGTTCGGCACCGTCGACCAGTTCGCCCTCCTGGGGCTGGGCATCCTGGTCGCGCTGGGCATCGCGCTGCTCGGCCGGCCGCGGGTCGACGCCGACGCCGAGGGGATCCGGGTGCGCAACCTCTTCACCTCCCACGCGTTGCCGTGGTCGGCGGTGCGGGCGGTGCGGTTCGGGCGCAAGGCGCGCTGGGCGAGCCTCGAGCTGCCCAACGGCGAGGAGATCGCCCTGATGGCGGTGCAGGCCGTCGACCGGGAGCACGCGGTGGCCGCCCTCGAGGGCCTGCGGGCGCTGCACGCGGCCGCCACCGGGGCGGGGACGACCACCCGGGAATGACCAGGCCCCCGATCGCGCTGTAGCATGGGCGTGCCTCCCCGCTACACGAGGCGCGCGAACCACCGTCGGCCCCGCCCCGGGCCGTCGATCCAAGAGGAGCCCGCTCCCACCCGACGCCTCCCGGCGCCCGGGTCACCGGTCCGCGGAACCGGCGCCTGCGCCGGTCCCGCGTCGCGCACGGGTCCCGGCCCGAGCGCGCACCGGCACGAGTGGGCCCCGTGAGCTGACGCTCGCGGGGCCTTCGTCGTCCCGGCGCCCGGCGGCTGCGAGCTCCCCACCCTGCAGTACGTGAGGAGAGGCCATCACCGAGCCCCGCATCAACGACCGTATCCGCGTCCCCGAGGTCCGCCTGGTCGGGCCCGAGGGCGAGCAGGTCGGCATCGTGCCGATCGGCGAGGCGCTGCGCCTGGCCCAGGACTCCGAGCTCGACCTCGTCGAGGTCGCGCCCATGGCCCGGCCGCCCGTCGTCAAGCTGATGGACTACGGGAAGTTCAAGTACGAGTCCGCCCAGAAGGCCCGCGAGGCCCGGCGGAACCAGGCGCTCACCGTCATCAAGGAGATGCGGCTGCGCCTCAAGATCGACCCGCACGACTACGAGACCAAGAAGGGCCACGTCGAGCGCTTCCTGCGGAGCGGCGACAAGGTCAAGATCACCGTGATGTTTCGCGGTCGCGAGCAGTCGCGGCCCGAGATGGGCTACCGACTGCTGCAGCGGCTGGCCGCCGACGTCGCCGAACTGGGCGTCGTCGAGTCCAACCCCAAGCAGGACGGCCGGAACATGGTCATGGTGATCGCCCCGCACCGGAACGCGCAGCTGCAGGCCCAGAAGGACCAGCAGGCCGCGCAGGCCGAGCGCCGTCAGGCCAAGGCCGACCGGTCGGCGGCCGCCCATCCCGGGCCGGCTGCTGCCGAGGAGCAGGCGCCCAGCACCTGACCGGGTGGCGGCCCCGGCCGGGCACCACAGACCGCACCACCCAGCGGTGCCGTGCGGCAGCCACGTGCTGCCCGCGGCGCCGGACGGCGTACGACGATCACCGAGGAACGAGAGACATGCCGAAGCAGAAGACGCACAAGGGAACGGCCAAGCGGGTGCGCGTGACCGGCTCGGGCAAGCTCATGCGCGAGCAGGCCAACAACCAGCACAAGTTCGAGCACAAGGCCTCGACCCGCAAGCGCCGGCTCGACCAGGACCAGGTGATCTCGCCCGCCGACGCGAAGAACCTGAAGAAGCTGCTGGGCATCTGACCGCCCTCCCGTAACGAGAAGATCAAGGAGCTCACGTGGCACGCGTGAAGCGGGCGGTCAACGCCCAGAAGAAGCGCCGGACGACCCTCGAGGCGGCCAGCGGCTACCGCGGTCAGCGGTCCCGGCTCTACCGCAAGGCCAAGGAGCAGGTGCTCCACTCGGCCACCTACGCCTACCGCGACCGCAAGGTCCGCAAGGGCGACTTCCGCAAGCTGTGGATCACCCGGATCAACGCCGCGGCCCGCCAGAACGACATGACCTACAACCGGTTCATGCAGGGCCTGAAGCTGGCCGGCATCGAGCTCGACCGGCGCGTGCTCGCCGAGCTCGCCGTCAACGAGCCGGCGACCTTCGCCGCGCTGGTCGAGACGGCGCGCGCCGCCGTCGCCGCCGCCCCCTCCGGCGAGCAGGCTGCTTGATCCCGAGCACGACCCGGACGACGCCGTCGGTGTCCGGCCCCGCGGGGCCGGGACCGGCGGCGTCGTCGTCCGTCCGGGGTTCCGCGGCGAGATCGGCGGTCTCGCACGCTTTCGGGGCCCGGAGCGTGCGAGACCGCCGATCTCGCCGGAGTGGGACCCCGTGGCCGAGCTGCTGACCGAGCGCTCGGCCCGCGTGGTCGCCGCCCGCAAGCTCACCCGGCGGGCGGGGCGCGACGCGGCCGGGGCGTTCCTGGCCGAGGGACGGCAGGCCGTCCGCGAGGCGCTCGCCGACCCCTCGTCGGTGCGCGAGGTGTACGCCACCCCCACGGCCGCGGAGGCCGCCGCCGACCTGCTGGCCGGCAGCCCGGTGCCGGTCCGCCTGGTCACCGACAAGGCCGCCGCGAGCCTCTCGGAGACCGTCACCCCGCAGGGCCTGCTCGCCGTCTGCGACCTGCGCGACGTGCCGCCCGCCGCGCTGGCCGCCGCGCCGCCCCGCCTGGGAGTCGCGCTGGCCGAGCTCAACGACCCCGGCAACGCCGGCACCGTGCTGCGCACGGCTGACGCGTGCGGCGCCGGCGCGGTCGTCTTCGGCGCCGGCTCCGCCGACCCCTACGGCGGCAAGGTAGTCCGGGCCAGCGCGGGCAGCCTGTTCCACGTCGACGTCGTCCGCTCGGTGCCGCTGGAGCCGCTGCTCGCCGACCTGCAGGCCGCCGGGGTCACCGTGCTGGCCGCCGACGGCGGGGGAGAGGCCGCGCTCGACGAGCTGGCCGAGGAGCTAGCCGGCCCCGTGCTGTGGCTCTTCGGCAACGAGGCGCGCGGGGTGCCGCCCGGGCTGGCCGCGGCCGCCGACGCGCGGGTGCGCATCCCGATGCGCGGACGGGCCGAGAGCCTCAACCTGGCCGCGGCGGCGGCCATCTGCCTCTACACGACCCAGGCGGCGCAGCGCTCGCCCTAGCGGCACCGGGGCGCGGTGCGCCACGGCGGGGCGACCGCCGGATGCCCGACGCTCGGGGGCGCCGTCCTCGTCGTCGGCGCGGGGTCCGCCGTGCCCGGGTGCGACGAGGTGGCCGCTCAGCCGGCGGCGCGTGCCGCCGGCTGGAACAGCTCGACCAGGTTGCCGTCGGGGTCGGCGAGCAGGACCTGCCGTCCGCCGGGGCCGGAGACGACGTCGCTGCGGAAGGGCAGGTCCGCGTCGCGCAGCCGGGCGATCTCGCCGTCGAGGTCGCCGACGACCAGGTGGACGCGGTTGCCGCCCGGCCCGGCGGCGTCGTCGGGGGTGGCCCGCGCCCCGGAGCTGGCGGGCCCGGAGAGCAGCAGCCGCAGGGGGCCGCGGCGCACGTCGGCGAAGGCGGGCGCGGCGCTGCTGTGCAGCGTGAAGCCGAGGTGGGTCGTGTAGAAGTCGACCGCGGCCTGAACGTCGGTGACGAGGTAGCGGACGCTGGCGTACGCGTCGGTGGCGGTCACGGCTGGTCCTCCTGTCGATCGGTGGCGAGCACGGGCAGCAGGTGCCCGATGCGGGTGTCGATGTCGGCGGCCGCCCGCTCGAAGGCCGGGTAGCCGTCGTCGGCCGCGGCCGGGTCGGGGATGCTCCAGTGCACGTGCCGCGGGTTCCCGGGGAGCTCGGGGCAGGCCTCGCGGGCCCGGTCGCACAGGGTGATCACCCGGTCGAACGTGCGGCCGGCGAGGGCGTCGAGGTGCCGGGGCCGGCGGCCGGCGGCGTCGATGCCGAAGCGCTCGTGCAGCACCCGGACGGTGTCGGGGTGCAGTGCGGGTCGCGGGCGGGTGCCGGCGCTGGCCACCGTCACCGCGCCGGCGGTGCGGTGGTGCAGCAGCGCCTCGGCGATCGGCGAGCGCGTGCTGTTGCCGGTGCACACGAACAGCACGGCCGCGCGCCGGGACCGCGGCCGCTCCACCGGTGGGGACGGCGCCCCGCCGGGTCCGCGCAACGCCGGGTGCAGCGCGGCCCCGCTCTCGGCCAGCGCCGTCGCGCAGCGGTCCAGGTCCAGGTGGTAGTAGCTGTCGCGGCCGTCGGCGCTGCTGCGCCGGGCGGTGACCAGCCCGCCCTCGCGCAGCAGGCGCAGGTGGTAGGAGACGAGGTTCTGCGGCTGCTCGACCCGGTGCACGAGCTCGCGCACGCGGTGGTCGCCGACGGCGAGCTCGGCCAGCAGCCGCCAGCGCACCGGGTGGGCGGCCAGCCGGAGGAACGTCGGCAGGGCGGGCGCGTGCGCCGAGGGCGCCATGACGGGACGCTACCTCCGGGCCCGGCGATGCATCAAGCCTGCTTGATGGAATCCGCAGGGCGGGAGTCGCGGCTCAGACCAGGCCGGCGCGCCTCCACAGCCGCTCCGACGGCCCGCCGACGAGACCGGTCCCGCGCAGGAAGGCGACCAGCCCGGTCGCGGCGTCGCGGAGCTTGGCCCGGTGGTGCACGTTGGCGCGGGCGGCCGCCCGCGCCTCCTTCGGGTCCAGCCCGACGGCGGCGTAGACGCCCGGCTGCACCAGGTTCTCCACCGCGATCAGCGCCACCGACGCGACCAGCGTGCGGTGCTTGCGGCGCTGGAGGGCCGACAGCTGCGGGGTGCGCCGCGCGATCTCGTCGCGGGCGAAGCGCATGTGCCGCGCCTCCTCGACGACGTGGATCTGGCTGGTCGCGCGGGTCAGCGGCTGCACCCGCTCGTCCCTCATCAGGTCGCGCTGGAAGATGTCCAGGATCTCCTCGACCACCAGGATCGCGGCGTAGGCGGCCGGCCCGTCGGCCTTGGCGGCGTAGGCCTTGCCGAGCTTCAGGATCGACGGCGGCGGCTGGTAGGACGGCGCCCCGAACGTCTGCGCCGTCCGGGCGAACATCACCGAGTGGCGGCACTCGTCGGCGATCTCGGTGAGCGCCCACTGCACGTGGGGCTGGGCCGGGTCCTCGCCGTAGACGTCGCGCAGGACGAGCTGCATGAGCAGGTGCTCGAACCAGATGCCGACGCCGGAGATCGAGCAGTACTCGTGGATGGTCAGCCGGACCCGCTGCTCCTCGGTCAGCTGCTCCCACAGCGGCGTGGCGTACAGCGTCGACCACTCCGGCGACAGACCGTAGAGGCCGTCGGGGATCGGCGCCGACCAGTCGATGTCGACGACCGGGTCGTAGGACTTCTTCGCCGCCGAGCCGAGCAGGCGGGTGGAGAGGTCCTCGCGGTCGACGGGCTTCTTGGCTCGCTCGGCGCCCGGCTGGGTAAGGGTGACGGTCATCGGCGCGCTCCTCGGGGGACGACGACGGAAGCTGTGACGAAAGGTAGCTGTTACCGTGGAACACATGCAAACGGTCGCGAGCCCCGCCGGCGTGCCGCGCCGGACCGAGGCGGCGCCGGACGGCCGGCGCGCCCGCTGGACCGAGCACCGGCGGGCCCGCCGGGAGGAGCTGGTCGGCGCGGCGGTCGAGGCGGTGCGCCGGGCGGGGCCGGGTTTCGCCGTCGACGACGTCGCCCGCGAGGCGCACGTGTCGAAGACCGTCATCTACCGGTACTTCAGCGACAAGGACGAGCTCATCGACGCGGTGCTCGACCGGATCTCCAGCGCCGTGCTGCTGCCGCGCCTGCTCGGCGAGCTCGCCGTCGACCGCACCGACGACCGGGAGCGGCTGCACGCCGTGATCGCCGCCTTCGTCGCGCTGATCGAGGAGGAGCCGGCGCTCTACCGCTTCGCCTACGCCCACGCCGGGCGCACCGGCCGCCGCGACCTGGTGGCCGCGACCGAGCGGGAGATCGCCGAGGCGCTCGGCGCGCTCATGGGGGAGCGGCTGACCGCCGCCGGGCGCTCCGCGGCGCCGGCGCTCACCTGGGCCTACGGCGTCGTCGGCATGGTGCAGCTGACCGCGCACTGGTGGTCGGGCACCCGCGCGGTGCCGGCCGGCGACCTGGTCGAGCAGCTCACCGACCTGGCGCACGGCGGGCTGGGCGCGCTGCTGCCGCCGAGGGGGGACGCGTGAGCGGGCGCGAGGAGCCGGAGGGCTACGAGGGCGAGGTCACCGTCGCGGTCGACGGCGAGCCGCCGCGGACGGCGCACGCCGCGCTCGCCGCCCGCTTCGACCCGCTGGCCGGGTCGCTGGTGTGGACCGGCCGGGTGGCGGCGCAGTACCCGCCGCGCACGGTGCTGGAGCTCACCACCCCGCACGGCAGCGCCCGGGCCGAGGCGACCGAGCGCGACGCGTGGGGCAACACCCGCGTGGCCGGCATCGACCGCCCGCCGTTCCCCGTCGACCTGCTCGACACCTGACACACCGCTTTCGGCGCCGAAAGCGGAGCCGCTTGCGGCGCCGGGAGCGGGAGGGGGTCAGGCGGGGGTGCGCTCGTGCTTCCGCAGCGACGCGGCCTGCAGCAGCTCGCCGAAGTCGGCACCGTCCTGCGGGAAGACGGCGACCCCGAGCCGGGCGCCGACCGGCACCTCGGTGCCGTGCAGCAGCGCCGGGCGGTCGAGGACCGCGGCCAGCTCACCGGCCAGCCGCCGCGCCTCGGTGCCGGCGGAGCACGGGTCCAGGTCGCGCAGCGCGATCAGCAGCTCCGAGCCGCCGAGCCGGGCGACGAGGTCGCGCCGGCGCAGCGCCGCGCGCACCCGCTCGGTCACCGCGCACAGCAGCTCGTCGCCGCGCTCGTGGCCCCACATCGCGGTGGCGCTGCGGACGCCGTCGACGTCCACCAGGAGCAGGGCGAGGGCGTCGTCGCCGGCCCGGGCCGACCACAGCGCGGTGTCCACCTGCTCGGCCAGCCGGCGCCGGTCGGGCAGCCCGGTGAGCGGGTCGGTGCCGGCCAGTTCCTGCATGCGCGCCAGGTAGCCGCGGCTGCGGTCGCGCTCCACCCGCAGCGCCCGCTCGGCCTCGATCCGCGCCGTCACGTCGTGCTGGATGCCGATGTACTGCACGACGGTGCCGTCGGCGTCGGTGACCGGCGCCAGGTGGATCTCGTTCCACCACGGCGTGCGGTCGGGACCGCGCACGTTGAGCAGCGTCTCCCGGCACTCCTCCCCGCGCTCGACGGCCGCGCGCAGGCGGGCGACCACGGCCGGGTCGCTGTCGGGGCCCTGCAGGAACCGGCAGTTGCGGCCCAGGACCTCCGCCCGCGGCAGGCCGGCCAGCTCCTCGAACGCGCCGTTGACGTACACCAGCGGCTGGTCGGGCAGCCGCAGGTCAACGATGGTCACGCCGACCGAGGTCGCGGCCAGCGCCCGGTGCAGCAGGGCCTCGCGGTCTGGGACGCCGGACGCGGGCGCCGCGGCCGGTGCGGGGTGCGCGGGCGCGAGGACGGCGGCCTCGGCCACCGCGGTCGCCGCCGGCACCACCCGCGAGAGCAGCGCCGAGGCGGCGCGCACCACGGTGTCGCGGTCGTAGGTGAGCGCGTACTCGAACGTGCGCTCCAGGTCGGGGCCGGTGTCGCCGAGGTCGCGGGCGAGCAGCGCGGCGGAGAAGTGCGGGCTCAGCACGACGACGTCCCACTCGCCGCGCACCGGGTCGTCGCGCCGCAGCGCCGCCCCGCGCACCCCGGGCAGCGGCTCGACCGGCAGGTCCTCGCCGAGCGCGCAGACGAACGCGGTGCGCTCCACCAGGTCGCGGTAGCGCTGGGTGGTCGACGGGGTGAAGTGGCGGGCCTCCTGGAAGGCGGCGGCGACGACGCAGGTCTCGCCGAGCCGCATCGCCTCGCGCTCGAGCTGCTTGGACAGCTCGATGAGCAGCGCCTTGGGCGAGCGCCGCAGCGGCACCGACCCCGGCAGGCAGGCGAAGGGGGAGCGGCCGGCGGTCTCCGGCTCGGCCGAGCCGGGCAGCGCCAGCGCGGCGACCGGCCGGCCGGCGACCGGACGGGGGCCGGGACGGCCGAAGATCCAGCCCTGGCCGAGCGTGGCGCCGAGCGCGCGGGCGGCGGTGAGGTGCGCCACGGTCTCGATGCCCTCGGCGAGGACGACGGCGCCGGTGCGCTCGGCGTAGGCGTTGACCGCGTTCATGATCTCGGCGACCGCCGGCCCGGGACGCTCCTGCACCAGCCGCAGGTCGAGCTTGACCACGTCCGGGCGCAGCAGCGGCAGGAAGGCCAGCGACATCGACTCGGCGCCGACGTCGTCCACGGCCACGCCCCAGCCGGCGCTGCGGACCCGCTCGACGGTGCGCAGCAGCTCCGCCGGGCGGGCGGCCAGCGCGCGCTCGGTGATCTCCAGGACGACGCGCAGCTGCCCCGGCGCGGCCTCGGCGATGGCCAGCAGCTCCGACAGCGGGGCGCTGTCGAGCACCTCGGGCTCGACGTTGACGAACACCGACAGCGGCGCGAGCAGGCCGGCGTCGACGGCGCCGCGGAAGGCGGCCGCGCGGCAGGCGGCGTCGAGCTCGGCCAGCCGCCCGGCCTGGCGGGCGGCGGCGAAGAGCGCGTCGGGCCGCTCCAGCGGACCCTCCGGGCCGCGGGCCAGCGCCTCGTAGGCGACCACCCGGCCGGTGTCGAGCTCGACGATCGGCTGGAAGACGCTGCGCACGCCCCCGGCGGTGAGGGCGGCGTCGAGGTGCGAGATCTCCACGACCTCGTCATCGGCCGGTCCGGGGCGGTCGTTCGGCGCGGCCGGCGGCGCCTGACCCGAACGGGTGGGCCGCCCCCCGGAAACCCGGCGGCGGGTGGGGGAGGGCGGCGGGCAGAATGGCCTCCCGTGTCCGGCGCCAACGATCCGTACGACCCCAAGCAGGTCGCCGCCCTCTCACCCGAGGCCCTCGACGCCGCGGTCGACGCCGCCGCGAAGGCGTTCGCCGGCGCCGGGGACCTGGAGGCGCTGGCCGCCGTCCGGCCCGCGCACCTCGGTGACCGGGCGCCGGTGCTGCTGGCCCGCCGCGAGCTCGGCGCGCTGCCGCCCGCCGCCCGCGCCGACGCCGGCAAGCGGGTCAACGCCGCCCGGGTCGCCGTCACGACGGCGTACGAGGAGCGGCTGGCGGTGCTCGGGGCCGAGCGCGACGCCCGGGTGCTGGCCGAGGAGCGGGTCGACGTCACCCTGCCCTGGGACCGGGCGCCCCGCGGCGCGCGGCACCCGATCACCACCACGATGGAGCGGATCGCCGACGTCTTCGTCGGCATGGGCTACGAGGTCGCCGACGGCCCCGAGCTCGAGGCCGAGTGGCTGAACTTCGACGCGCTCAACATCGGCCGCGACCACCCGGCGCGCACGATGATGGACACCTTCTTCGTCGCACCGGAGGACTCCGGGCTCGTGCTGCGCACGCACACCAGCCCGGTGCAGGCGCGCACCATGCTGGCGCGCCGGCCGCCGATCTACGTCGTCGCGCCCGGGCGGGTCTACCGCACCGACGAGCTCGACGCGACGCACACCCCGGTCTTCCACCAGGTCGAGGGCCTGGCGGTCGACCGCGGCCTGACCATGGCGCACCTGCGCGGCACGCTCGACCACCTCGCCCGGTCGCTGTTCGGCGCCGATGCGGTAACCCGCTGGCGGCCGTCCTACTTCCCGTTCACCGAGCCGTCGGCGGAGTTCGACGTCTGGTTCCCCGAGCACCGCGACGGTCCGCGCTGGGTCGAGTGGGGCGGCTGCGGCATGGTCAACCCGCGGGTGCTCGTCGCCTGCGGCATCGACCCGGAGGAGTACTCGGGCTTCGCCTTCGGCATGGGCATCGAGCGCGCCCTGCAGTTCCGCTCGGGCGTGGGCGACATGCGCGACATCGTCGAGGGCGACATCCGGTTCACGAAGGCCTTTGGAGTGGAGCAGTAATGCGGGTCCCGATCGGCTGGCTGGCCGAGCACGTCGACATCCCCGCGGGGACGACGGTCGAGGACCTCGACACCGCCTTCGTCCGGCTGGGCCTCGAGGTCGAGGACATCCACCGGCCCGAGCAGGTCACCGGCCCGCTCGTGGTCGGGCGGGTGCTGGAGATCGAGGAGCTCACCGGCTTCAAGAAGCCGATCCGCTTCTGCCGGGTGGACGTCGGCGAGGCCGAGCCCCGGGGCATCGTCTGCGGCGCGCGCAACTTCGTCACCGGCGACGCCGTCGTCGTCGCGCTGCCGGGCGCCGTGCTGCCCGGCGGTTTCGAGATCGCCGCCCGGAAGACCTACGACCGGATCTCCGACGGGATGATCTGCTCGGTCCGCGAGCTCGGCATCGGCGAGGACCACGCCGGGATCCTGGTGCTCGGCGACAGCTCCGACGACGCGGTGCCGGTGCCGGGCACGCCCGCCGGCCCGGTGGTCGGTCTGGACGACGTCGTCATCGAGCTGGCCATCACCCCCGACCGCGGCTACTGCCTGTCGATGCGCGGCCTGGCCCGCGAGATGGGCACCGGCCTGGCCGTCGACTGGCGCGACCCCGGCGCGGCCACCCCGCCGGCCTGGTCGGGGGAGCCGGCGTGGGAGGTGCGGGTCGACGACCCCGCACGCTGCGACCGCTTCTCGATGATCGCGCTGGAGGGTCTCGACCCCGCGGCACCCAGCCCCTGGTGGATGCGCCGCCGGCTGGCGCAGTCCGGCGTGCGGTCGATCTCGCTCGCCGTCGACGTCACCAACTACGTGATGCTCGAGCTGGGCCAGCCGATGCACGCCTTCGACCGCGGCGCCGTCCGCGGGCCGATCGTCGTGCGCCTCGCCCGCGAGGGCGAGAAGCTCACCACCCTCGACGGCGTGCAGCGCGTGCTGTCGGAGGACGACCTGCTCATCACCGACGACTCCGGCCCGATCGGGCTGGCCGCGGTCATGGGCGGCGGCTCGACCGAGATCGGCGACGGCACCACCGACGTGCTGCTGGAGGCGGCGCACTGGGAGCCGACCGGGGTGGCCCGCACCGCCCGCCGGCACCGGCTGCCCAGCGAGGCGGCCAAGCGGTTCGAACGCGGCGTCGACCCCGAGATGACCGTGGTGGCCCTCGCCCGCGCGGCCGAGCTGCTCGCCCAGTACGGCGGCGCCCGCGTGGTCGGCGCGCCGGTCGACGTCGACACCCGCGTCGCCCGCACGCCGATCCGGCTCGACCCCGAGCTGCCCTCGCGGGTGGCCGGCGTCGACTACGACCCGCGGCAGGTGGTCGAGCTGCTCGACGCCGTCGGCTGCCACATGACCGGCAGCCCCGACAGCGTGCTGCTCGACGTCGTCCCGCCGTCGTGGCGGCTCGACCTGACCGACCCGGCCGACCTGGTCGAGGAGGTCGTCCGGCTGGCCGGGTACGACGAGGTGCCCTCGGTGCTGCCGACCGCGCCGCCGGGGCGCGGGCTGACCGAGACCCAGCGCCGGCGGCGCGCCATCGGCCGGGCGCTGGCCGAGGCGGGTCACGTCGAGGCGCCGTCCTACCCGTTCGTCGGGACGGCGGTGCTCGACGCGCTCGGCCTGCCCGGGGACGACCCGCGCCGCGCGGTCGTGCTCGTGCGCAACCCGCTGTCGGAGGAGGAGCCGGCGCTGCGCACCACCCTGGTGCCCGGCCTGCTCGCCACGCTGGCCCGCAACCTGGCCCGCGGGCAGCGCGACCTGGCGCTGTTCGAGCACGGCGCGGTCTTCCCCGGCGGGGTGCGCACGCCGGCGCCGCTGCCGGGGGTCGACCGCCGTCCGGACGACGAGACGCTGGCCGGCCTGCTCGGGGCGGTGCCCGACCAGCCGTGGCACGTGGCCGTGGCGCTGGCCGGCAACCGCGAGCCCCGCGGCTGGTGGGGTCCGGGCCGCCCGGCGATCTGGGCCGACGCCGTCGAGGCCGCCCGCCGGGTCGCGGCCGCGGCCGGCGCCGAGCTGACCGTGCGGGCGGGGGAGCGGGCCCCGTGGCACCCCGGCCGCTGCGCCGAGCTGCTGGTCGGCGACCGGGTCGTCGGGCACGCCGGCGAGCTGCACCCGCGGGTGTGCGCGGCGCTGGACCTGCCGCCCCGGACGTCGGTGATGGAGCTCGACGTCGACGCGCTGCCGCCGGCGCGGGTCGCGGTGGGCCCGTCGATCTCGGTCTTCCCGCCGGTGCTGCTCGACCTCGCGCTGGTGGTGGCCGACGACGTGCCGGCCGCCGACGTCGAGGCGGCGCTGCGGGCCGGGGCCGGCGAGCTGCTCGAGTCGCTGCGGCTGTTCGACGTCTACACCGGCGCACCGGTCCCGGCCGGGCGCAAGTCCCTGGCCTACGCGCTCACGCTGCGCGCGCCCGACCGCACCCTCACCAGCGAGGAGGCGACCGCGGTGCGCGACGCCGCCGCGGCCGCCGCCGCCGAGCGGACGGGCGCCGAGCTCCGTGCCTGAGCAGGTCGCGCTGATCACGGGCGCGTCGACGGGGATCGGCCGGCACCTCGCCGAGGGGCTGGCCGCGCGCGGCATGGCCGTCGCCGGGCTGGCGCGCGGGGCCGACCGGCTGCGCACCGCGATGGACGAGGTGGCGGCGGCGACCGGCGGCCGCACCCTGGCCGTCGCCGCCGACGTCACCGACCGCGCGGCGGTCGAGGCCGCGGTCGCGCGCGTGCTCGAGGAGTTCGGCCGGATCGACCTGCTGGTCAACAACGCCGGGCTGATGGACCCCGCCGAGGTGCCGGTCTGGCAGGCCGACCCCGACGAGTGGTGGGCCGTGGTCGAGAGCCACGTCCGCGGTGGGCTGCTGCCGGCGCGGGCCGTCGTCCCGGGCATGGTCGAGCGCGGCGCCGGCCGCGTGGTGGCCCTGGCCAGCGGGATGTCGACCCGCGGCGGGCGGCTGTACTCCGCCTACTCGGTGGGCAAGACCGGCCTGATGCGGCTCACCGAGGTGCTCGCCGCCGGGCTCGAGGGCACCGGCGTCCTCGCCTTCGACCTCGCGCCCGGCGTCGTCCGGACGGCGATGTCGACCTCCATGTCCCTGCACGAGGGCAAGACCGACTGGACCGACCCGGAGCGGGTGGTGGGGTTCGTCGCGGCGATCGCCGCCGGGGAGCTGGACGCCTGGTCCGGCCGCTTCCTGCACGTCGGGTTCGACGACCTGGACGCGCTGCGGGCGCACGCCCCGGCCGACGCCGAGCGGCAGCTCCGGCTGCGCCCCTACGGGGACGGCGACCCGCTCGGCTGATCCGCCGCGGCCCGTCGGCGCAGCGCCGGCACCGAGGTCGCGGCGGTCCGCAGCCGGCCGTCGCCGTACCGGACCCCGCCGCGGAGCACCCGCGCGCCCACCGCCAGCCAGGAGCAGAGGCCCCGCTCGAGCACCCAGACCGGCGCCCACAGCGGGGCGCTCGGCGGGTAGACGCGCCGGCCGTCCGCGCGGCGCCGGCCGACCTCGGCGACCGCGACGACGGCCAGCCCGGCGGCGCCGAGCGGCCGCCACCGGCGGCGGGACACCGACCGCACGACGAACGGCCACACCGCCAGCGCCCACGCCAGCCGCCACGGCTGGGCCAGGTCGTCGTAGGCCTGCCGCACCCGCTGCGACCGGAACTGCGCCGCGGTCGGTGGCCGGCGCACCACGAACAGGTCGTTCGCCCGCCGCTCGCGGCCGCCGTGCGCGCGGACGGTCCGCACCATCTCGAGGTTCTCGAAGAGCACGTCGCCGCGGTAGCCGCCCATCGCCACGAACGTCGAGCGCCGCAGGCCGTAGGTGCCCGGGTGGTCGGCGGCGACCGAGCGGTTGAGCAGGGTGCGGCCGGTGTCCCACCGCGCGTGCCAGGGCGCCGGCCGGAAGACGTTCTGCGGGCGCACGACGTCGGCGCCGTCCAGCAGCGCGAGCACCCGCTCCAGCGCCGGGCGGTCGTAGCGGACGTCGTCGTCGGCGATGACCACGCGTTCGGCGCGTGCCGCCCGGACCCCGGTGACGACGCCGGCCACCTTGCCGTTGGCGCCGGGCCACGGCTCGGGCGGCAGGTGCCGCACCAGGCCCTCCCAGGCGCGGGCGTGGCCGGCGAAGCGCTCCGGCGGGGAGCCGTCGACCACGGTCACCGGCACCCACCGGCTGAGCTGCTCCAGGTAGGCGGTGAGCTCGTCGAGGTCGGCGTCGTCGGTCCAGCGCAGCGGCAGGACGTACTCGGCGTCGAGCACCGGCGGGTCAGACCGGTGCGCCGACGGGCAGGGCGGCGGGGGTGCGCAGCGAGCTGCGGCCGGAGGTCCAGGCACGGAGGACGGAGTCGGCGAACCGGCGCTCGAGCTCGAGGGCGGCGCCCGCACCGAGCAGGACGTCGTCCAGCAGCCCCGGCTCGTCCTCCACCAGGGCGCCGGCGAGGTCGTGCGCGGCGAGCTGCTCGTGGACGGCGTCGGCCTCGACGTGCTCGTCGAAGAACCAGGTGGCGTCGGCGCCGAACCCCAGCCGGCGCAGGCCGTCGGCGTAGCGCCGGTTGGGCACGGTGGAGGTCATCTCGAAGGCCGCGAGGTGCCCCACGACGGCACCGCGCAGCCGGCGGTGCAGCCCGAACAGCGACATCGCGTTCACCGTGGCCAGGGTGACCGCCGGCACCCGGTCGACGTACGCGCCCGTCCGGTCGTCGAGCGCCAGCTCGCGCATCGTCCGGGCGTAGAGGGTGGCGTGCACCCGCTCGGGCCGGCCCCCGCCGTACTCGTCGGCTTGCAGCTCGGCCAGCGCCGCCTTCGGCCGCCCGGAGAGCCGGGGGAGGGCCCAGGTGTGCGGGTCGGCCTCCTTGAGCTCGTACACCGACCGGTGCACCAGGAACTCCCGGAGCTGCTCGACGGTGGCCCGGCGGGCCAGGAACGCCGACAGCGACGGGCCGTCGTCGGCGCCGGTCATCGTGAACAGGGCCGCGGCCACCGCCGGCGCGGCGGGCTCCGGGCGCGGCGGGAGGGGCACCGCGCGGCGCAGCGCCCGCTCGAACGCCGCCTCCAGCACGGCCCGCGCGGCGAGCAGGTCCGGCGACCACTCCCAGTCGGCGTCGACCTCCTCGTAGCCGCGGTAGTGCAGCTCGTAGAGCACGTGCAGGCAGAGCTGGAGGTCGTCGTCGGCCAGGACGCCGTCCTCGGGCAGCGCTGCCACCAGCCGCCGCGCGAGGGGCTCCAGGCCGGTCAGCGTGCCCGGGCGACCGGCCAGGCCGCGGCACAGCGCGGCGCTGACCGCTCCCCGCGGCGTCGGCACCGGCATGCGTCCTCCCTGGTCCGGGGTCCCGACAGTCTCAGCGGCGCCGCGGGAGCTGTCGAGACGGATCCGGCTCATCCCTTGCGGTAGACCGCCACGTAGGCCCTGCTGTCGTCGGTGAACGGCCCGCCGTCCCAGCCGGCCCAGCGGTGCTCGAGGTGCAGACCGGCCAGCCGGGCCATGAGGTCGAGCTCGGCCGGCCAGACGTAGCGGTGGTCGGCCGGCAGCAGCCGCACCCGCCCGCCGGTGAACGCGAGCTTGGTCGTCGTCATGCGCTGCTCCGCCGGGTGCAGCTCCGCCACGTCGATGACCACCCGCTCCTCGCCGACCTCGTGCACCCGGACGGCGCGGTTGTCGTGGAACGCGGCCAGGTCGGGCACCCAGTTCTCCACCACGAAGGCGCCGCCGGCCTGCAGGTGCGCCGCCGCGTTGGCGAACGTCGCGACCTGGGCCTCCTGCGAGGGCAGGGCGTTGATCGTGTTGAAGGCCAGGACGACGACGGCGTAGCGCCGGCCCGTGGTGGCCGACGCGAAGTCGCCGATCTCCACGCGCAGGTCCGCGCCACCGGGGCGCCGGCGCAGCTGCTCGACCATCTCGGGGGAGCCGTCGATGCCGTCGACGGTCAGCCCGGTGGCCGCCAGCGGCAGGGCGATCCGCCCGGTGCCGATGCCGAGCTCGAGCACCGGGCCGCCGGCGGCGAGGTCGGCGATGCGGCGCACGGCCGCGTCGGGGGACAGGTCGGCGTAGAGGTCGTCGTACACGGCGGCGATGTGCGAGCCGTACGCGGAGGGGTCGAAGCCGTCGGCCATGCCCGCGGGTACCCCGCGGCGGCGGTCCGCTACCCGGGGAGTGGGGCTGGCCCGACCCCGGACCGGGGTGGTGGCCCCATCGCCCGGCGGGCCCCCGGGCCGGAGGGTCGAGGCATGCCGACCGCCGCCCCGCCCGCCCGTGCCCGCGACCGCCAGGTCCACGACTACACCGAGCTCGCGCGGCGGGTGCGGGAGGCCGGATTGCTGCGCCGCCGGCCGTCGGCGTACGCGCTGCGCGCCGCCGTCCTGGCCGCCGGGTTCGCCGCGGTGGGGACGGCGGCGGTGCTCCTCGGGCCCTCCTGGTGGCAGCTGGCGGTGGCCGCGGCGCTCGGTCTCCTGCTCGCGCAGGTCGGCTACCTGGCCCACGACGCGGCGCACCAGCAGGTGTTCGCCTCGCCGCGGGCCAACCAGCGGGCCGCGCTGGTGCTGTCGAACCTGGTGCTGGGCCTGAGCGCCGGCTGGTGGCAGCGCAAGCACAGCCGGCACCACGCCAACCCGAACAAGCGGGGCGCCGATCCCGACATCGCGCCCGACGTCGTCGTCTTCACCCCGGAGGACGGCGCGGCGGCCCGGGCGGCCGGCGGCCGGCGGGCGTGGTTCGCCGCGCGCCAGGGCCGGCTGCTGTTCCCGCTGCTGCTGCTCGAGGGGCTGGCGCTGCACCGCGGCGCCGTCCGGCACGTGCTGCGGGAGCGGCACCCCGCCGAGGCGGCGCTGCTCGCCGTCCGGCTCGTGGGCTTCCCGGTGCTGGTGCTGGCCGCGCTGCCCCTCGGCCTCGCGGTCGCGTTCCTCGCCGTCCAGCTCGCCGTCTTCGGGCTGCTGCTCGGCGGGACGTTCGTGGTCAACCACGTCGGCATGCCGGTCGTGCCGCCCGGCGCGCGGGTGGACTTCCTGCGCCGGCAGGTGCTGATGTCGCGCAACATCCGCGGCGGCCGGGGCGTCGACCTGCTCATGGGCGGGCTGAACCTGCAGGTCGAGCACCACCTCTTCCCGAGCATGCCGCGGCCCAACCTGCGCCGGGCGCAGCCGGTCGTGCGGGCCTACTGCGCCGAGAAGGGGGTGCCGTACACCGAGGCCGGGCTGGTCGAGGCGCTCGGCCGGGTCGTGCGGTACCTGGACCGGGTGGGCATCGGGGCGCGCGACGCCGCGCAGTGCCCGCTGACCGCGGCGCTCCGGTCAGCGCGCTGAGCGCACGGCCGCGGCGGTGTGCTCGTCGGCGGGCAGGAACGCCTCGATGCTCACCTCGGCGGCGGTGAGGTCGACCGCCGTCCCGAACGTGGTGACGGTGGACAGGAACGACAGCTCGTCGTCCCCGGCCCGGATCCGCAGGGGGACGGCGATGCCGTCCGGGGGGCGGGGGTCGAGGCCGCCGGGCAGCAGCGACAGCTCGCGGTGCAGCGCCGCCAGCGCCGGGTCGCCCGACAGGCGGGCCTCGCGGCCGAGCCGGTGCAGCACGTGCGCCCGCCACTGGGGGAGGTTGCGGATCCGCGGGGCCATGCCGTCGGGGTGCAGCGAGAGCCGGAGCACGTTGACCGGCGGCTCGAGCAGCCGCGGGTCGACGCCGGTCGTGAGCAGCGCGACGCCGGCGTTGCCGGCGACCAGGTGCCAGCCGCGGTCGACCACCACGGCGGGGAACGGGTCGTACGCGGCCAGCACGGTGGCGAGCGCGGTGCGGACGGCGGCCATGTCGGGGGCGTCCAGTTCCCGGCGGCCGTAGACCGGGGCGTAGCCGGCCGCGACCAGCAGCTCGTTGCGGGCGCGCAGGGGCACCTCGAGCTGCTCGGCCAGGTGCAGCACCATCTCGCGGCTCGGCTGCGCCCGGCCGGTCTCGACGAACGACAGGTGGCGGGCCGACACGCCGGCCTCGCTGGACAGGTCGAGCTGGGAGAGCCGGCGGCGCCGGCGCCAGCTGCGCAGCAGGTGCCCCACCGGCGGGGACGTCGTCGTCATGGCGCCGACCGTAGGACGCCGCCGTCCGCCCGTCGCTTACCTCGGAGGTAACTGCCGGGTCGATCTCACCGGTGAGCTGCGCCCCGCGGTGCGTCTCCGAGGGGGGACAGCGCGCGCGTGGTCTCCCGTGGCCACCTGGGGGGTGACGTTGTGGTGACGCGACGCAGCGAGACTCGAGTGCCCACCCCGCCGGGAGTTGTCCGTGGACGCGTCAACAGCGCTGCACCGCGGTGCAGCCGACCTCGCTGCCCGCGACGGGCCGGTCCGTGCTCCGTCCTGATCCGCCCGACGTGCAGAACGAGGCGTGATGCCCTCCCGCGACGTGGGACCGAGACGCAGGACCACCTCGGCCTCGGGCAGGTTGGCGGGCCATGGGCGGATGGCCGCCGCCTCCGCCCATGACGGCCGTACCGGGCGTGCCTTGGAGTTGCTGTCCGTCGTCGTGCCGCCGACGACGCTGATCACCGCACTGCTGTTCTGGTTCGGCTTCGAGCTGGTGGACGCCCGAGCGGGCTACTTCGGCCTGGGCACGGGCACGTTGGGCTTCTCCACCACGGACTACCTGATCCGAGGCGTCGAGGCAGGCGTCGTCCCGCTCATCGTGCTGTTCTTCGCGGTGCTGACCTGTGTGGCGGTGGACGCCGGTGCGCATCGCCTGGTCGACAGGTGGGGTGCGGCGACGACCGTCCGCCGGGGCGTCGGAGTGGTCGTCTTCTGCGGCGTCCTGCTCGCTGCCACAGGAGCGTTCGGCGTCTTCCGTGCCCTGCCTCCGCCGTTGGACTGGTATCTCCTCCCTCCGACGCTGCTGGCTACCGGTTCCCTGCTCGCGGCGTACGCGGCGCAGTGGCTACGTCCGCGCGAGGCCCCGATCACGCGAGCCGCGCAGACCAGCATGATCGCGGTTGGCGGCCTCGTCGTCGTGAGCCTCTTCTGGGCAGCGTCTCTCTACGCGGACGCGCTCGGCCGTGGTCGCGCCCAGCTGCTTGCCACGTCGCTCCGGGCGCAGCCGAGCGTGACCGTCTACAGCGAGCGCCCGCTCGCCATCGACCCGGCCGTCACGACGACGGAATGGCTCGATTCCGGAGAAGACGGGCGTTACCGCTACCGGTATGACCGATTCAGGCTGCTCATCCGGTCGGACGGCAAGTACTTCCTGCTTCCCGAGGATTGGGCCCCGGCTACCGGCAGAGTCGTGGTTCTCCGTGATGGTCCCGACATCCGGGTCGAGTTCGCCCCTGGAGGTTCGTGATGATCGTGCGCCGAGATGGCCTCGTTCTCGCCGTGGTGCTGGTGTTGGTTTCGGTTTCCTGTGGTCACGGCGACCGAGCGGGCGATGCTCACCAGAGTGCCTCCACGGCCACGACTCCGGGGGGCGATGGCAGCGGTGACGACGGCAGTAGCAGCAGTGCCGGTACCAGTAGCGGCAGTGGGAGTGCCGGGACGAGTGCGGCGCCCACCGGTGCCGGTGGCAGCGGGAGCACCGGCGGCACGGGTGGCAGCGGGAGCAGCGGCAGCAGCGGTGGCGGCACGGGCGGCGGCGGCAGCACCAGCAGTGGCCATACCGGCAGTAGCAGCAGCAGTGGTGGCGGGAGTGGAGGAACGAGCGACAGCGGGCCGACGACGGAAAATGACGTGGTCATCGGCGCGTCCTTCAGCGGGCTGCCTCCCTTCGACTTCGGCCGCACGTCCACAGGAACCTCTGTCTCGCGGCAGCTGCAGGTCGGCGCGATCAGCGACTTCGTCGACGAGACGGAGATCACCGGAGTGACGGTGACGGGAGATGCCTTCCGCTTGGCCGATGAGACCTGCACGGGCGCGACTTTTCCCGGTCCTCCCTGCAAGGTGACGATCATCGCGACCCCGCCGGAGGCGGGGGAGTACCGCGGCGATCTCTCCTTGGCCGGCGCGAGGACCGGCCGCGGCCTGCTCGTCGTCGGAGAGTCGGAGGAGGGCGGACCCAACGGGAACCCGGCCCCCTTGCCCGACACCGACACCGAGCCCGGCGAATCGAGCGCAACGACGAGCACGTCCCCTTCGACCGGGTCCCAGTAGACGGCGATCCCGCCGCGCACAGGGCCCGTGCGCTACACGGACCCCGAGCCACGGGTGGTGCCACGGGGACGGAGATGCCAGGCGCGCTTACCTCGGAGGTAATCGACCCGCGTCCCCCGTCAGGCCACGGTTCTCCGCAGCGCCGCCACCGGGGCGGCGGACCCGAGAGGACGGACCCGTGAGCGACTACACCACCCTCGCCGAGCGCTACATCGCCGCCTGGAACGAGACCGACGCCGACGCCCGCCGCCGCGCGGTGGCCGAGCTGTGGACCGCCGACGCCCGCTACGTCGACCCCCTGGTGGACGTGACCGGTCCCGAGGGCATCGCCGCCACGATCGGCGCGGTGCAGGAGCGGTTCCCCGGCTTCGTCTTCCGGCTGGAGGGCCCGGTCGACGGGCACCACGACCAGCTGCGGTTCTCCTGGGAGCTGGGCCCGGCGGGGCAGCCGGCGCCGATCGCCGGCTCCGACGTCGCGGTGACCGACGGGAACGGCCGGCTGCGGACGGTGCTCGGCTTCCTCGACCGCGTCCCGCAGCACTGAGTGCGACCGTTATCCCCAACACAGCCACGATCAGGGAACCTGATCCCGGCGGCTCCTCCCTCGTGCTGCAGCGTGCGGGAGGAGCCGTTACGGCGGGGGAGGACGGCGCCGACCCCCCGCCGATGAACGGCTATGCATGACTGTGTATGGTCATGCAGATGACAGGGCGGACGTGGACGGTCGGGGTCACCGGCGCCACCGGGTACGCGGGCGGGGAGGTGTGCCGGCTGCTGGCCGGGCACCCGTACCTCCGCCTGGCCGGGGTGCACGCCAATTCCAGCGCCGGCCGACGCCTGGGGGAGCTGCAGCCCCACCTGCTGCCCTTCGCCGACCTCGAGGTGCGGCCCAGCGCCGCCGAGGACCTGGCCGGCTACGACGTCGTCGTCCTGGCGCTGCCGCACGGCGAGTCGGCCGCGATCGCCGCGCAGCTGCCCGACGACACCCTGGTCATCGACTGCGGCGCCGACCACCGGCTGAACGACCCGGCGGCCTGGGCCCGCTGGTACGGCGGCGAGCACGCCGGCACCTGGCCGTACGGCCTGCCCGAACTGCCCGGCCGGCGCGAGCAGCTCAGGAACGCCCGGCGGATCGCCGTCCCCGGCTGCTACCCGACGTCGGTGACCCTGGCGATGGCCCCGGCGCTCGCCGCCGGCCTGGTGGAGCCCGACGTCGTCGTGGTCGCCGCCAGCGGCACCAGCGGCGCCGGCAGGTCGGCCAAGCCGCACCTGCTGGGCAGCGAGGTCATGGGCTCGGCCAGCGCCTACGGCGTCGGCGGGGTGCACCGGCACACGCCCGAGATGGTGCAGAACCTGGGCCAGGCCGCCGGCGGGCCGGTCACCGTGAGCTTCACCCCGACGCTGGTGCCGATGAGCCGGGGCATCCTCGCCACCTGCTCGGCGCCGCTGACGCCGGGCACCGACGCCGAGGCCGCCCGCGCCGCCTACGCCAAGGCCTACGCCGACGAGCCGTTCGTGCACCTGCTGCCGGAGGGACAGTGGCCCACCACGGCGCAGGTGCTCGGCGCGAACACCGTCGCGCTGCAGGTCGCCGTCGACGCCGACGCCGGCCGGCTGGTCGTCGTCGCCGCCGTCGACAACCTCACCAAGGGCACCGGGGGAGCGGCGATCCAGTGCGCCAACCTGGCCCTCGGCCTGCCGGAGACCACCGGCCTGCCGGTCGTGGGGGTGGCGCCGTGAGCGTCACCGCCCCGCAGGGCTTCCGGGCCGCCGGCGTCGCCGCCGGGCTGAAGTCCAGCGGCGACAGGGACGTCGCGCTGGTCGTCAACGACGGCCCGGACGACGCCGCGGCCGCCGTCTTCACCACCAACCGCTTCCCGGCCGCGCCGGTGCAGTGGAGCCGCCAGGTGCTCAGCGGCGGCCGGCTGCGCGCCGTCGTGCTCAACTCCGGCGGCGCCAACGCCTGCACCGGACCCGAGGGCTTCCAGGACACCCACGCCACCGCCGAGCACGTCGCCGCGGAGCTGGGGCTGGGCGCCATCGACGTCGCGGTGGCGAGCACCGGCCTGATCGGCGTCCGGCTGCCGATGGTCAAGCTGCTGGCCGGCGTCACCGACGCGGTGAAGGCGCTCTCCGCCGACGGCGGGCCGGACGCCGCGCGGGCGATCATGACCACCGACACCGTGCCGAAGACGACGGTGCAGGAGCGGGACGGCTGGACCGTCGGCGGCATGGCCAAGGGCGCCGGCATGCTCGCCCCGAGCCTGGCCACCATGCTCGTCGTCCTCACCACCGACGCGGTCGTGGACCCCGACGTCCTGCAGCGGGCGCTGGAGGCGGCCACGAGCGTCAGCGTCGAGCGGGTCGACTCCGACGGCTGCCTGTCCACCAACGACACCGTCGTCGTCATGGCCAACGGCGCCGGCGGGGTGACGCCGTCGGAGGAGGAGCTCACCGCCGCCCTCACCGCCGCCGCCGCCGACCTGGCCATGCAGCTGCTGGCCGACGCCGAGGGCTCGACCAAGGACATCGCGATCACCGTCCGCGGCGCGGCCAGCGTGCAGGACGCGCTCACCGCCGGGCGCGCCTGCGCCCGCAACAACCTGCTCAAGACGGCGCTGTTCGGCAACGACCCCAACTGGGGCCGGGTGCTCGCCGCGATCGGGACCACCGACGCCGCGTTCGAGCCCGACCGGGTGGACGTCACCATCAACGGCGTCACCGTCTGCCGGGGCGGGGCGATCGGCGACCCGCGCGAGGGCGTCGACCTCACCGGCCGCGCGATCACCATCGACGTCGACCTGGACGCGGGTACCGAGCAGGCGACGATCTGGACCAACGACCTGTCCCTCGCCTACGTGCACGAGAACTCGGCGTACTCCACATGACCGCTCAGGACCCCACCCCGCCCGACGTCCCCGTCGACGTCGTCCCGCCGAAGCCGCGGATCGGCACCACCCGCAAGATGCGCACGCACGACCCCGCGGGCGACGCGCTGAAGGTCGCCGTCCTCACCGGTGCGCTGCCGTGGCTCAAGGAGTTCCACGGCAACGTCGTCGTCGTGAAGTACGGCGGCCACGCCATGGTCGACGAGGAGTGCCGCCGCGCCTTCGCCGAGGACATGGTCTTCCTGCGCACCTGCGGGATCCACCCCGTCGTGGTGCACGGCGGCGGCCCGCACATCACCGAGATGCTCACCCGGCTCGGCATCAGCAGCGAGTTCCGCGGCGGGCTGCGGGTCACCACCCCCGAGACGATCGACGTGGTCCGGATGGTGCTCACCGGCCAGGTCGGGCCCGACATCGTCGGCCTGATCAACCAGCACGGCTCGCTGGCCGTGCACCTGTCCGGGGAGGACGGCGGGCTGTTCACCGCCGAGCGCACCGCGGCGGTCGTCGACGGCGAGCCGGTCGACATCGGCCTGGTGGGCGACGTCGTCGCGGTCGACCCGACGCCGATCACCGCGCTGCTCGAGACCGGGCACATCCCCGTCGTGGCCAGCGTCGCGCCGGACAAGGACGGCGTCGTGCACAACGTCAACGCCGACACCGCGGCCGCCGCGGTGGCCGTGGCGCTGGGCGCGGTGAAGCTCGTCGTCCTGACCGACGTCGAGGGGCTCTACGCCGACTGGCCCGACCGCGACTCGCTGGTGCAGCAGGTCGACGCCGCCGAGCTGGCCGAGATCCTGCCCGACCTCGACGCCGGGATGATCCCGAAGATGGCCGCCTGCCTGCGGGCGGTGGAGGGCGGGGTGAACCGCGCGACGGTCGTCGACGGGCGGATGCCGCACGCCCTGCTGCTGGAGATGTTCACGACCGAGGGCACCGGGACGATGGTCGTCCCCGCCGGGAAGGAGGGTGGTCGGTGACGCACACGGAGGAGCTGGCCACCCGCTGGTCGGCCGTGATGATGAGCAACTACAAGACCCCGCCGGTCGCGCTCGCCCGCGGCGCCGGGGCGACGGTCTGGGACGTCGACGGCCGCGAGTACACCGACCTGCTCGGCGGCATCGCGACGACGATCCTCGGCCACGCGCACCCGAAGGTCGTCGAGGCGATCACCCGGCAGGCGGCGACGCTCGGGCACGTCTCCAACCTGGCGATGCACGAGCCGGGCGTGGCGCTGGCCGAGCGGCTGCTCGAGCTGGCCGGCCGGCCCGGGCGGGTCTTCTTCTGCAACTCCGGCGCCGAGGCCAACGAGGCCGCCTTCAAGCTCAGCCGGCTCACCGGCAAGCCCGAGGTGGTCACCGCCGAGGGCGCCTTCCACGGCCGCACGATGGGCGCGCTGGCGCTCACCGGGCAGCCGTCCAAGGCGGCCGCCTTCGCCCCGCTGCCCGGCGGGGTGCGGTACGTGCCCTACGGCGACGCCGAGGCGCTGGCGGCCACCGTCTCCGGGCAGACGGCGATGGTGCTGCTCGAGCCGGTGCTCGGCGAGGGCGGCGTCGTCCCGGCCCCGGCCGGCTACCTGGGGGCCGCGGCGGCGGCCGCGTCGGCGGCGGGTGCGCTGTTCGCCGTCGACGAGGTGCAGACCGGCACCGGCCGCACCGGCCACTGGTTCGCCCACCAGGCCGACGGCCTGCAGCCCGACGTCATCACCCTGGCCAAGTCGCTGGGCGGCGGGCTGCCGCTGGGCGCGATGCTGGCCTTCGGCGAGGCGGCCGACCTGCTCACCGCCGGCTCGCACGGCTCCACGTTCGGCGGCAACCCGATCGCCGCCGCCGCGGCCCTGGCCGTGCTCGACACCATCCGCGACGAGGGCCTGCTCGAGCGGGCCAAGGAGCTCGAGCACCGGTTCACCGCCGGCATCGAGGGCCTCGGCCACGCCGGCGTCGGCGGGGTGCGGGGGAGGGGCGCGCTGCTCGGCGTCGTCCTCACCGCCGACGTCGCCGCCGCGCTCGAGACCGAGCTGCGAGCGGCCGGCTTCCTCGCCAACGCCGTCGCGCCGGGGGTGCTGCGCCTGGCGCCGTCCCTGGTGCTCACCGACCAGCAGGTCGACGCGTTCGTCGCCGCCCTGCCGGCCGCCCTCGACACGGCCCTGGAGACCGCACGGTGACCCGGCACTTCCTCAAGGACGACGACCTGACCCCGGCCGAGCAGGCCGAGGTGCTGGCGCTGGCCGCCGAGCTCAAGCGCACCCGGCACACCGCCGGGGCGCCCACCCCGCTGGCCGCACCGAACGGCGTGCCGCGCGCCGTCGCCGTCCTGTTCGACAAGCCCTCCACCCGCACCCGGGTGTCCTTCTCGGTCGGCGTCGCCGAGCTCGGCGGCTACCCGCTGGTGATCGACGCCGGCACCAGCCAGCTCGGCCGCGGGGAGCCGGTGGAGGACACCACCCGCGTGCTCGACCGGCAGGTCGCCGCGATCGTGTGGCGCACCTTCGGCCAGGGCCGGCTCGAGGCCATGGCCGCGGTCAGCCGCGTGCCCGTGGTCAACGCGCTCACCGACCTGTACCACCCGTGCCAGGTCCTGGCCGACCTGCAGACGGTCGTGGAGCGCAAGGGCGGCCTGGCCGGCCGGTCGCTGACCTACCTCGGCGACGGCGCCAACAACATGGCGCACTCCTACCTGCTGGGCGGCGCGACGGCCGGCATGCACGTGCGGATCGGCTCGCCGGAGGAGTTCCAGCCCGACCCCGCCGTCCTCAAGCGGGCGGCCGAGATCGCCGCCGAGACCGGCGGCTCGGTGCAGTGGACCGCCGACCCGGCGGCCGCGGTCGACGGCGCCGACGTCGTCGCCACCGACACGTGGGTGTCGATGGGGCAGGAGGACGAGTACGACGCGCGGGTCGCGCCGTTCCTGCCGTACGCGCTGGACGAAGCGGCGCTGGACCGGGCGGCGGACGACGCCGTCGTGCTGCACTGCCTGCCCGCCTACCGCGGCAAGGAGATCGCCGCCGCGGTGGTCGACGGGCCGCAGAGCGCGGTGTGGGACGAGGCCGAGAACCGGCTGCACGCCCAGAAGGCGCTGCTCGCCTGGCTGCTGTCCCGATGACGTCGGCCCTCACGCGCAGCGCGCGGCAGGCCCGCATCCGCGAGCTGATCGAGGCACAGCCGGTCACCTCGCAGACGCAGCTGGCCGCGCTGCTCGCCGAGGGCGGCATCGAGGTCACCCAGGCCACGCTCTCGCGCGACCTGGAGGACCTGGGCGCGGTGAAGCTGCGCGGCTCGGACGGCGCCCCGGCGTCCTACGTGCTGCCCCCGGAGAACGCCCCGCTCCGCCCGGCGCAGACCGCGCCCGCCCGCCTCACCCGGCTGCTGGCCGACCTGCTGACCAGCGCCGAGGGCAGCGCCAACCTGGCGGTGCTGCGCACGCCCCCGGGCGCCGCGCAGTTCCTCGCCTCCGCCATGGACAAGGTCGGCCTGCCCGGCGTCCTCGGCACCATCGCCGGCGACGACACCGTGCTGGTGATCTCCCGGCAGCCCGACGGCGGTCCGGCCCTGGCCGACCGGCTGCGCGCGCTCGCCGAGCGGACGCCGGCCGTCTACCCCGAGCTCAAGAACGACCTGGAAGAGAGCACACCGTGACAGACCGTGTGGTCCTGGCCTACTCCGGTGGCCTGGACACGTCCGTGGCCATCGGCTGGATCGCCGAGGAGACCGGCGCCGAGGTGATCGCCGTCGCCGGCGACGTCGGCCAGGGCGGCGAGGACATGGAGGTGATCCGGCAGCGCGCCCTGGACTGCGGGGCGGTCGAGTCGATCGTCGCGGACGTGCGGGACGAGTTCGCCGACGAGTTCTGCCTGCCGGCGCTGCAGGCCGACGCCCTCTACATGGACCGCTACCCGCTGGTCTCGGCGCTGTCCCGGCCGCTGATCGCCAAGCACCTCGTCGCCGCCGCGAAGCACCACGGCGCCTCGACGGTCGCCCACGGCTGCACCGGCAAGGGCAACGACCAGGTGCGCTTCGAGGTCGGCATCGGCGCGCTCGCCCCCGACCTGCGGGTGCTGGCGCCGGTCCGCGACTCCGGCATGACCCGCGACAAGGCCATCGTCTTCGCCGAGGAGCGCGGGCTGCCGATCGCCACCACCAAGAAGTCGCCCTACTCGATCGACCAGAACGTGTGGGGCCGCGCCGTGGAGACCGGGTTCCTCGAGGACATCTGGAACGGGCCGGTCGAGGACGTCTACGAGTACACCCAGGACCCGGCCGTGCCGCGGGACCCCGACGAGGTGACGATCGGCTTCACCGCCGGCGTCCCGACCTCGATCGACGGCCGCCCGGTCACCGTGCTGCAGGCGATCGAGGAGCTCAACCGCCGCGCCGGCGCCCAGGGCGTCGGCCGGCTGGACATGGTCGAGGACCGCCTGGTCGGCATCAAGAGCCGCGAGGTCTACGAGGCGCCCGGCGCGATCACGCTGATCACCGCGCACCAGGAGCTGGAGAACGTCACCGTCGAGCGCGACCTGGCCCGGTTCAAGCGGACCGTGGGCCAGCGCTGGGCCGAACTGGTCTACGACGGCCTGTGGTTCTCCCCGCTCAAGCGGGCGCTGGACGCCTTCATCGCCGAGTCGCAGCAGCACGTCACCGGCGAGATCCGGATGACCCTGCACGGCGGCCGGGCCACCGTGACCGGACGGCGCAGCGACCGGTCGCTCTACGACTTCTCCCTGGCCACCTACGACACCGGCGACACCTTCGACCAGGGCCTGGCCAAGGGCTTCGTGCAGCTGTGGGGGATGCCGTCGAGGCTGGCGGCCGCCCGGGACCAGCGGGTGGGCGCATGACCGCGGAGACGTCGCAGACCCGGCTGTGGGGCGGCCGCTTCGGCGGCGGCCCGTCGCCGGCCATGGCCGCGCTGTCCAGGTCGACCCACTTCGACTGGAAGCTCGCGCCCTACGACCTGGCCGGTTCCCGCGCGCACGCCCGGGTGCTGCACCGGGCCGGGCTGCTCACCGACGACGAGCTGGAGCAGATGCTCGGCGCGCTGCACGAGCTCTCCGCCGAGGTCGCCGCTGGCACCTTCACCGCCGTCGAGTCCGACGAGGACGTGCACGAGGCCCTCGAGCGGGGCCTGACCGAGAAGCTCGGCACCCTCGGCGGCAAGCTGCGCGCCGGCCGCAGCCGCAACGACCAGATCGCCACCGACCTGCGGCTGTACCTGCGCCACACGGTGCGGGCGCTGGTCGGCGAGCTGGCGTCGCTGGAGTACGCGCTGATCGGCCTGGCCCAGCGCTACGAGGACGTCCCGGCACCGGGCATGACGCACCTGCAGCACGCCCAACCGGTGCTCATCGCCCATCAGCTGCTGGCGCACGCGCACGCCTTCGCCCGCGACGTCGACCGGCTGCGCGACTGGGACCGCCGCGCCGCGGTGAGCCCCTACGGCTCCGGCGCCCTGGCCGGGTCGTCGCTGCCGCTGGACCCCGACGCGGTCGCCGCCGAGCTCGGGTTCGACCGCGCCTCGGACAACTCCATCGACGGGGTCAGCGACCGCGACTTCGCCGCGGAGTTCTGCTTCGCGGCCGCGCTGATCGGCGTCCACCTGTCCCGGCTGGGGGAGGAGGTCGTGCTCTGGACGTCGACGGAGTTCGGCTGGGCCCGCCTCGACGACGCCTGGGCCACCGGGTCGTCGATCATGCCGCAGAAGAAGAACCCCGACGTCGCCGAGCTGGCCCGCGGCAAGTCCGGCCGCTTCGTCGGCAACCTGACCGGCCTGCTCACCATGCTCAAGGGCCTGCCCCTGGCCTACGACCGCGACCTGCAGGAGGACAAGGAGCCGGTCTTCGACTCCATGGAGCAGCTGCTCCTCCTGCTCCCCGCGGTGACCGGGATGGTCGCCACGCTCACCCTGCGCCCGGAGGTGCTCGAGGCGGCCGCGCCGCAGGGCTTCGCGCTCGCGACCGACGTCGCCGAGTGGCTGGTCCGGCAGGGCGTGCCGTTCCGCTCGGCGCACGAGATCAGCGGGGAGATGGTCGCCTTCTGCGAGCGGGCCGGCCTCGAGCTCGACCAGCTCGACGACGACCAGCTCGCCGGCATCGACGAGCGGCTCACCCCCGAGGTGCGGTCGGTGCTGTCGGTGCCGGGCGCCCTGGCGGCCCGCAGGGCCCGCGGCGGGACGGCGCCCGAGCGGGTGGCCGGCCAGATCACGGCGCTCGAGGCGCAGGCCACCGAGCACGCGGACTGGTCGACGTCCTCGCCCGTGGCGGCCGCGCTCTGAGCGATCCGGGGCCGCTGCTCACCGCGGCCGAGCTGGAGGGACGCCCCGAGGAGGTCGCCCCGGCGCTGCTCGGCTGCTGGCTGGTGACCGACCGGCCCGACGGCGTCGTCGGCGTCCGGCTGACCGAGGTCGAGGCGTACTCCGGCCAGGGCGAGGACCCCGCCGCGCACTCGCACCGCGGGCCCACGCCGCGGGCCGAGATCATGTTCGGCCCGCCGGGGAAGCTGTACGTGTACTTCAGCTACGGCGTGCACTGGTGCGCCAACGTCGTCGTGGCCCCACCCGGGATCGGGTCGGCGGTGCTGCTGCGGGCCGGGGACGTCGTGGTGGGGGAGTCGCTGGCACGGGCGCGCCGCCCGGCGGCCCGCACGGCGCGCGACCTGGCGCGCGGGCCGGCCCGGTTGACGCAGGCGCTGGGGATCGGGCCCGACGACAAGGCGGCCGACCTGCTGTCGCCGTCGTCGTCCGTGCGCCTGCACCGCGGCGAGCCGCCGGCGGAGGTCTCGGTCGGTCCGCGGGTGGGCATCAGCGTGGCCACCGACCTGCCGTGGCGGTTCTGGGAGACCGGCGCGCCGTCGGTGAGCGCCTTCCGGGCGGGTGGCGGGCGCCGTGGGCGGCGCAGCGGGCAGGATGGTGCTCCGTGAGCGACGTGATCGACGAGCTGCACCGGCGGGGGCTCATCGCCCAGAGCACCGACGAGGACGAGCTCCGTGCGCACCTCAAGGCGGACCGGCCGGTCAAGTACTACTGCGGCTTCGACCCCACGGCGCCGAGCCTGCACGTCGGGCACCTCCTGCAGTTCATGCTGCTGCGCGCCCTGCAGCGCGACGGCCACCAGCCGGTGGTGCTGGTGGGTGGCGCGACCGGCCTGATCGGCGACCCCCGGCCCACGGCCGAGCGGCAGCTCAACGACCCCTCGGTGGTGGAGACCTGGGTGTCGCGCATCCGTGAGCAGGTCGCGCCCTTCCTCGAGGAGCCGGCGCGGGAGCACGGGCTGCTCGAGCCGATCTACGTCGACAACCTCGCCTGGACGTCGCAGCTGTCGGCGATCGGCCTGCTCCGCGACCTCGGGAAGCACTTCCGGGTGAGCCGGATGCTGGCCAAGGAAGCGGTGTCGGCCCGGCTCAACTCCGAGGCCGGCATCAGCTACACGGAGTTCAGCTACCAGATCCTGCAGGCCAACGACTACTGGGAGCTGTACAAGACCCGTGGCGTCACCCTGCAGAGCGGCGGCTCGGACCAGTGGGGCAACCTGACGGCCGGCATCGACCTCATCCGCCGGACGGAGGGCGCGTCGGTCCACGCCCTGTCGACCCCGCTGGTCACCAAGTCCGACGGCACGAAGTTCGGCAAGAGCGAGGGCGGCAGCATCTGGCTCGACCCGGTGCTGACGAGTCCCTACGCCTTCTTCCAGTTCTGGCTCAACGCCGACGACGCCGACGCCCGGGCGTGGCTGCCCCTGTTCTCCGAGCGGCCGGCCGAGGAGGTCGAGGCGCTGATCGCGGAGTCCCACGAGCGGCCGGCGGCCCGCGCGCCGCAGCGGGCGCTGGCCGAGGAGCTGACCCTGCTGGTGCACGGGCCCGAGGAGCTCCGCCAGGCGGAGGCCGCCGGCCGGGCGCTGTTCGGGCGGGACGACCTGGCGACCCTCGGCCCGGACACGCTCGGCGCCGCCCTGCGGGAGGCCGGCTACGTGACCGTCGAGGGGGAGACGCCCACCATCGCGCACCTCTTCCAGCTCGCCGGCCTGGTCGGCAGCCTGTCGGAGGCCCGGCGCACGGTGAAGGAGGGCGGCGCCTACCTGAACAACGAGCGCGTCACCGATGCCGACGCCGTGCCCGCCGAGTCGAACTGGCTGGCCGGTGGCTGGCTGGTGCTGCGCAGGGGCAAGCGGTCGGTCGCGGGGGTGGAGCGGCGGGTCGGCTGACGGCCGTCGAGCACGTGTCGGACGGGTGTTGCGCGAGTTACGGAACGGTGTCGGGCGTCACCGCTCACCTCGTTTGACACCGCCTGCGGGGGCACGTAACTTTCTTGGTGCGCCGCGCGGGCCGGGAGGCCAGCCGGGGAGCCCCTGGAGGGGGCCACCGGTCGCGGTGTAGGGTAGGACTTCCGCCAACGACGACGCCCGGAAGGGCTGGTTTGTTGCGCGTCCGCTCCTTGAGAACTCAACAGCGTGCCGAAAGTCAGTGCCAAGTAACAACCCCCGATGCCCCGGCTCGTTTCGGGTTGGGGTGGGGATTCCTTTGGTTGATTGACATCAAGAGTGCTAGC
>NZ_JBJGYZ010000007.1:0-195576 GCF_054050275.1 Geodermatophilus sp. SYSU D00691
CCCCCCCCCCCCCCCCCCCCCCCCCCCCCCCCCCCCCCCCCCCGCCCCCCCCCCCCCCCCCCCCCCCCCCCCCCCCCCCCCCCCCCCCCCGGGGGGGCCCAGCCCCGGCGATCAGCTCAGTTCGCGGAGCCGCGGCGGCGGAGGTAGCGCTCGAACTCGCGGGCGATCGAGTCGCCGCTGGCCCGGGACAGGTCGTCCTCGGTGGCCCGCTCCTCCAGGGAGCGGACGTACTCGACGACCTCGGCGTCCTCCTGGGCCATCTCGTCGACGGTGCGCACCCAGTCCTCCGCCTGCTGGGGGAGCACGCCCATGGGCACGGTGAGCTCGAGGACCTCCTCGACCCGCTGCAGCAGCGCCACGGTGGCCCGCGGCGACGGCGGCTGCGAGACGTAGTGGGGGACGGCGGCCCAGAAGCTGATCGCCGGCAGGCCGGCCTGCACGCAGGCGTCCTGGAAGACGCCGAGGATGCCGGTGGGCCCCTCGTAGCGCGAGGTCTCCAGGCCCCAGCGCTGCGCCGCCTCGGCGTCGTAGGCAGAGCCGGTGACCGGCGTCGGGCGGGTGTGCGGCGTGTCGGCGAGCAGCGCCCCCAGGCCGACGACGGTGTGGACGTCGAGCTCGCGGCAGATCTCGATGAGCTCCTCGCAGAAGCCCCGCCAGCGCATGTTCGGCTCGATGCCGCGGATCAGCACGATGTCGCGCTGGCTGCCCTCGGGGCGGGCGACGGAGATGCGGGTCGTCGGCCACTCGATGCGGCGCGAGACGCCGCCGACCAGCGACACCGTCGGCCGGTTGACCTGGAAGTCGTAGTAGTCCTCGGGGTCGAGCGCGGCGAGGGGCGTGGCGTCCCAGATCAGCTCGAGGTGCTCGACGGCTCCGGTGGCGGCGTCACCCGCGTCGTTCCAGCCCTCGAACGCGACCACCGCCACCGCGTCGGTCAGCCGGGGGAGGTCCTCAGGGGTGGACTTGGGGTCGATCACCTCTCCGAGCCTACGTCGGCCGGACCCGCCCCACCGGGTCCCGTGCGGTGCGTGGGGCAGATGCCCGGGAAGGTTCGCCCGACAGGTGGACGGGAAGTGCGATCATGGGTGCGTTGTTCGGGGACGACGAGGCGCCGACCGCCCGTCGAAGTGCCGGAGCCCTGGCGCCCGATGCCGCAGTGGACGCTGCCCGCACGACGACCGAGGACCACGATGCCCCCCTCCCCAGCCCTCCGACCGGATGCCACGGCGGAGCTGACCGCCCTGCTCCAGCGGCGGATCCTCGTGCTGGACGGCGCGATGGGCACGGCGATCCAGGCCGAGCGCCCCGACGAGGCCACCTACCGCGGGGAGCGGTTCGCCGACTGGCCCACCCCGCTGGCCGGCAACAACGACCTGCTCAGCCTGACCGCGCCGCAGCTGGTGGCCGGCATCCACCGGCAGTACCTCGAGGCCGGCGCCGACGTGGTCGAGACCAACACCTTCAACGCCAACCGCATCTCGCTGGCCGACTACGGCATGTCCGACCTCGCCGCCGAGCTGAACCTGGCCGCGGCCCGGCTGGCCCGCGCCGAGGCCGACGCGATGACCGCCCGCACCCCGGACCGGCCGCGCTACGTCGCCGGCGCCCTCGGCCCGACCAACCGGACGGCGTCCATCTCGCCCGACGTCAACGACCCGGGCGCCCGCAACGTCACCTACGACGAGCTCGTCGAGACCTACCTGGAGCAGGCGAACGCCCTGGTCGACGGCGGCGCCGACCTGCTGCTGGTCGAGACGGTCTTCGACACCCTCAACGCCAAGGCGGCGGTCTTCGCCCTGGAGACGCTGTTCGAGGAGCGCGGCCGCCGCTGGCCGGTCGTCGTCTCCGGCACGATCACCGACGCGTCCGGGCGCACCCTGTCCGGGCAGGTCACCGAGGCGTTCTGGCACTCGGTGCGGCACGCGCGGCCGCTGCTCGTGGGCCTCAACTGCGCGCTGGGCGCCGCGGAGATGCGGCCCTACCTCGCCGAGCTGTCCCGGGTCGCCGACACCTTCGTCTCCTGCTACCCGAACGCCGGGCTGCCCAACGCCTTCGGCGAGTACGACGAGACGCCCGAGCAGACCGCCGCCGTCGTGGGCGAGTTCGTCGAGAGCGGCTTCGTCAACCTCGTCGGCGGCTGCTGCGGCACCACGCCGGCGCACGTCGCCGCGCTCGCCGCCGCGGTGGCCGGCAAGGCGCCGCGCACCCCGGCCGAGGCGCGGCCCGCGCTGCGGCTGTCGGGCCTGGAGCCGCTGTCGATCACCGAGGAGAGCCTGTTCGTCAACGTCGGCGAGCGGACCAACATCACCGGCTCGGCCCGCTTCCGGAACCTGATCAAGGCCGGCGACTACGCCACCGCGCTCACCGTCGCCCGGCAGCAGGTGGAGGCCGGCGCCCAGGTCATCGACGTCAACATGGACGAGGGGATGATCGACGGCGTCGCGGCCATGGACCGCTTCACCAGGCTCGTCGCCACCGAGCCCGACATCTGCCGGGTGCCGCTGATGGTCGACTCCTCGAAGTGGGAGGTCATCGAGGCCGGGCTCAAGACGACCCAGGGCAAGCCGATCGTCAACTCGATCTCCCTCAAGGAGGGCGAGGAGAAGTTCGTCCGCGAGGCCCGGCTGTGCCGCAAGTACGGGGCGGCGGTCGTCGTCATGGCCTTCGACGAGGACGGCCAGGCCGACAACCTCGAGCGCCGCACCCGGATCTGCCGACGGGCCTACGACATCCTCACCCGGCAGGTCGGCTTCCCGGCCGAGGACATCATCTTCGACCCGAACGTCTTCGCCGTCGCCACGGGCATCGAGGAGCACGCCCGCTACGGCCTGGACTTCATCGAGGCCACCCGCTGGATCAAGGAGAACCTGCCCGGCGCGCTGGTCTCCGGCGGCATCTCCAACGTCTCGTTCTCGTTCCGCGGCAACAACCCAGTCCGCGAGGCGATCCACGCCGTCTTCCTGTACCACGCGATCGCGGCCGGCCTGGACATGGGCATCGTCAACGCCGGGGCGCTGGAGGTCTACGACGAGGTCCACCCCGAGCTGCGGGAGCGGATCGAGGACGTCGTGCTGGCCCGCCGGCCGGACGCGACCGAGCGGCTGCTGGAGATCGCCGGCGACTTCGCCGGGAACGGCGAGGTCAAGGAGGCCGCCGCCGAGGAGTGGCGGTCGCTGCCGGTGGCCGAGCGGATCACCCACGCCCTGGTCAAGGGCATCGACGAGTTCGTCGAGGCCGACACCGAGGAGCTGCGCGCCGAGATCAGCGCCCGCGGCGGCCGGCCGATCGAGGTGATCGAGGGGCCGCTCATGGCCGGCATGAACGTCGTCGGCGACCTGTTCGGCGCCGGCAAGATGTTCCTGCCGCAGGTGGTGAAGTCGGCGCGGGTCATGAAGAAGGCGGTCGCCTACCTCATCCCGTTCATCGAGGCGGAGAAGCAGCCGGGCGACGTCGAGCGCAGCAACGGCAAGGTCGTCATGGCCACCGTCAAGGGCGACGTCCACGACATCGGCAAGAACATCGTCGGCGTCGTCCTGCAGTGCAACAACTACGACGTCGTCGACCTCGGCGTCATGGTGCCGGCGCAGAAGATCCTCGACACGGCCAAGGAGGAGGGCGCCGACATCGTCGGGCTGTCGGGGCTGATCACCCCGTCGCTGGACGAGATGGTCAACCTGGCCACCGAGATGGAGCGGCAGGGCTTCGACATCCCGCTGCTGGTCGGCGGGGCGACGACGTCGCGCGCGCACACCGCGGTCAAGGTCGCCCCGCGCTACCACGGCCCGGTGATCTGGGTGAAGGACGCCTCCCGCTCGGTGCCGGTGGTCGCCTCGCTGCTCTCCGACGAGCAGCGGCCGTCGCTGCTGGCGCAGGTGGAGGCCGACTACGAGGCGCTGCGCGAGCGGCACGCCGCGCGGGAGGACACCCGGGCGCTGCTGCCGATCGCCGCCGCCCGCGCGGCCGCCCCGCCGATCGACTGGAGCGGCTACACACCGCCGCGGCCGCGCATGCTGCTGCAGCAGACCAGGGACGTCTGCTCGGGCCCCGGCTGCGACCACCGGCACGGCGACGCCGCGACCCAGCACGTGCGGGTCTTCCGCGACTACCCGCTGGAGGAGCTGCGCGCCTACATCGACTGGCAGCCGTTCTTCCACGCGTGGGAGCTGCGCGGCCGGTTCCCCGACATCCTGCACAACCCGGCCAGCGGCGAGGCGGCGCGGCGGCTCTACGACGACGCGCAGGCGATGCTCGACCGGATCGTCGCCGAGAAGTGGCTGACGGCCAACGGCGTCGTCGGCCTGTTCCCGGCCAACGCCGTGGACGGCGACGACATCGAGGTCTACACCGACGAGTCGCGCACCGCCGTCCGGGCGACGCTGCACCAGCTGCGGCAGCAGACCGAGGGCCGCGACGGGTCGCCGCGCAAGTCGCTGGCCGACTTCGTCGCGCCGAAGGAGACGGGCCTGCGCGACCACGTCGGGGCGTTCGCGGTCACCGCCGGGCTCGGCTCGGCCGAGCGGGTCGCCGAGTTCAAGAAGGCCAACGACGACTACAGCGCGATCCTGCTCGAGGCGCTGGCCGACCGGCTGGCCGAGGCGTTCGCCGAGCGGCTGCACGAGCGGGTGCGCCGCGAGTTCTGGGGCTACGCCGCCGACGAGCACCTGGTCAACGACGAGCTGATCGCCGAGAAGTACACCGGCATCCGCCCGGCGCCCGGCTACCCGGCCTGCCCGGAGCACACCGAGAAGCAGACCATCTGGGAGCTGCTCGACGTCGAGGCGAACACCGGCATCGAGCTCACCGAGAGCATGGCCATGTGGCCCGGCGCGGCGGTGAGCGGCCTGTACTTCTCCCACCCCGACTCGCGCTACTTCGTGCTGGGCCGCGTGGGCCGCGACCAGGTGGAGGACTACGCCCGCCGCAAGGGCTGGACGGTGGCCGAGGCGGAGAAGTGGCTCTCGCCCAACCTGGGCTACCGCACCGAGGACGAGTGACCCGGCGGGCCGCCCGCCGGTGAG
Organism: Geodermatophilus sp. SYSU D00691; assembly: GCF_054050275.1. Taxonomy (NCBI): domain Bacteria; kingdom Bacillati; phylum Actinomycetota; class Actinomycetes; order Geodermatophilales; family Geodermatophilaceae; genus Geodermatophilus; species Geodermatophilus sp. SYSU D00691. The sequence goes on from NZ_JBJGYZ010000007.1 coordinate 5,019, forward strand.
ACGGCGACCCGCGCGGTGCGGCCGCCACCCACGCCGCGCGCCGCGAGGCTCGCGACACCGCGCAGGTCGCGAGGCACGGCGCCGTCCCGTCGGCGGGCTCGGGCCCGGCCGGCGCTTTCGTACCCTGGACGCCGATGAGCACCGCGCAGCCGCTCCGGGCGGTCCTGTTCGACATGGACGGCACGCTGGTCGAGAGCGAGGAGCTCTGGGGCGACGCGCTGGCCGCGCTGGCCCGCCGGCACGGGGGAGAGGTCTCGGCGCCGGCCCGGGCGCGCACCGTGGGCACGAGCATGCCGGTCGCCCTCGGCATCCTCTACGACGACCTGGGCCTGGCGGCCGACGAGGAGCAGCTGCTCGCCGACACCGTGTGGGTGGAGGACCTCATGGTCGAGCTGCTCGACCGCGACCTGCGCTGGCAGCCCGGCGCCCGCGAGCTGCTCACCGAGGTCCGCGCGGCCGGCGTCCCCACCGCCCTGGTGACGACGACGCCGCGCCGGCTGGCCACCGCCGTGCTCGGCCGCATGTCCGACGACCTCGGCACCGACTTCGCCGTCACCGTCTGCGGGGACGAGGTGCCGGCCACCAAGCCCGATCCCGCGCCGTACCGCCAGGCGATGGCCGCGCTCGCCGTCGCGCCGGAGGGCTGCGTGGTGGTCGAGGACTCGCACGCCGGGGCGAGCGCGGGCCTCGCGGCCGGCGCCGCGGTGCTCGGGGTGCCGTCGCTGCAGCCGCTGCGCCCGGCGCCCGGGCTGGTCCTGCGCCCCTCGCTGGTCGGCGTCGGCCTCGCCGAGCTGGCCGACGTCCTCGCCGCGCGCGAGCTGGCCGCCTGATGCCCGCCGCCCGGCCGCGCCTGCACTTCACCGCCGCCTCGGGGTGGATCAACGACCCGCTCGGCCTGACCCACCGGGACGGCACCTACCACCTGTGGTTCCAGCACGTGCCCGGCTCGGCGGAGTGGGGCCCGGCCTGCTCCTGGGGGTACGCCACCAGCCCCGACCTGCTCACCTGGTCGGAGGGCGCGATCGCGCTGGCGCCGGGGGAGGGGGACGGCGGCTGCTGGTCGGGCAGCGTGGTGACCGGCGCCGACGGCGGGCTCCGCCTCTTCTACACGTCGGTCGCCGAACCCGACCTCGGCGTCGGCCGGGTGCGCACCGCCCGGCCGGCCGACGCCGCGCTCACCGCCTGGCGCAAGGACCCCGGCACCGCGGTGGAGCTGCCGCCGGGCGTGCGGGCCCGCCAGTTCCGCGACCCGTCCGTGTTCGCCGAGGACGGGCGCTGGTGGATGCTCGTCGGGGCCGGGCTGGACGACGGCACCGCGACCGCGCTGACCTACGCCTCCGACGACCTGGTGTCCTGGCGGTACGTCGGCCCGCTCGCCGCCCGGCACCGGGACGAGACCGACCCGGTGTGGACCGGCGCCATGTGGGAGTGCCCGCAGCTGCTGCGCGTCGGCGACCGCCACCTGCTGGTCGTCTCGGTCTGGGACGACGGCGAGCTGCACTCGGTGGCCTGCGCCGTGGGCCGCTTCGCCGAGGGCCGGTTCACCGCCGCCTCCTGGCACCGGATCGGCTGGGGGAGCGCCCACTACGCGGCCTCGGCGTTCCGCGACCGCGACGGCCGCCCCGGGCTGGTGTTCTGGCTGCGCGGCATCGCCGACCCGGCCGGCGGCTGGACCGGCGCGACCAGCCTGCCCTACCTGCTCGGCCTCGACGGCGACCGGCCGGTGCTCACCCCGCACGACGCGGTGGCCGCGCGCCGGACGGCACCGCAGCCCGCGGCCGCCCTCGAGGCGGTCTGGCGCCCCGGGGCCGGCGGGGAGGAGCTGCACCTCGCCGACGCCGACGGCGGTCCACCGCTCGCCCGGCTGCGGTGGGACGGCGACCGGGTGGTGGTGGCCGGCGCCGCGCTGCCCCACGCCGGCGGCGAGCTGCGGCTGGTGCTCGACGGTCCGGTGCTGGAGGTCTGCGGACCGGCCGGCGTGCTGGCCGTGCCGGTGGCCGGCGGCTCCGGCGCCGCGCGGCCGGTGGGCGCCGGGGACCTCACCTGGTGGACCCTGCGGTAGCTCAGTCGCGCTCGACGATCGGCAGGGTGGCCCAGCCGGCCCGCGCGGCGGCGTCGGCCGGGAACGGCGGGGGCGTGCCCCCGAACGACGGGCACAGCGCCTGGTGGTCGCACCAGCCGCACAGCCGGCTCGGGCTCGGGCGGAAGTCACCGGTGGCGACCGCGCGCTCGATCGCCGTCCAGATCGCCTGCAGGGTGCGCTCGAAGCGGACCAGCTCGCCCTCGTCGGGGGAGTAGGTCAGCGCGTCGCCGTCGCCGAGGTAGATCAGCTTGAGCTGGCTGGCGACGACGCCGCGGACCCGCCAGAGCACCAGCGCGTAGAACTTCATCTGGAACAGCGCCTTGGCCTCGAAGGCCTCGCGGGGCATCGCGCCGGTCTTGTAGTCGACCACCCGCAGCGCGCCGTTGGGCGCGACGTCGAGCCGGTCGACGTAGCCGCGCAGCAGCAGCCCGTCGGGCAGCGTCACCTCGACCAGCTGCTCGCGGCCGTCGGGCTGGATGCGGGTCGGGTCCTCCAGCCGGAAGTAGGTCTCGACCAGCCGGCCGGCCGAGGCCAGCCACGCCTCGAGCGGCTCGGCCGGCGCGTCGTCGTCGCCGGCCTCGGTGAAGAGGTCGGCGATCTCGGGATCGGCGCGCAGCTCCTCCCACGCGGGCGCGATCAGCTCCTGGGCAGCGGCGGGCGTGCGCTGCGCCGCGGGCAGGTCGTAGAGCTTCTCGAGCACCGCGTGCACCAGCGTGCCGCGGACCGCCGCCCGGCTCTTGCGCTCGGGCAGCCGGTCGATCGTGCGGAAGCGGTAGAGGAGGGGACAGGTCTTGAAGTCGGCCGCCCGGCTCGGGGAGAGGGAGGGCCGGCGCGGGGTCGCCGTCGTGTCGACTGTCGGGTCGACGGGCGCGTCCGGGGAAGAGGCAGCGCCGTTCTCGGGCTGCCCGGTCTGCACCATCGCCGTCATGCCTCCGAGGCTAGGTCGCGGCGCCGACAGTTCCGAGCCCCCGGGCCGCAGCAGGGGACAGGGGTCACACCCGCCCCCGCCGTACGCTGGCCTCCCGTGACCACGGAGCAGGAGACCGTCCCCGGCGCGTTCGCCGCCGGCGACCGGGTGCAGCTGACCGACCCGAAGGGACGGCTGCACACCGTCGTCCTGCAGCCGGGCAAGCAGTTCCACACCCACCGCGGGGCGATCGAGCACGACGACCTCATCGGCGCCCCGGAGGGCTCGGTCGTCTTCTCGACGGCGAACACCGGCTACCTGGCGTTCCGGCCGCTGCTGGCCGACTTCGTGCTCTCCATGCCGCGCGGCGCCCAGGTGATCTACCCCAAGGACGCCGCCCAGATCGTCGGCTTCGGCGACATCGGCCCCGGCATGCGGGTGCTCGAGGCCGGCGCCGGCTCCGGCGCGCTCACCTGCTCGCTGCTGCGCGCGGTGGGGGAGCGGGGGTCGGTCACCAGCTACGAGCGGCGCGAGGACTTCGCCGACGTCGCCCGTGCCAACGTCGGCGCCTTCTTCGGCGAGGTGCCCGGCAACTGGTCGCTGCGCCTGGGCGACCTGGTCGAGCACCCGGCCGAGGAGGTCGTCGACCGCGTCGTGCTCGACATGCTCGAGCCCTGGGCGGTGCTGCCCACGGTCGCCGCGGCGCTGCGGCCCGGCGGCGTCCTGATCGGCTACGTGGCGACGACGACCCAGCTGTCCACCTACGTCGAGGCGCTGCGCGAGCAGGGCGTGTGGACCGAGCCGCACGCCTGGGAGAGCCTGCTGCGGCCGTGGCACGCCGTCGGGCTCGCCGTCCGCCCCGAGCACCGGATGGTGGCGCACACCGCGTTCCTGGTGACCGCGCGGCGGCTGGCCGAGGGCACCGTGGCTCCACTGCGGCAGCGCCGCCCTCAGAGGAACTGAACGGTCCGCGGAACGCGGCGTAACGGTTCGGCGCAGGCGTCCCAACCCTGCGCGAGCCCCGGGCACGCTGTCGGTCGGCGTGTATAGATTTGCCTCCTGGCTCCCCCGAATGTGTGCGGAGGTGCGCGATGGGCCTGGGTCCCGAGGAACCGCGGGCGCGGCGTGAGCGTGACGTCGCCAGCCTGCTGAGTCAGATCTCCTACCTGGAGGAGGAGATCGCCCTCCTGCGCCGCAAGGTCGCCGACAGCCCCCGTCAGGTCCGCGCGCTCGAGGAGCGGGTCGCCGAGGCCGAGGGACGGGCGGCGTTCCTGTCCGAGCGCAACGACAAGCTCGCCGGCACGCTCCGCGACGCCCGCGAGCAGCTGGTGACGCTCAAGGAGGAGGTCGACCGGCTCGGCCAGCCGCCGTCGGGCTACGGCGTCTTCCTGGGGCGCTTCGAGGACGGCACCGTCGACGTCTTCACCGGCGGCCGCAAGCTGCGCGTCTCGGTCTCGCCGAACGTCGAGCTCGACACCCTGCGCCCCGGCCAGGAGGTCATGCTCAACGAGGCCATGAACGTCGTCGAGGCGCTCGGCTTCGAGAAGGCCGGCGACGTCGTCATGCTCAAGGAGCTGCTCGAGCCGGTCGACGGGGTCACCCCGCGGGCGCTGGTGATCGGGCACACCGACGAGGAGCGGGTCGTCTACCTGGCCGACTCGCTCACCGACCAGCCGCTGCGGGTCGGCGACTCCCTGCTGCTGGAGTCGCGCTCGGGCTACGCCTACGAGCGGATCCCCAAGAGCGAGGTCGAGGAGCTCGTCCTCGAGGAGGTCCCCGACATCGACTACGGCGACATCGGCGGGCTGTCCCGGCAGATCGAGCAGATCCGCGACGCCGTCGAGCTGCCGTTCCTGCACGCCGACCTGTTCCGCGAGTACCAGCTGCGCCCGCCGAAGGGCATCCTGCTCTACGGCCCGCCCGGCTGCGGCAAGACGCTGATCGCCAAGGCGGTCGCCAACTCGCTGGCCAAGAAGGTCGCCGCCGTCCGCGGGGAGGAGAGCCCCAACTCCGGTCGCTCCTACTTCCTGAACATCAAGGGCCCGGAGCTGCTCAACAAGTACGTCGGCGAGACCGAGCGGCACATCCGGCTGGTGTTCCAGCGGGCGCGGGAGAAGGCCAGCGAGGGCACGCCGGTCATCGTGTTCTTCGACGAGATGGACTCGATCTTCCGCACCCGCGGGTCGGGCGTCTCCTCCGACGTCGAGTCGACGATCGTGCCGCAGCTGCTCAGCGAGATCGACGGCGTCGAGGGCCTCGAGAACGTCATCGTCATCGGCGCCTCCAACCGCGAGGACATGATCGACCCGGCGATCCTGCGGCCGGGCCGGCTGGACGTGAAGATCAAGATCGAGCGCCCCGACGCCGAGGCCGCCCGCGACATCTTCAGCAAGTACCTCAAGGCCGACCTGCCGCTGCACCCCGACGACCTGGCCGAGCACGGCGGCAACCGCGACTCCACGATCACGGAGATGATCCAGCGCACCGTCGAGCGCATGTACACCGAGAGCGAGGAGAACCGCTTCCTCGAGGTGACCTACGCCAACGGTGACAAGGAGGTCCTGTACTTCAAGGACTTCAACTCCGGGGCGATGCTGCAGAACATCGTCGACCGCGCCAAGAAGATGGCCATCAAGGAGCACCTGGAGACCGCCACGGCGGGGCTGCGGGTCGGCCACCTCATGCAGGCCTGCGTCGACGAGTTCAAGGAGAACGAGGACCTGCCCAACACCACCAACCCCGACGACTGGGCGCGGATCTCGGGCAAGAAGGGCGAGCGGATCGTCTACATCCGCACGCTCATCAGCGGCAAGGGCACCGAGTCCGGTCGCGCGATCGACACCGCCACCAACACCGGTCAGTACCTCTAGAAGGACCCTGCTGCCCCCCACGCCTCGCACGCTCGGCGCGGGACCCTGCAGCAGGGCCGCTCCGGACCCCGCCGGCGGCCCGGCCCCCTCGCGGGGGTACCGGGCCGCCGGCGTCGCGAGCCGGTCACGTCGTGCGTGGCCGCATTGCGCACCGACGCCGTCCGTGGTTGCTTGCCGGACGACGGGACGGCGACTCGGGGGACGGCATGAGGCGGTCGGGCTGGACGCTGGCGGCGGCGGCCGTGCTGCTGCTGGGCGGCTGCACGAGCACCGTCACCGGGCAGGCCGCCTTCGGCGGGCAGGACCCCGCCAAGCCCGAGGTGCCGCCCGCCGGGCTCGGCGGCCCCGACCCCGGCGCCGACCCGGTGGTCGGCACCTGCCACACGATCGCGCCCGGCCAGCAGGACGACCCGCTCGACCCGCCGCCCCCGGTGGAGTGCGCGGGGGAGCACAACGCCGAGACGGCGGCGGTCGACGACGGCCCGTTCCAGGAGGGGGACCCCTACCCCTCCGCGGCCGAGGTCGAGGACCCCGACGGCGCGATCGCCACGGCGCTGGAGGACGTCTGCACCTTCGACGTCCTCACCGAGTACCTCGGCGGCGACGACCTCGACGACCCGTACGCCTTCTTCGCCCCCTACCTGCCCAACCAGGAGCAGTGGGACGCCGGCGCCCGCTGGGTGCGCTGCGACGTCTTCTACGGCTACACCGAGCCCGAGCCGGCGCCCGGCGTCATCGCCGGGGCGCTGGAGGGCGACGACGCGGCCGCCTACCGGGCCTGCTTCGTCGGCACACCGGAGACGTGGGACGTCGTCCCGTGCTCGCAGCCGCACGACGCCGAGCCGATCGGGGCCTACGCCGACGTCGACGACGACGCGCCCTACCCGGCCGACGTCACCGCCCGGCAGGCGCTGGCCCAGCAGTGCACCGCCGACGCGCAGGCCTACATCGGCGGGACGATGCCGATCGGCTACGCCGTCGACGTCTACGTGGGCAGCCAGGCGGACTGGCAGGAGAGCGGCCCGCTGGCGCAGTGCGTGCTGGTGCCGGCGGGCGGCGGGCGGACCTCGACCAGCGTCCGGGGCTGAGGAGGAGCCCGGGCGGTGCGGCGGCCTAGGGTTGGGGCATGAGCGTGCGGCGGGTCATGGGCACCGAGGTGGAGTACGGCATCTCGGTGCCCGGTCAGCCGACCGCGAACCCGACGACGCTGTCCAGCCAGGTCGTGAACGCGTGGGCGGTCGCCGAGGCGCCGACGCCGCGCCGCCCGCGCTGGGACTTCGAGGAGGAGTCGCCGCTGCGCGACGCCCGCGGGTTCGACCTCTCCCCGGCGCAGGCGCTCGACCACACCGACCTCGACGAGGACTCGGGGATGGCCAACGTCATCCTCACCAACGGCGCCCGGCTCTACGTCGACCACGCCCACCCGGAGTACTCGACCCCCGAGGTGACCAACCCGCGCGACGTCGTCCTCTGGGACAAGGCGGGGGAGCAGGTGATGGCCGAGGCGGCCCGCCGGGCCGCGCGCGTGCCCGGCACCCAGCCGATCCAGCTGTACAAGAACAACACCGACGGCAAGGGCGCCTCCTACGGCGCCCACGAGAACTACCTGATGGACCGGCGGACGCCGTTCATCGACATCATCCGCGGGCTGGTGCCCTTCTTCGTGACCCGGCAGGTGTTCGCCGGCGCCGGGCGGGTGGGGATCGGCACCGAGAGCCGCACGCAGGGCTTCCAGATCTCGCAGCGGGCCGACTTCTTCGAGGTCGAGGTGGGCCTGGAGACGACGCTCAAGCGGCCGATCATCAACACCCGCGACGAGCCGCACGCCGACGCCGACAAGTACCGCCGCCTGCACGTGATCATCGGCGACGCCAACCTGTCGGAGCTGTCGACGTACCTCAAGGTCGGGACGACGTCGCTGGTGCTGGCGATGATCGAGGCGCGGGCGCTGACCGAGACGCTGGCGCTCGAGGAGCCGGTGGCCGAGCTGCAGGCGATCAGCCACGACCCGTCGCTGACCCACCGGGTGCGGCTGCGCGACGGCCGGCGGATGACCGGCCTGGAGCTGCAGTGGCTCTACCTGGAGCAGGCGCAGAAGTTCGTCGAGGAGCGCGGCGACGCCGACGAGCAGACCGGGGACGTGCTGCGCCGCTGGGCCGAGGTGCTCGACGACCTCGGCGCCGACCCGCTGCGCTGCGCCGACCGGCTGGACTGGCCGGCCAAGCTGCGGCTGCTGGAGGGCTTCCGCAGCCGCGACGGGCTGGCGTGGGGTGACGCGCGGCTGCAGGCGGTCGACCTGCAGTACTCCGACGTCCGGCCGGAGAAGGGGCTGTACCACCGGCTGGTGGCCCGGGGGTCGATGCAGCGGCTGCTGTCCGACGACGAGGTCGCCCGGGCGATGACGGCGCCGCCGACCGACACCCGCGCCTTCTTCCGGGGTGAGTGCCTGCGGCGGTACCCGGCCCAGGTGGCCGCCGCCTCCTGGGACTCGGTGGTGTTCGACCTCGGCCGGGAGAACCTGGTGCGGATCCCGACGATGGAGCCGCTGCGGGGCACCCGGGAGCACGTCGGCGCGCTGTTCGAGGCGACGTCGTCGGCCCAGGAGCTGGTCGACACCATCACCGGCGGCTGACGCCGGCCCGCTCCACCACCACGTCGGGGTGACCATGGATGTCACCTCGGGCGGGTACGTTGCTGCTCTAGCACCAGCCACGAGCTACGGAGGCACCGATGGCCACCAGGGACACCGGCGGGCAGCAGCGGGCGACCAAGACTCGCGAGGAGACCGAGGAAGTCGAGGCCTCGGTCGACACGGAGGTCGCCGAGCGGCACAAGGAGATGACGGAAGACATCGACTCGATCCTGGACGAGATCGACGAGGTCCTCGAGGAGAACAGCGAGGAGTTTGTTCGCTCGTACGTGCAGAAGGGCGGCCAGTGATCACTCTGCGTAGCTGAGAATGACGCAGAGTAAGAAGTGTCTCGAGTGTGGCGAGACAAAGCCGACCACCGAGTTCGGGCGAAACCAATCGCTCGGTGACGGGCTCTCCTTCTACTGCCTCACCTGCAATCGCGAGCGAAGTCGCCGGCACTATCGCGATCGACGGCGCGCCCAAGGTCGCGAGGTTCGAGACCACTCCTGGATCCCGGACGGTTTCCGGTGGTGCCCCACGTGCAAGCAGGCCGTGGCGCACGAGGACTACACGCGCAACAGCCGCACCACGTCCGGCTTCGGAAGTCAGTGCAAGGCATGCCACAGGTCTGCCAGCAGTGCCGCCTACTTCTACCGAGCGCATGGATTGACACCAGGGCAGATCGCCGAGCTGAGGTTGGCGCAGCACGACCGATGCGCAATCTGTGGGGCGGCTCAGCCGGAGCATCTGGACCACGACCACTCAACGGGCCTGACGCGCCAACTGCTGTGCCAGCGATGCAACCAGGGGCTCGGGCTCCTCCGTGATGACCCCGTAACCCTGCGCGCCGCGGCCCACTACGTCGAGCGGCACCGCGACCCGGCGTCCGGGGCCGAGGAGCAGTCGGCCCGCCGTGCCCGGGTGCCGCGGCGGCGGGCCACGTGGCGGCAGTTCGGGATGTGCCGCCACGGCCTGTCGGACCTGTGGGAGTTCGAGCAGGAGGGGTGAGCGGGCCTCCACCGCGCGTTCGCCCGAGGCGGACAGCCGCGTCGTCGGGCCGCCGGTAGGGTCGCTGGCGACACCACGAGGACGCCGGCGACCAGCGGCGGGAGAGGCGGATGGGTGAGCGAGTTCGCAGGGGGAAGAGCCGGGTTCTCGTCGGTCTACCTGGACCGGGTGGGCTCGTCGTTCACCGACTTCCTCGCGGCCGCCGCGCCCGACCTGCTGCCCGGCCGCCGTCCGCTGCCCACCATGCCGGTCGGTGACCTCACCCCGCACGGCACCACGATCGTCGCGGTCACCTACGACGGCGGCGTCCTCATGGGCGGCGACCGCCGGGCCACGATGGGCAACCTGATCGCCCAGCGCGACATCGAGAAGGTCTACCCGGCCGACTCCTACAGCGTCATCGGCATCGCCGGCGCGGCCGGCATCGCCATCGAGATGGTCAAGCTCTACCAGGTCGAGCTCGAGCACTACGAGAAGATCGAGGGCCTCACGCTCAGCCTCGACGGCAAGGCCAACCGCCTGGCCCAGATGATCCGCGGCAACCTCGGCGCCGCCCTGCAGGGCCTCGCCGTCATCCCGCTGTTCGCCGGCTTCGACCTCGACGCCGCCGAGGGCACCACCCCCGGCCGGATCTTCGGCTACGACGTCACCGGCGGGAACTACGAGGAGCGCGGCTACGCCGCCGTCGGCTCCGGCTCGCTGTTCGCCAAGAACTCGCTGAAGAAGACCTGGCGGCCCACCCTCGACGGCGACGCCGCCCTGCGCGGCCTGGTCACCGCGCTCTACGACGCCGCCGACGACGACACGGCCACCGGCGGCCCCGACCCGGTCCGGCGGCTCTACCCGATCGTCTACCGGGTCGACGCCGAGGGCGCCGTCCGCTTGACCGACGCCGAGGTGGCCGCGGTCGCCGACGCGCTGGTCGCCGAGCGGACCGACAACGAGGGACGGGGCTGACGCCATGACCATGCCGTACTACGCCTCGCCCGAGCAGCTCATGCGCGACCGCTCGGAGTACGCCCGCAAGGGCATCTCCCGCGGACGCAGCGTCGCCGTCGTCACCTACGCCGACGGCGTGCTGTTCATCGCCGAGAACCCCAGCTCCACCCTCCACAAGGTGGGCGAGCTCTACGACCGCATCGGCTTCGCCGCGGTCGGCCGCTACAGCGAGTTCGAGAGCCTCCGGGTGGCCGGCGTCCGGCTGGCCGACGTCCGCGGCTACTCGTACAACCGCCGCGACGTCACCGGCCGGGTGATCGCCAACGCCTACGCGCAGACCCTCGGCGAGATCTTCACGCAGCAGACCAAGCCCTACGAGGTCGAGCTCTGCGTGGCCGAGGTCGGCGGCACCCCCGAGGACGACCAGCTGTTCCGGCTGACCTTCGACGGCTCCATCGTCGACGAGCCCGACTTCGTGGTCATGGGCGGCCAGGCCGAGGCGGTCACCGGCCACCTGCGCGAGCACTTCCTCCCCGGCATGGGCCTGGCCGACGCGCTCAAGGTCGGCGTCCGGGCGCTGTCGGCGGTCAGCCCGGTCACCGCCGGCGCCGGCAACGGCGGCCCGAGCCAGCTCTCGGCCGAGCAGCTCGAGGTGGCCGTCCTCGACCGCCGTCGTCCCAAGCGGGCCTTCCGCCGCGTCGTCGGCGCCGCGCTGCGCCGGCTCCTCGGCGAGGAGCCCGCGACGGCTCCCGAGGCGCCCGAGGGCGCCACCGCCGCCCAGCGGCCCAGCGTCCCGATGCCGGGCACCCCCGCCGGTCTCGGCGACCCCGCCGCGGCCGACACCGCCGGCGGCACGGAGGGCGGCGGCGAGGGCAGCGGCCCCCAGCAGGTCCCGGAGGACGGCGCGGGCGGCGGGACCGACGGCGGGTCGGGCGGCGCCACGGACTGAGCCGTCCTCTTCCGCGCGCTTCGTCCCGACTTCCGTCGCCGGGGGCGCCTAGTCTCGGACCGTGGACCGACGGATCTTCGGCATCGAGACCGAGTACGGCGTCACGTGCACCTTCCGCGGCCAGCGCCGGCTGTCGCCGGACGAGGTCGCCCGCTACCTGTTCCGGCGGGTGGTCTCGTGGGGCCGCAGCTCCAACGTGTTCCTCCGCAACGGCTCCCGGCTCTACCTCGACGTCGGCAGCCACCCCGAGTACGCCACCGCCGAGTGCGACGACCTCACCGAGCTCGTCGTCCACGACAAGGCGGGGGAGCGGATCCTCGAGGGGCTGCTCGTCGACGCCGAGCAGCGCCTGTCCGAGGAGGGCGTGGTCGGCGACATCTACCTGTTCAAGAACAACACCGACTCGGCCGGCAACAGCTACGGCTGCCACGAGAACTACCTGGTCGGCCGGCACGGCGAGTTCAGCCGGCTGGCCGACGTCCTCATCCCGTTCCTGGTCAGCCGGCAGATCGTCGTCGGGGCCGGCAAGGTGCTGCAGACGCCGCGCGGGGCCATCTACTGCGTCAGCCAGCGCGCCGAGCACATCTGGGAGGGCGTCTCCAGCGCCACCACCCGCAGCCGCCCGATCATCAACACCCGCGACGAGCCGCACGCCGACGCCGAGCGCTACCGGCGGCTGCACGTGATCGTCGGCGACTCGAACATGAACGAGACGACGACGCTGCTCAAGGTCACCATGACCGACCTGGTGCTGCGGATGATCGAGGCCGGCGTGCCGGTCAAGGACATGACGCTGGAGAACCCCATCCGCGCCATCCGCGAGATCAGCCACGACATGACCGGCCGGCGCAAGGTCCGCCTGGCCAACGGCCGGGAGATGTCGGCGCTGGAGATCCAGACCGAGTACCACAGCCGCGCCGTCGAGTACGCCGACCGCGAGGGCTTCGGCCCGGTGCACCGGCAGATGCTCGAGCTCTGGGGCCGGGTGCTCAAGGCCGTCGACAGCGAGGACCTCTCGCTCATCGACCGCGAGATCGACTGGGCCACCAAGTACTCGCTCATCGAGCGCTACCGGGCCAAGCGCGACCTGCCGCTGTCGCACCCGCGGATCGCGCAGATGGACCTGGCCTACCACGACATCAGCCGCACCCGCGGGCTGTACTACCTGCTCGAGCGCAACGGCCAGGTCGACCGCGTCGCCCACGAGCCGCGCATCTTCGAGGCCAAGAACGTGCCGCCGCAGACCACGCGGGCCCGGCTGCGCGGGGAGTTCATCCGCCGCGCCCAGGAGAAGCGGCGCGACTTCACCGTCGACTGGGTGCACCTCAAGCTGAACGACCAGGCCCAGCGCACCGTGCTGTGCAAGGACCCGTTCAAGGCCGTCGACGAGCGCGTGGACAAGCTGATCGCCTCGATGTAGCCGGAAGCCCGGCAGCCGGTTGAGCGTTCAACCTGCCATGAGGGACGTCGACGTCGTCGTGATCGGCGCCGGGCAGGCCGCGCTGAGCACCGCCTGGGCGCTGCAGCGGCAGGGCTTCGTCCCGCACGAGGACTACGTCGTCCTCGACGCCGGGAACCGCCCCGGCGGCGCGTGGCAGCACCGCTGGGCCGCCATGACGCTCTCCGGCACCCACCGCGTGCACGACCTGCCCGGGCTGGCGTTCGCGCCGGCCGACGACAGCACGCCCGCCCGCGACGCCGTCCCCGCCTACTTCGCCGCCTACGAGCGCCGCTTCGACCTGCCGGTGCTGCGCCCGGTCCGCGTCCAGGCGGTCCGCCGGGCGCCCGACGACCGCTTCCGGGTCGTCGCCGACGCGGGGGAGTGGCGCACCCGCGCGCTGGTCAACGCCACCGGCACGTGGACCGCGCCGTTCGTGCCCCGCTACCCGGGCCAGGAGCTCTTCGCCGGCCGCCAGCTGCACACCGTCGACTACCGCGACGCCGCCGAGTTCGCCGGCCAGCACGTGGTGGTGGTCGGCGGCGGGGCCTCGGCCGTCCAGCTGCTGGGCGAGATCTCGCAGGTCACCAGCACCACCTGGGTGACCCGGCGGCCGCCGGTCTGGCGCGAGGGACCGTTCGGCGAGGAGGACGGCCGCGCCGCGGTCGCGCTCGTCGAGGCGGCCGTGCGCGAGGGCCGGTCACCGGGCAGCGTCGTCGGCGTCACCGGCCTGGTCCTCACCCCGTGGGTCCGCGACGCGCTCGACCGCGGGGCGCTCGAGCGGCTGCCGGTGTTCGACCGGCTGACCCGCGACGGCGTCGCGTGGGACGACGGCCGGGAGATCCGGGCCGACGTCGTCCTGTGGGCCACCGGGTTCCGCGCCGCCGTCCGGCACCTGGCGCCGCTGCGGCTGCGCTCGGCCGGTGGCGGCATCCGGCTCGAGGGGACGCACGTGGCCGGCGAGCCGCGGATCCACCTGGTCGGCTACGGCCCCTCGGCCAGCACGATCGGCGCGAACCGGGCCGGGCAGGCGGCCGCCCGCGACCTGCGCCGGCTGCTTCGGCCGTCAGGTCAGGAGGGCTCCTCCTCGGGCACCGGCACGCGCAGCGCGGCATAGCGGCCGGCCGCGGCCGCGGCCAGGAAGTAGGCGCGGTCCTCCTCCAGCCCGCGGCCCATCGTCGACAGCGGGACCGGCGAGAGCTTCAGCGCGGCGTCGAGGCCGTCGGTGTCGACCCAGACGACCTCGTTGCGCTCGGGCTGGCCCGCGAGGTCCTCGCCGATCTGCCCGCCCAGCTCCGAGGACAGCCCGCGCGGCGCCACCAGGGTCACCCCGCCCAGGGCCACCCGCCCGAACGCGGTCAGCGAGTGGTGCGAGACGCCGCGGTGCCGCGGCCGCGGGTCGGCCTCGGAGATCCGCAGCGCGCCGATCGCCTCGCCGCCCAGCACGGTCACCGCGTTGCACGCCTCGCCGGCCGCGACGCCGGAGAAGCCCCACGGCGTCCCGGTGCCCAGGTTGCCCGGCCCCTGCGCGACGATCGCGACGTCGGCGCCCAGCACGTGCCGCGCGGCCAGCAGCCCGGTGTGCAGCGTGACCGCCTCCAGGTCACCGCCGAACGCCTGGCCGACGGTCACCGTGCCGACCAGCGAGGGCGCCAGGGCGTGCAGCGTGCGGGAGAAGCCGGCGACCAGCGCGCCGCCGTCGGTCATGACGTAGGCGACCTTGAGGTCGGGGTCGGTGGCCAGCACGCCGATCAGCACCGCCGGCAGCGCGGAGTGCAGGTCGGCCACGACCACCGGCATGCCGCCCAGGTCGTCGGCGTCGGCGATCGCCGTGTGGTGCTCGGTGTCCTGCTCGTCGACGCCCTGCACGGTCACCTGCAGCGGCGTGTAGCGCGCCTTGACCAGGTGCCCCGGCCCGTCGGGGTCGGGCGGCAGCCGGTCGGGGACGGCGACGACGAGCGCGTAGCCGCCGGTGCCGAGCTTCTGCGCCCAGGCGGTGGTGTTGAGCAGGACGTCGTCGCCGACCTCGGGCGTGCCCACCAGCGACGGGTAGGCCAGCGCCCTCATCTCGCCGTCGTCGGGCACCTCGACGGTGAGCTCGAGCGCGTCGCGCCAAGCCTTGCCGGTGGCCGCCACCCGGCCCCGGCGCCATCGGATCCGCGATCCCCCCGGTGTGCTCACGCAGGCAGGCTAGCCAGGCCGCTCGCCGCGCGCCGTCTCTGACTAGCCTGGGCGCGTGGCGGCGAAGCGCGCGGAGCGACTGGTGAACCTGGTCATCGCCCTGCTCGGCACGCGCCAGTACGTGACCGCCGCTCGGATCCGGGCCACGGTGCCCGGCTACGAGCCCGACGACGGCACCGAGCGCGCCGACGAGGCGTTCAAGCGCATGTTCGAGCGGGACAAGGCCGAGCTGCGCGAGATGGGCGTGCCGCTGGAGACCGGCCGCACCAGCGTCTTCGACACCGAGGACGGCTACCGCATCGCCCGCGCCGACTACGAGCTGCCCGAGATCACCCTGACCGGCGAGGAGGCCGCCGCCGTCGGGCTGGCGCTGCGGCTGTGGGAGTCCGCGCAGCTGGCCGGCGCGGCGCACAGCGCGCTGGTCAAGCTCAAGGCGGCGGGCCTGGACGTCGACACCGGCCGGGCGATCCCGCTGCAGCCGCGGCTCGACGCCGGGGAGCCCGCCTTCGAGCCGGCCTACGCCGCCGCCCGCGACCGGCGGGTGCTGGAGTTCGACTACCGCCGTCCCGAGGACACCACCCCGGCCCGCCGCCGGGTCCAGCCGTGGGGCGTCGTCGCCTGGCACGGCCGCTGGTACCTGGTGGGCTTCGACCTCGACCGGCAGGCGCCGCGGCAGTTCCGGCTCTCCCGCGTGGTGGGCACCCCGTCGGTCGTCGGCCCGCCCGACGCCTTCGAGCCGCCGCCCGACGTCGACCTCGCCGAGATCGTCGCCGGCCAGGTGTCCGGCGAGGAGCACCTCGTCGTGGTCCGGGCCCGGCCGGGGACGGCGATCGGCCTGCGCCGCTGGGCCACCTCCCTGGGCCCGGCCGACGACGGCGACGACCGCCTCGAGCTGCGCACCGCCGACCCGCAGGGGCTGGCCGACCAGCTGGCCTCCTTCGGCGCCGACGTCGTGGTCGAGCACCCCGCGGAGGTCCGCCGGGCCGTGGTCGAGCGGCTCACCCGGCTGGCGGCGATGGACGGGGGAGCGGCATGAGCACCCCGTCGACCGCCGACCGGATGACCCGGCTGCTCACCCTGGTGCCGTACCTGCGCGCCCGGCCCGACGGGGTGCCGCTGGCCGAGGCGGCCCGCGACTTCGGCGTGCCCGAGCGGCAGCTGCGCCGCGACCTCGAGCTGCTGTGGATGTGCGGGCTGCCCGGCTACGGCCCCGGCGACCTCATCGACCTCTCCTTCGAGGGCGACCGCGTCAAGGTGGTCTTCGCCGCCGGCATGGTCCGCCCGCTGCGGCTGACCACCGACGAGGCGGTCGCGCTCATCGTCGCGCTGCGCACGCTGCTGGAGCTGCCCGGCCTGGCCGAGCGGGACGCGGTCAGCCGCGCGCTGGCCAAGGTGTCCAGCGCCGCCGGGCACGCCGCCGAGCGGGTCACCCCGGTGGCGGTCAGCGTCGACGCCCGCGAGCAGGCGCTCGCCGTCGTCCGGGAGGGCCTGGAGCGCAAGCGGGCCCTGCACCTGACCTACTACGTGCCCACCCGCGACGAGCGCACCCAGCGCACCGTCGACCCGATGCGGCTGCTGCTGGTCGACGGCAAGTGGTACCTGGAGGCGTGGTGCCGCCGCGCCGAGGGCGTGCGGCTGTTCCGGCTCGACCGCGTCGACGACGTCGAGGTGCTCGACGAGCCGGCCGCGCCGCCCCCGCAGGCCCACGAGCGTGACGTCGAGGGCGGCGTCTACCAGCCCGCCCCTGACTCGCCGGTCGTCCGGCTGCGCCTGGCGCACGGCGCGCGCTGGGTGGCCGAGTACTACCCGGTGGAGGACGTGCGCGAGGTCGACGACCCGCCGGGCGGCCTGGCGGTCACCGTCCGCACCGCCGACCTGGCCTGGGCCCGGCGGCTGGTGTCCTTCCTGGGCGGCGCGGCCACGGTCGACGAGCCGGCCGAGCTGGCTGCGCAGGTCGCCGCCGACGCCCGGGCGGCGCTGCGCCGGTACACCGACGACGCCCAGCCGGCACCCCGCCCGGCTGGCTAGGGTCGGTCCCGTGCTGCTCCTGGTCGTCTGGATCGCCGTCGGCGTTCTCGCGCTGGTCGTCCTGGGTTCACTGGCGTACCTGACCCTGGGGGCGCTGCGCCGGCTGGGCCGGGAGGCCGAGGCGCTCGACCGGGAACTGCGGCCCGTGCTCGAACAGGTCCAGCAGACCTCCGCCCGCGCCGCCGAGGCGCGCGGCGGGGCGTCCGACTGACCGGTCCGCGCCTCGTCGCGGCGTAGCATCGCCCCTGCCCGCCCACCCCTGGAGGACCCGATGAACCTCGGCCCCGTGGAGATCGGACTGATCGTCCTGGCCGTCCTGCTGCTCTTCGGGTACAAGAAGCTGCCCGACGCCAGCCGCTCGCTCGGCCGCTCGCTGCGCATCTTCAAGGGCGAGATGAAGGGCATGAAGGAGGACGACGTCCGCACCAGGGACGCCGCAACCACCACGCCGGTCACCGGCGAGGTCGTGCCGCCGGCCACCCCGTCGTCCGGCGACCTCTCCAGCCGGCTGGCCGCCGAGGCCGCCGACGCCGAGGCGAGGGCCGCCGAGGCGCGAGCCGCGGAGCTGCGCGCGCGGGCCGAGCAGGCCCGCGTGAGCGACGGCCGCCCCTGACCGTCCCGGAGGGACGACGACCGACGTGAGCGAGGGGGCCCGGCCGCGCCGACGGCGCCGTCCGCCGCGGGATCCGGCGGCGACGATGTCGCTGATCGCGCACCTCAAGGAGCTGCGCAACCGCATCGCCGTCGCGCTGCTGTTCATCCTCGTCGGCACCGCCATCTGCTTCTGGTGGTACGACCACGGCCTCGGCGGGTTCATCCGGGCGCCCTACTGCGGGCTGCCCGACGACCTGCGCTACGGCGACGCCGGCGGGGACTGCGGGCTGCTGGTCACCGACGTCTTCGGCGGCGCGCTGATCCGCCTGAAGATCGCCTTCATCGCCGGCGTGGTCGTCTCCGCCCCGTTCTGGCTCTACCAGCTGTGGGCGTTCGTCACCCCGGGCCTGAAGAGCAACGAGAAGCGCTACGGCATCGTCTTCGTCGCCGTCTCCAGCCTGCTGTTCGCCCTGGGCGCGGTGCTCGCCTACGTCTCCCTGTCGGCGGGCCTGCGGCTGCTGCTGGGCCTGGCCGGGGACGGCGTGGTGGTCGCGCTGACCGCGCAGGACTACATCGGCTTCGTCATCTCCCTGCTGGTCGCCTTCGGCGTCAGCTTCGAGGTGCCGCTGCTCGCCGTGGCGCTGAACCTTGTCGGCGTCCTGTCCTACGCGGTGCTGAAGAAGAGCCGGCGCTGGATCTTCTTCCTCACCATCGTGTTCGCCGCGTTCATCACGCCCACGCAGGACCCGTTCACGATGCTGCTGATGGCGCTGCCGATGTGCGTGCTGTTCGAGGTGGCCATCCAGATCGCCCGCTTCGTCGACCGGCGCCGCGCCCGCCGCGACGCCGCCGAGCACTTCCACGACCTGTCCGACGACGAGGCCTCGCCGCTCGACGCGCGCCCCTCGTCGGTGGACGCGGGCCCCTCCCGGCTCGACGAGCCGGCCGGCGTCGACCAGCCGACGTCGACGCGCGGCTGAGCGCCGCCGACCCGCCGGTGGACGTCGCCGTCCTGGTCCCCCCTGCCGCCGGCCGGGGCCGGGCGCGCGCGGCCGCGCACGGCGTCCTCGGCGCGCTGCGCGCCGCCGGCCTGGAGCCGCGGGTGCTCCCGGCCACCACCCGCGCCGCGGCGGAGCAGCAGGCGGCGCAGGCCGTCGCCGCCGGCACCGGCGCCGTGGTGGCGGTCGGCGGGGACGGCGCCGCGCACGCCGCCCTGCAGGCGGTCGCCGGCACGACCACCCCGCTGGCGGTCGTGCCCGCCGGCACCGGCAACGACCTGGCGCTGGCCCTCGGCGTCCCGGTGGAACCGGTCGCCGCGGCGCACGCGGCGGCGACCGACCTCGTCGAGGGGCGGACGACGACCGTGGACGCCGGGCGCACCGGGGACCGCTGGTGGGCCACCGTGCTCTGCTGCGGCTTCGACTCGGCGGTCACCGACCGGGCCAACCGGCTGCGCTGGCCGCGCGGGCGCCGCCGCTACGACGTGGCGATCCTCGCCGAGCTGGCCCGGCTGCGGCCGCACGCTCTCACGCTGACCCTCGACGGCGAGCGGACCACGGTGCCGGCCACGCTGGTCGCCGTCGGCAACACCCCCTGGTACGGCGGCGGCATGCGGGTGTGCCCGGGCGCCGACCCGGCCGACGGCCTGTTCGACGTCACCGTCCTCGGCCCGGTGTCCCGCCGCGAGCTGGTGCGCTCCCGTCCGCTGCTCACCGCGGGCACGCACGTCGCGCACCCCGCCGTCACGGTGCACCGCGCCCGCCGGGTGGAGCTGGCCGCGCCCGGGGTCACCACCTACGCCGACGGCGAGCCGGTGGCGCCGCTGCCGGTGACCGCGGAGTGCGTCGCCGGCGCCGTCCACGTCGTCGGCGCCGGCCGCACCGCGGCCCGCCCGCTCTGACCCGTCCCGCGGCGCCGCTGGCCGCGCGGTGCGCGGCGCGGGGGACGACCACTCGGCGCGGTTCGGCCGCGGACGCCTAACGTGGAGGACATGTCCAGCCCTGCGGAGCGGTACGCGGCCGCACGGCGGCGCACCGCCCACCCCACGCTCGCCGACTTCACCGCCGAGCTCGGCTTCTCGCTGGACCCCTTCCAGGTCGAGGCCTGCGAGGCCCTCGACGAGGGCGCCGGCGTGCTCGTCTGCGCGCCGACCGGCGCCGGCAAGACCGTCGTCGGGGAGTTCGCCGTCCACAAGGCCCTGGCCGAGGGGCGCAAGGCGTTCTACACGACGCCGATCAAGGCGCTGTCGAACCAGAAGTACAACGACCTCGTCGACCGCTACGGCGAGAAGCAGGTCGGCCTGCTCACCGGCGACAACGCCATCAACGGCGACGCCCCCGTGGTCGTGATGACCACCGAGGTGCTGCGCAACATGCTCTACGCCGACTCCCCGGCGATCGACGGCCTCGGCTACGTGGTCATGGACGAGGTGCACTACCTCGCCGACCGGTTCCGCGGCGCGGTCTGGGAGGAGGTGATCATCCACCTGCCCCAGTCGGTCACGCTGGTGTCGCTGTCGGCGACGGTGAGCAACGCCGAGGAGTTCGCCGACTGGCTGGTGACCGTCCGCGGCCACACCAAGGTGGTGGTCAGCGAGGTCCGGCCGATCCCGCTGTGGCAGCACATGCTGGTCGGCGGCCGGGTGTTCGACCTGTTCAGCCTCCGCCCGGCCGCGCACGCGGGGGAGCAGGGGCTGGAGCCCCGCGCCCGCTCCACCCGCGAGCGCGGCGCGTCCGTCGTCGACCCCGAGCTGGTCCGCTTCGTCCGCGAGCACGAGCGGCGGGTCGAGGGGTGGGACGGCGGCGGCAACGGCCGCCGCGGCGGCGGGTTCAGCCACCGCCCCCGCTACCGCCCACCGTCGCGGTCCAGCGTGGTGGAGCGGCTGGACCGGGCCGGGCTGCTGCCGGCGATCACCTTCGTCTTCTCCCGCAACGGGTGCGACCAGGCGGTGAGCGAGTGCCTGCGGTCGGGGTTGCGGCTGACCGACGAGGCCGAGCGCGCCGAGATCGCGCAGATCGTCGACGAGCGCACCGGCTCGCTGCCCGAGGAGGACCT
Source organism: Geodermatophilus sp. SYSU D00691 (assembly GCF_054050275.1). Lineage (NCBI taxonomy): Bacteria > Bacillati > Actinomycetota > Actinomycetes > Geodermatophilales > Geodermatophilaceae > Geodermatophilus > Geodermatophilus sp. SYSU D00691. Next base: position 25,702 of record NZ_JBJGYZ010000007.1, read on the forward strand.
GCACGTCCTCGGCTTCTGGGAGTGGCGCGAGGGCCTGCTCGCCGGGCTCGCCGCGCACCACGCCGGGCTGGTGCCCGCGTTCAAGGAGACCGTCGAGGAGTGCTTCGTCCGCGGCCTGGTCAAGGCGGTCTTCGCCACCGAGACCCTCGCCCTGGGCATCAACATGCCGGCCCGCACCGTCGTCCTGGAGCGGCTGGTCAAGTGGAACGGCGAGGCGCACGTCGACGTGACGCCGGGGGAGTACACCCAGCTGACCGGCCGGGCCGGGCGGCGCGGCATCGACGTCGAGGGGCACGCCGTCGTCGTCTGGGCGCCGGGCATGGACCCCGAGCTGGTCGCCGGGCTGGCCAGCACCCGCACCTACCCGCTGCGCTCGTCGTTCCGGCCCAGCTACAACATGGCGGTCAACCTGGTCGGCTCGTTCGGCCGCGCCCGGGCCCGCGAGCTGCTGGGCTCCTCCTTCGCCCAGTTCCAGGCCGACCGGTCGGTGGTCGGCCTGGCCCGCTCCGCCGCCCGGCACGAGAAGGACGCCGAGCGGTGGGCCGAGGAGATGGCGTCGGAGGCCGGCGACGTGGCCGGGTACGCGCAGATCCGCCGGGAGATCGCCGACCGCGAGAAGGCGCTGTCCCGCGACTCGCAGGCCAAGCGCCGGCAGGAGGCCGCCGAGGCCCTCGCCGCGCTGCGGATCGGCGACGTCATCCGCGTGCCCTCGGGCCGCCGGCAGGGGCTCGCCGTCGTCCTCGAGCCCGGGGTCACCGACCTCGCCGAGCCCCGGCCGCTGGTGCTCACCGAGGACCGCTGGTCCGGCCGGCTCTCGGCGGTCGACTTCCCGACCCCGGTGACGGCGCTGGCCCGGGTGCGGGTGCCGAAGAACTTCAACCACCGCAGCCCGCACGCCCGCCGCGACCTCGCCTCGACGCTGCGCAACGCCCGGCTGGAGAACGACCTGGGCGCCCGCCGGGTGAAGGGCCGCTCGGCCGCCGCCGACGACCCGGTGCTGGCCGACCTGCGCCGCGCGCTGCGCGCCCACCCGGTGCACTCCCTGCCCGACCGCGAGGAGAAGGTCCGGCTCGCCGAGCGCTGGTACCGCGCGGTCAAGGAGGCCGACGCCCTGCAGCACCGGATGGCCGAGCGCACCGGCTCGCTGACCCGGCAGTTCGACCGCACCTGCGACGTCCTCGAGGAGCTCGGCTACCTGGTGCCCGAGACCGCACCCCTGGTCAAGGCCGACACCGAGGTCGTCCCCGCGGTCGACGACGTCCCGGTCGTCACCGCCGAGGGACGCCGGCTGGCGCGCATCTGGTCGGAGGCCGACCTGCTCGTCGCCGAGTGCCTGCGCGCCGGTGCCTGGCGCGGCCTGGGCGCCGCCGAGCTCGCCGCCGCCGTCTCCGCGCTGGTGTTCGAGGCCCGCCGCGACACCCCCGGCCAGCCGGCCGTCCCCGCCGGCAAGGTGGCCGGCGCCATCGCCGAGATGCGCCGCATCCGGCTGCGCCTGGAGGAGGTCGAGTCCGACCACGGCGTGCCGCTGACCCGCGACCTCGACCTCGGCTTCGCCTGGGCGGCGTACCGGTGGGCCGACGGGCAGAGCCTCGACCGGGTGCTCGCCGGCGCCGAGATGGCCGGCACCGAGCTCTCCGGCGGCGACTTCGTGCGCTGGGCCCGCCAGCTCGTCGACCTGCTCGACCAGCTGGGCAAGGTGGCCGAGGAGCCGGTGGCCGCCGTGGCGCGCAAGGCGGTCGAGCGGGTGCGCCGCGGGGTGGTCGCGGTCGCGGTCGGCGGCTGACCTGCGACGCGCTTGCCCTTCCGGAACGCGTCCGTAGGGCACAATCCCCACGCCTGCGCGCACGCAGGCACCGGAGAGAGCGCGACCAGGAGCGACGATGACCTACCCACCGCAGGGTGGCAGCCAGCCGGGACAGCCCGGGCAGTACGGACAGCCGGGGCAGTACGGCCAGCCGCAGCCGGGCGGGTACGGGCAGGGCTATGGCCAGCCGGGCCAGCCGGGGCAGCCCGGCCAGTACGGGCAGCCGCAGTACGGCCAGCCGCAGCCGGGCGGGTACGGGCAGCCCGGGCCGCAGTACGGCCAGCCCCAGCCGGGCGGGTACGGCCAGCCCGGCCAGCCCGGCCAGCAGTTCGGGCAGCCCCAGTACGGCCAGCCCGGGCAGCAGTACGGCTCGCCCTACGGCCAGCAGAAGCAGTCGAAGACCGGGCTGATCGTCGGCCTCGTCGTCCTGGCCCTGGTGATCGTCGCCGCCGCGGTGATCCTGCCGCTGACGCTCGGCTCCACCGTGCTCGACCCGCAGGCCACCGCGAGCGACGTGCAGAGCCAGTTCGAGCAGCGCGAGGGCGTCGCCGTCGACCTGACCTGCGACGACGACATGAAGGTGGAGAACGGCGCCACCTACTCGTGCAGCGGCACCACCGCCGACGGCGAGGACGTCACGCTGACCATCACGATCACCGACGAGGACGCCGACCCGCCGGCGTACACCTGGTCGGAGTCCTGACCCGCCGGCCGGCGGGCCCGCTCAGTCGAGCGCGTCCGCCGGCCAGCCCAGGGCGGCACCGAGCCGGCGCAGCGGCGACTCGAGGTTGTGCCGCTCGGCCAGCGCCGCCAGCGTCCCCGGGTCGACCGGCGCCGCCGGCAGCTCGCCCTCGACCGGCGGCAGGTCGATGTGCCGCTCCACGGCCACGACCACCGGCGCGGCGTCGAGGTAGTCTGACGCGGCGAGCAGCTTCTTGAGGACGGCGCCGGTCAGCGGCGGCTTGGGGACGACGGTGCTCGCCACCGCCCGCCGGATGCCGGCCAGGTCCCCGAACGCCGTCACCAGCGCCGCCGCCGTCTTCGCGCCCACCCCCGCCACGCCGGGCAGGCCGTCGCTCGGGTCGCCGCGGAGCACCGCGAAGTCGGCGTACGCCCGTCCCGGGATGCCGTACTTGCTCTGCACGGCCGCCTCGTCGACCACCTCGATGTCGTTGATGCCGCGGGCGGTGTAGAGCACCCGCACGCCGCGGGAGTCGTCGACCAGCTGGAACAGGTCGCGGTCGCCGGTGACGACGTCGACCGGCCCGCGGGCGCGGGTGGCCAGCGTGCCGATGACGTCGTCGGCCTCGAAGCCCGGGGCGCCGACGCGGGCGATCCCGGCCGCGGCGAGCACGTCGACCAGCACCGGGACCTGCGGCGACAGCTCGTCGGGCACGACCTCCTCGGCGCCGTCGGGCGCCAGCCGGTGCGCCTTGTACGACGGCAGCGCGTCCACCCGGAACTGCGGCCGCCAGTCGTCGTCCCAGCAGGCCACCAGCCGGCTGGGCCGGTGCGCGGTCACCAGCCGGGCGGTCATGTCGAGGAACCCGCGCACGGCGTTCACCGGCCGCCCGTCGGGCGCGGTGACGCTGGTGGGGACGCCGTAGAAGGCCCGGAAGTAGAGGCTGGCCGCGTCCAGCAGCATGGTGGTCACGCCAGCGGACGGTAGCGGGCTGGTAACGGCTGCGGAGATCTCCTCCTCCGTGTGGTTGGCTGCCGGACGTGGGATCCGTCGTCGTTCCGCCCGGCCTGGTGAGCACCGACCGGCTGCACGCCGCGCGCGACATCGCCGGCGAGCTCGGTCTGGACGTCGTCGTCGTGACGCCGGGCTCCGACCTGCGCTACCTCTGCGGGTACTCCGCGCACGCCATGGAGCGGCTGACCGCGCTGGCCGTGCCGGCGCACGGCGAGCCGTTCCTGGTCGTGCCCCGGCTGGAGGCGCCGATGGTCGGCGCGAGCCCGGCCGGCGGGCTCGGGCTGGACGTGCTCGCCTGGGACGAGACCGACGACGCGTTCGCCCTGCTGGCCGCCGAGGTGACCGCCCGCCTCGGCCGGGCACCCGCCCGCGTCGCCGTCGGCTCCCGGACGTGGGCCGAGCACGCGCTCGGCGTCCAACGGGCGCTGTCCGGGTCGGCGCTGGAGCTGGCGAACCCGGTCGTCGACCGGCTGCGGATGGTCAAGAACCCGGCCGAGGTCGAGGAGCTGGCCGCCGCCGGCGCGGCGATCGACCGGGTGCACGCCCGGATGGGCGAGTTCCTGACGGTCGGCCGCACCGAGGCCGAGGTGGGCGCCGGCATCGCCGCGGCGATCCTCGCCGAGGGCCACGTGGGGGTCGACTTCACGATCGTCGGCTCGGGCCCGAACGGCGCCAGCCCGCACCACGACGTCTCCGGGCGGGTCGTGGCGGCCGGGGACGTCGTCGTGGTGGACATCGGCGGGGAGACGGCGACCGGCTACCGCTCCGACTGCACCCGCACCTACGCGGTGGGCGGGGCGCCCGGCGCCGAGGTGGACGAGTGGTACGGCGTGCTGCAGCAGGCGCAGGCGGCCGCGACCGCCGCCGTCCGCCCGGGCGTCAGCGCGCAGGAGATCGACGCCACCGCCCGCCGGGTGATCACCGACGCCGGCTGGGGCGAGTACTTCATCCACCGCACCGGCCACGGCATCGGGCTGGACACCCACGAGGCGCCCTACATCGTCGAGGGCAACGACCTCGCGCTCGTGCCCGGGATGGCGTTCTCCGTGGAGCCGGGGATCTACCTGCCGGGCCGCTGCGGCGCCCGCATCGAGGACATCGTCGTCTGCACCGAGGACGGCGTCCGGACACTGAACGGCGGACCTCGTGAGCTCGTCGTCCTCCCCGGGTGAGCCGGGCAGCGCCTCGGCCGACGTCGACCGGGCGCTGCTCGCGGCGCTGGCGCGCGACGGCCGGGCCAGCTACACCGAGCTGGCCGAGCGGGTCGGCCTGTCGGTCTCGGCGGTGCACCAGCGGGTGCGGCGGCTGGAGCAGCGCGGGCTGATCACCGGCTACCGGGCGACGCTGGACGCCAAGCAGCTCGGGCTGCCGCTGACCGCGTTCGTGTCGATCACGCCGATCGAGGCGGCGCAGCCCGACGACGCCCCCGCCCGGCTGGCGCACCTGGCGGCGATCGAGGAGTGCCACTCGGTGGCCGGGGTGGAGAGCTACATCCTCAAGGTGCGGGTGGCCTCGCCGGACGCGCTCGAGGCGCTGCTGCAGGAGATCCGGGCGGCGGCCAACGTCACCACCCGCACGACCGTGGTGCTGTCGTCCTTCTACGAGCACCGGCCGCCGATCTGAGATGGCCCTCCGCAACGCGCTGACCAACCGGGTCGCCAACCCGGTGCTCCGCCCGCTGCTGCGCTCGCGGGTGGCCGGCCGGCGGCTGGGCCGGCACCTGGCGGTGATCCGCTACACCGGCGCCCGCACCGGGGAGCCGCACGAGCTGGTGGCCGGCTACGCCCGGGCGGGGGACGTCGTGTGGATCTGGGTCGGCGGCGCGGAGGTCAAGCGCTGGTGGCGCAACTTCCGCAGCCCGCGCGAGGTGGAGCTGTGGCTGGCCGGCGAGCACGTGGCCGCCCGCGCGGTCGCCGTGGAGGGCGCGCAGGAGCCGGAGCGGTGCCGGGCGGGCGTGGTGGCCTACACCGCCGGCATCCCCGGCGGGGCCCGGGCGATGCGCCTGCGCGGCGAGCCCGCCGAGCTGCCGGACCAGGCGCTGCGCGGGATGGTGCTGGTCCGGGCCGAGCCGCGTAGCTGACCGCCGCGCTGGACACCCGCTCGAACGTGTGTTCGGATGACTCGCATGCGGTGGGACGCGCAGCGGCTGGACCTGGTGGACGACGGGTCGCTGCCCGGCATGCCCTCGATCCGCGGCCTGCTGCGCAGCGTCCAGGTGCCGGAGTTCCCCGGGGTGACGCTGCACGAGGTGCGCAGCCGCAGCGCCCTCAACGCCGTCCCACCCGGCTCGCCGATGCCGTTCCAGTGGACCATCAACCCCTACCGCGGCTGCGCACATTCGTGCGTGTACTGCCTGGGCGGGGACACGCAGGTTCTGCTGGCCGACGGGAGGCAGCGCGCGATCGCTGACCTGACGGTGGGTGAGCACATCATTGGCACCGAGCGGCGCGGGACCTACCGGCACTACGTGACGACCGTCGTGGAGGCGCACTGGTCGACGGTGAAACCGGCCTACAGGGTCACGCTCGAGGACGGGACCGAACTCATAGCCAGCGGAGACCACCGGTTCCTCACGCCGCGAGGCTGGAAACACGTGGTCGGCGCCATGGCGGGTCCCGGTCAGCGGCCGTACCTGACGACGAACGACAAGTTGATGGGCTTCGGTCGGACGGTGCCGCCCGCCGAAGTCTGCGAGGACTACCGACGCGGTTACCTGTGCGGAATGGTCAGGGGCGACGGCCACCTGAAGACATACCGGTACGAGCGGGCGGGGCGAACCCACGGCGACGTCCACCGTTTCCGCCTGGCCCTCGCTGATGACGAGGCCCTGCACCGTGCGCAGGACTACCTCGCACAGGCAGGTGTGCACACGGACCGCTTCGACTGCGCAGCAGCCACGACCGAGCGTCGGGCCATTGCCGCCATCAGGACCTCGGCGGCAGCCGCGGTCGCGCACGTGGCGGACCTCATCGAGTATCCGACTCAGGCCTCGTCTGCCTGGCAACGAGGCTTCCTCGCCGGCATCTTCGATGCCGAGGGCAGTCGTAGCCAGGGCGTGCTGCGGGTGAGCAACACCGACGCGGAGATCCTGGCTCGGACGCAGTCGGCGCTTGCGGACTTCGGGTTCGACTCCTGCGTCGAGCAGCGCGGTCTCGCGAACGGCCTCGCCACGGTCCGAATGCGCGGTGGGCTCAGGGAGCACATGCGGTTCATCCACCTCGTGGATCCCGCCATCAGACGCAAGTGCTCGGTCGAGGGCGTCGCTGTGACGAGCGATGCTGCGCTCGACGTCGTGGCGATAGAGCCGCTCGGAATCGAGATGCCCATGTACGACATCACGACCGGCACCGGTGACTTCATCGCCAGCGGGGTGATCAGCCACAACTGCTTCGCCCGCAAGACGCACGAGTGGCTGGAGCTGGACAGCGGCAAGGACTTCGACACGCAGATCGTGGTGAAGACGAACCTGGTCGAGGTGCTGGAGCGGGAGCTGGCCCGGCCGTCGTGGCGGCGCGAGCACGTGGCGATGGGCACCAACACCGACCCGTACCAGCGGGCCGAGGGCCGCTACCGGCTGATGCCGGGCGTCATCCGGGCGCTGGCCCGCTCGGGCACGCCGTTCTCGATCCTGACGAAGGGCACGCTGGCCCGCCGGGACGTCCCGCTGCTGGCCGCGGCGTCCCGCGACGTGCCGATCGGGTTCGGCGTCTCGATGGCGATCTGGGACGACGACCTGCACGCCGCCCTCGAGCCGGGGGTGCCCAGCCCGCGGGCGCGGCTGGAGCTGGTCCGCACGCTCACCGAGGCCGGGCTGCCGTGCGGCGTCTTCCTCGCGCCGGTGCTGCCCGGCCTCACCGACGACGAGGAGTCGCTCGACGCCGCGCTGGCCGCCGTGGCCGCGTCGGGCGCCACCGGGGTGACCGTGCTGGCGCTGCATCTGCGGTCCGGGGCGCGCGAGTGGTTCCTGGCCTGGCTCGCCCGCGCCCACCCCGAGCTCGTCCCGCGGTACCGGCAGCTCTACCGCCGGGGCGCCTACGTGCCGGCCGAGTACCGCGACGAGCTGACCCGCCGGGTGGCACCGCTGCTGGCCAGGCACGGCCTGGACCGGCAGCGCGGCGGCTCGGCCCGCGGGGTCGACGGCGAACCGGTGCGCGGGCTGCCCGGCGACGGGCAGGGCGCGTTCCCCGCCGGCAGCCTCCCGGCGGTGCGCCGCCCCGACCCGCCCGAGCAGCTGGCGCTGTGCTGAGCCGGCCTCAGCCGGCCATCCGGTGCAGCCGGTTGACCGCGCGGGCGGCCCGCACCGCGCCGCGGGCGGAGACCGGCGGCGCACCCGCCGCCAGCGCCAGCCGGCGGTAGGAGTCGTAGGACAGCACGGCGTACTCGGCGGCCAGCGCCTCGGCCCACGCGCGCCGCGAGGGGGCGGCGGTGGCGCGCAGGTGCTGACCGGTGCGCACGGCGTGCTTGGCGAAGGTGACCTGCAGGGCCTGCGTGGACAGCTGCCCGCCCACCCGGGACCCGAAGCCCGGCCCGCGGCGCAGGGCCGGCAGCACCCACGGGCTGGCGGCCAGCACGGGGTAGCGGGTGCGGACCTCCTCCCAGGCGTGCCAGGCGGTCAGCGCGCCGGAGACCGACCAGTCGCCGTCGTCGGTGCGCACGAGCAGCCGCCGGGCGGTGGCGTGCACCTGGTCGCGGCGCAGCTCGCGGAACTGGCCCACGGTGCCCGGCCAGCCCAGGGCTAGCGCGCACCACGCCACCGTGCGCAGGTGCTCGGCGTCCTCCCGGCGGATCTGGGTGAGCGGGCGCAGGTCGAGGGTCTGCGGTGTGGGCTCCGGCGTCGGGATCGTGGGCAGGGCCAGCCCGCCGTAGCGGGCGACCTTGCCGTAGAGCGCGACGGTGGCCGGCTTCCAGCCGCGGGCCGCGACGACCGGGTCGAGGCCGGTGGCGGCCAGGTCGTCGGGCCCGAGGCCGAGCTCGAGCGCCGCGTCGACCAGGCGCCGCCACTGGGCCTCGTAGCCCTCGGGCGGCGCGATGCGGCGCCAGGCCCGCTCGGGGGGAGGGGCCGGCATGTCCGGCAGGGCCTGCTGCCACGTCGCCACGCCGCAATCATACCGTTATCCCCAACAATTCTGCGATCCCCGGTCGTCGGCTTCTGCCATAGACATCGGCAGGTCCGGCGCCCTCCGGGCGCCATGGCGGCGATCGCGGGAGCCCGCGGCGCGGCGGGAGGGGGAGTGGAGGGAGCAGGCGCAGCCGGTCTCCCTCAAAGGGAGAATCCCACTTGGGCATAACGGTGCGTCGGTGCGCGATCGGGGGAGCTCGTCCTGCGCCGTCGGCCCGCTCTGGTGATCATGGGCGCGTGCGGACGGTCGGGGTCGAGGAAGAGCTGCTGGTCGTCGATCCCGACGGCCGGCCCGTGCCGCTCGGCCCCGAGGCGCTCGAGGTGGCTGCGCGGCGGGGGGAGGGCGAGACCGTCGAGCAGCACGACCGGGCCGACGACGACGGCGCCGCGGAGGGGGCGCACCTCGTCCCCGAGCTCAAGGCGCAGCAGGTCGAGCTGGGCACCCGGGTCTGCCGCACCCTCGACCAGGTCACCGCCGAGCTCCGCACCTGGCGGGCGCGCGCCGACTCCGCGGCCCGCGCCGTCGGCGCCCGGGTGGCGGCCCTGGCCACCTCCCCGGTGACCGTCGAGCCGGTGCCGAGCGAGGGGGAGCGGTACTCGCGCATCCACGACGTCTTCGGCCGGATCGCCGCCGAGCAGCTCACCTGCGGCTGCCACGTGCACGTCTCGGTGGCCGACGACGAGGAGGGCGTCGCCGTCCTCAACCGGATCCGCGTCTGGCTGCCGGTGCTCACCGCGCTCACCGCCAACTCGCCGTTCTGGCACGGCACCGACACCGGCTACGCCAGCTACCGCTCGCAGTCCTGGAGCCGGTGGCCGTCGGCCGGGCCGAACGGCGTCTTCGCCGACGCCGCCGAGTACCACCGCCTCGTCGACGACGTCCTCGCCACCGGCACGGCCGTGGACACCGGGATGGTCTACTTCGACGCCCGCCTGTCGGCCCGGTGGCCCACCCTGGAGGTGCGCGTCGCCGACGTCGCGCTGCGCGTGGAGGACGCGGTCACCCACACCGGCCTCGTCCGGGCGCTGGTCGACACCGCCGCCGCGGAGTGGCGGGCCGGCCGGCCGGTGCCCGAGGTCCGCCCCGAGCTGCTCCGGCTGGCCACCTGGCGGGCCGGCCGCTCCGGGCTGACCGGCGAGCTGGTGCACCCCCGCACCGGCCGGCCGGCGCCCGCGGCCGAGGTGGTCGGGGCGCTGCTGGAGCACCTGCGGCCGGCGCTGGCCGCCGCCGGCGACGAGCAACGGGTGGCCGACGGGGTGGCCCGGCTGCTCGCCCACGGCACCGGCGCCGACCTCCAGCGGCGGGTCCACGCGTCCTCCGGCGACCTCGCCGAGGTCGTCCGGGCCGCCGTCGCCGTCACGGCCGGGGAGCCCGCCCGGACCGCACAGGCCGCTCTCACCGAAGGCAGCTAGGGTCCGGCCATGTACACGGCCAGCACGCGCGACGTCGTCCGCCGGGACCTCTTCGGTGCCGCGCCCGATCCCCGCGACCGGCCCTACCGGTTCGTCGTCCGCCTGGCCCTGGTCGTCTTCCGGCTGTTCGGCTTCCGGTTCGACGTCCGCGGCTCGGAGCACGTGCCGACGACCGGCGGCGCCATCATCTGCAGCAACCACGTCAGCTTCTTCGACTTCACCTTCCTCGGCCTCGCGGCGCTGCCGCGGCACCGGCTGGTGCGCTTCATGGCCAAGGCCGCGGTCTTCTCGCACTGGTTCGCCGGGCCGTTCATGCGCGCCATGCGGCACATCCCGGTCGACCGCAAGGCCGGGGCGGCGGCCTTCGAGTCCGCCGTGCGGGCCCTCAAGGACGGCGAGGTGGTCGGCGTCTTCCCCGAGGCCACGATCAGCCGCAGCTTCACCGTCAAGGAGCTCAAGGCCGGCGTGGCGCGGATGGCCGTCGACGCCGGCGTGCCGGTCATCCCCGCCGCGGTCTGGGGCGGGCAGCGGATCGCCACCAAGGGGCACAAGGTGGTGCTGCGCCGCGGCGTCCCGGTGACCGTCGTCCTCGGCGAGCCGATCGTCGCCGGGCCGGGGGAGCGGCCCCAGGCCCTGCTCCGCCGCACCAAGGCGGCCATGGAGGCGCTGCTGGACGAGGCGCAGCGCAGCTACCCCGACGCGCCGTCCGGGCCCGACGACCGGTGGTGGCAGCCGGCCCACCTGGGCGGGACGGCGCCGACGCCGGAGGAGGCCGCCGAGGAGGACGCCGTCGACGCCGCCGGCCGCCGCGCGAAGCTGCCCCGGCCGCACCCCGTCGCGCGGCTCAGGAAGCTGATCGCCCGCCGCTGACCGGCGCGCCGCACCGGGCCGCGTTCGCCGCGAAGCCCTCGATCCCGACCGCGGCCCGGTGCTCGCCGAGCCGGTCGGGGTCGACGCACGGCCACGGCACCGGCACCGGGTCAGCGCAGGACGTCGCCGGCGACGTCGGTGACGATCGCCCGGAAGGTGGTGGTGTCCACCTCGTCGTCCACGGTGACACGGACGATGTCGGCGACCTGCTGCACGTCGACCGGCCGGACGGCGGTGGCGCGGGCCGAGGCCACGAGGTGGAGGTAGCGCACCCGGTCGGGGTCGCAGGCGGAGCGGGAGGAGGGGAGCCCGGAGGCCGGCTGTTGGTGCATGCGCCGACGGTAGGCAGCACCGCCCGGGGGTGAGGGGGACCACCGCCGGGGCGGACCGAACGGTCCGCCCCGGCCGTCACACCCGAACCGGTCGCCCCGGCCGCTACTCACTCCACGACCGGCGGGGCCATCAGCCGGAAGGCGTCCAGCTCGACGTCGTACCAGCGGCGCATGCGCCCGAGGTGGGTCATGCCCAGCCGCCGGCAGACGGCGACGGAGCGCTCGTTGCCCGGCCGGACCACGGCGTAGACCTCGGGCAGCCCGGCCTCGAAGGCCCGGTCGACGACCGCGCGCGCCGCCTCGGTGGCGTAGCCGCAGCCCCAGCTGTCGGGGTGCAGGTGCCAGCCGACCTCGACCTCGCCGACCCCGTTCGGCAGCGGCTTGAGCAGCACCGTGCCGGCGACGACGCCGTCGGCGCGCTCGACCGCCCAGCAGCCGAACCGCTCGTCCGCGGCGTGCACCGCCGCCCAGCGGGCCGGCAGTTCGGCCGGCGGGACGCTCGGGGTACCGCCGATCCAGCGGGTGACCTCCGCGCGGCCGTAGAGGTCGGTCAGCCGGGCGACGTCCGCCGGCGACGTCGTCCACGCGCGCAGCCGCAGCCGCTCGGTGCGCAGCAGCTCGCCGCCCGGACACGCCATCCGTTGTCGCTACCGCCGCCGCAGGGCGGGGAAACGCCGACTCAGGGGACGAGATCGGCCGCGGAGGCGGCGCGGGAGGAGGCCGCGCGCAGCTCGGCGGCCACCGGATCGACATCGCGCTGCGCCCACCAGGCCCGCCCGCTCTCCGGCAGCGTGGCGATCGGGTCGTAGTAGGTGTAGCGGCGGTCGAGGGCGTCCTCGTCGGTGCGCTCGATCCCGGTCCGGTAGTTCTTCGTCCAGTACGAGATGCCGCGCTCGCGGTCGTACTCGGCGACCTGGTGCACCCAGCGCTTGCCGACGTAGGGGACGTCGCAGACGATCCGCGGCGTGGCGAAGCCGGGCAGGTAGCCCATGATGTCGTGCTGCAGCGTCTGGGCCTCGGCCAGCGACACCCGCCAGTGCTCGGCGCTGGGGATCATGTCGCACATGTAGAAGTAGTAGGGCGTGATCGAGGCGCCGTCGAGCAGCGCGAACGACAGGTCCAGCAGCTGGGGCGCGCTCGCGTTGACCCCGCGCAGCAGCACGCCCTGGTTGCGCACGTCGCGCACGCCGGCGGCGAGCATCGCCCGCGCCGCCTCGGCCACCAGCGGGGTGACCTGCTGCGCGGCGTTGACGTGGGTGTGCACGGCGAGGGAGACGCCGCGCTCGCGCGCGGTGGTGGCCAGCCGGGTCATGCCGGCGACGACGTCGCCCTGCAGCCAGTGCTGGGGCAGGCCCATGAGCGCCTTGGACGCCAGCCGGATGTCGCGCACCGACTCGATCTCCAGCAGCCCGGCGACGAACGCCTCGAGGTTCTTGAACGGCAGGTTGGCGACGTCGCCGCCGGAGACGACGACGTCGCGCACCCCGGGCGTGGCGCGCAGGTACTCCAGCATCGCCGCCTGCCGGTCGACCGGCTTGAGCTCGAACCGGAGCTTGTCGACGGCCGGCGTGGAGTTGCCGACCAGGTCCATGCGGGTGCAGTGGCCGCAGTACTGCGGGCAGGTGGGCAGCAGCTCGGCGAGCACCTTGGTGGGGTAGCGGTGGGTGAGGCCCTCGACGGCCCACATCTCGTGCTCGTGCAGCGAGTCGCGGGCGGCGTAGGGGTGGCTGGCGGCGGCGCCGGGCAGCCGGTCGGAGGCGACCGGGAGCATGTAGCGGCGCACCGGGTCGGCGAGCAGCCGCCCGGTGGTCGGCACCTGGTCGGGGACCATCGTGTTGAGCATCTGCGGGGGCAGCAGCAGCGACATCGTGGCCCGCCCGGCCTGGTCGGCCTCGACGTCGGCGTAGAAGGACTCGTCGAGCAGGTCGCCGTAGACCCCGCGCAGCTGGCGGACGTTCTTCACGCAGTGCGCGCGCTGCCACTGGGCGCTGCGCCACTCGGCCGCGGTCACGCCGGCGAACCCCGGCAGCCGCCGCCAGTCCGGCTCGGCGAGCGGCCGGGCGGCGTACTCGTAGGGCTGCTCCAGCACGATGGGTGCCTCCTCGGGTCGGCCCGCTGTCCCCTTCGGGTGCGACTCTACGGGAGGATCTTCGGTGATCACGGCCGGACGCGATAGGTTCTCCTGCCGGATGGGGTGAAGGGAGCGACGTCTGTGGCGAGCGAGCTGGAGCGGGCGCTGGGCGCGCACCGGGTGCTGGAGCCGCGCGGCGTGCTGCCGCAGGCGGCCCTGCGCCTCGACGCCGATCCCCGGATCGGCGTCGACGAGGTGCGCGTCGCCGTCCAGCGGCTCAACCTCGACGCCGCGTCGTTCCGCCAGCTGTCCGAGGCGTGCGGTGGCGACGGCGACGCGGTGCGCGCCGCCGTCCTCGACATCGTCGCCGCCCGCGGCAAGATGCAGAACCCGGTCACCGGCTCGGGGGGCATGCTGATCGGCGTGGTCGACGCGGTGGGGGCGGACTCCCCGCTGGACCTGGCCGTCGGCGACCGGGTGGCCACCCTCGTCTCGCTCACGCTCACCCCGCTGCGGATCACCGACGGGCTGGCCCGCTGGGACGGGCGCGGCGAGCAGGTGCCGGCCGAGGGGACGGCGGTCCTGTTCGCCCGCTCGATCGCCGCGGTGCTGCCCGCCGACCTGCCCGACGCCGTGTCCCTCGCCGTCCTCGACGTGTGCGGGGCGCCGGCGGCCACCGCGCGGGTGGTCGAGCGCACCGGCGCCCGGTCGGTCGTCGTGCTCGGCGCGGCGGGCAAGTCGGGCTGCCTGAGCCTGGCCGCCGCCCGCGACGCCGGGGCGACCCGGCTCACCGGGCTGGTCCGCGACGACCGCGAGGCCGCCGCGCTCACCGCCGCCGGGCTGGCCGACCGGGTCGTCGTCGCCGACGCCACCGACCCGCTCGCCGTCGCCGCCGCGGTGGGGGAGCCGGCCGACGCGACGATCGTGTGCGTCGACGTGCCCGGCGCCGAGCACGGCGCGGTCCTGGCGACCGCCGACGGCGGCACCGTGGTCTTCTTCTCCATGGCGACGTCGTTCGCCCGGGCGGCGCTCGGCGCGGAGGGGATGGCGGCGGACGTGACGATGCTGGTCGGCAACGGCTACACCCCGGGCCACGCGGCGCTGGCCCTCGACCTGTACCGGTCGAACGCCGGCGTCCGGTCCCTGATCGACCCGCGGGTCGGCGCGTGACCCTCCTGATCGGCGACGTCACGGTCGGCGACCGGCCGGGCCGCGCCGTGCACGTCGCCGACGGCCGGATCGCCTGGCTCGGGGACGCCGCCGACGCCCCGACCGCCGACCGGGTGGTGGCGGGGGAGGGGGCGCTGCTGACGCCGGCGTTCGTCGATGCCCACGTGCACGCCACCGCGACCGGCCTGGCGCTGACCGGTCTCGACCTCTCGTCGACCTCGAGCCTCGCCGAGGCCGGCGCCCGCATCGCCCGGCACGCCCAGGGCGCGCCGGGGACCGTGCTCGGCACCGGCTGGGACGAGACCGGCTGGCCCGAGCGCCGCGGCCTCACCCGCGCCGACCTCGACGCCGTGATCGGCTACCGGCCGGCGTACGTCGCCCGCGTCGACGTCCACTCGGCGACGGTGTCGACCGCGCTGCTCGACCGGATCCCCGGGATCGCCGACCTGCCCGGCTTCTCACCCGACGGGCGGCTGCGGCTCGACGCCCACCACGCCGCCCGGCAGGCCGCCCACGCGACCGTGGGCGCCGACCAGCGGCGGGCGGCCCAGCGCGCCACCCGCGACGCCGCGGCCGCGCTGGGCATCGGCAGCCTGCACGAGATGGCCGGTCCGGAGGTGTCGAGCGCCGAGGACCTCGCCGGGCTGCTGGAGCTCGCCGCCGCCGAGCCCGGGCCGGAGGTGGTCGGCTACTGGGGCGAGCTCGCCGAGCGCGGCGGCCTGGACGTCGTCCGCCAGCTGGGCCTGGCCGGCGCCGGGGGAGACCTGTTCTGCGACGGCGCCCTCGGCTCGCACACCGCGGCGCTGGGCAGCGGCCCCTACGCCGACCGCCCGGACACCGCCGGCAGCCTGCGGTTCGCCACCGGGCAGCTGGTGCACCACGTGCGCGCCTGCACGCTGGCCGGCGTCCAGGCGGGCTTCCACGTGATCGGCGACGCCGCGGTCGCGCAGGTGGTGTTCGCGGTGGAGACCGTGGCCGCCGAGCTGGGCCGGCCCGCCGTCCGCGCCTGCCGGCACCGCCTCGAGCACGTCGAGATGACCGACCCGGTCGACGTCGAGCGGCTGCGCGACCTGGGCATGGTCGCCAGCGTGCAGCCGGCCTTCGACGCCGCCTGGGGCGGCGACGCCGGCATGTACGCCGAGCGGCTCGGCGTGGCCCGGGCGCTGCGGACCAACCCGTTCGCCGGCTTCTCCGACGGCGGGGTGCCGCTCGCGCTGGGCAGCGACGCCCCGGTGACGCCCCTGGACCCGTGGGGCGGGGTGCACGCCGCCGTCGACCACCGCACGCCCGGCTCGGGCCTGCGGCCGTTCGACGCCTTCGACGCGGCCACGTTCGGCGGCCGCTACGCCGCCCGCGCCGAGCACGCCGCCGGCCCCCTCGCGGTGGGCGCGCCGGCCGCGCTGGCGCTGTGGGAGACGGCGGAGACGCTGTCGGGCGTGCTCGCCGGGCGGCTGCGCCCGACCTGCCGGCTCCTGCTCGTGGACGGAGAACCGCTGTGACCACCCTCGACCTCGACCCGGCCCTCGTCGCGCGGGCCCGCGCGCTGGCCGCCCGCGCCGCGCAGCCGGTGGTCGACCTGGCGCACCGGCACACCACGATGTCGGTCGAGCGGGCGGTGCTGCGGCTGGCCGGGCTGACCGGCACCGACCCGGTGACGGGGGAGGGCCGGGCCGAGGACCGCGTGCCGTGGGTCAACCGGGTCGTCGACGCCGTCCGCGACCAGGTCGGGCTGGAGGCGGGTGTCGCGCTGCCGGTGTGGCACGCCCTGCGGGACGGCGGAGACCTGCAGTCCCTGGCCGAGCGGGTGGGCGCGGGGACCGCCCGGTTCGAGCTCCCCGCCGACCCCGAGCCCGCGCGCGCGGCCGCCCGGGACGCCGTGGCCGCCGGGCTGGCCCGCATCGACGCCAACCGCCGCCGCCGCGAGGAGCTCGTCGCCGTCCACGGGGACCCGCCGCGGCGGCCGTGGATCTACCTGATCGTGGCCACCGGCGACATCCACGAGGACATCCCGCAGGCCCAGGCCGCCGCCCGCGCCGGGGCCGACGTCATCGCCGTCATCCGGTCCACCGGCCAGTCGCTGCTGGACTACGTGCCCGAGGGCGCCACCCGCACCGGCTACGCCGGCACCTACGCCACCCAGGAGAACTTCCGGCTCATGCGGGCCGCCCTGGACGACGTCAGCGCCGAGGTGGGCCGCTACGTGCGGCTGACCAACTACGCGTCCGGGCTGTGCATGCCCGAGATCGCCGTCCTGGCCGGGCTGGAGCGGCTGGACATGATGCTCAACGACGCGATGTACGGGATCCTCTTCCGCGACATCAACCCGCGGCGCACCTTCGTCGACCAGCGGTTCTCCCGGATGGTGCACGCCCGGGCCGGGATCGTCATCAACACCGGCGAGGACAACTACCTCACCACCGCCGACGCCGTCGACGAGGCGCACACCGTCACCGTCAGCCAGCTGCTCAACGAGACCCTCGCGCACGAGGCGGGGCTGGAGGACTGGCAGCTCGGCCTCGGGCACGCCTTCGAGATCGACCCCGACCGGCAGGACTCCTTCCGGCTGGAGCTCGCCCACGCGATGCTCGCCCGCTCGCTGTTCCCCGACGCGCCGCTGAAGTGGATGCCGCCCACCAAGCACATGACCGGCGACGTCTTCCGCGGCTACCTGCTCGACGGGTTCTTCAACCTCGCCGGGGCGCTGACCGGCCAGGGGATCCTGCTGGTCGGGATGATGACCGAGGCCGTGGTCACCCCGTGGCTGTCCGACCGCGACCTGGCGCTGCGCAACGTGCGCTACGTGCTCGACGCCGCCGGCGGCCTGGTCGAGGACTTCCACCCGCCGAAAGGCGGCTTCATCGACCGCCGCGCCGACACCGTGCTGCGCGAGGCCGTCGAGCTGCTCCAGCGCATCGCCGACCACCCCGAGGGGCTGATCCAGGCGATCGCCGACGGCACCTTCGGCATCACCCGGCGGCCGCCGGACGGCGGCAAGGGCCTCGACGGCGTCGTCGCGCTCGCCCCCGGCGCGTACAACCCGGCCCTGGAGCTGCTGGAGCGCGTCGATGCCTGAGGGGATCGTCCGGCCCTACGGCGACACCACCGGCGACGGCATGGTGCAGACGTCGTTCACCCTCCCCGTCCCGCCCGGGCCGAAGGCCGACGGCGCCGCGCTGCAGCTGGCGGGCAAGATGGGCATCGAGCCGGCCATGGTGGTGCACAGCCACGGCATCGGCGAGGGATACACGTTCTTCGTCGTCTACGGGTCGGTGAAGCACCTGGTCGACCTCGACGCCGTCCGGGTGGAGGAGCGGGCCTACCCGCTGCTGTCGCCGGCGGAGGTCAACGGGGCGATCAAGGCCCGGCTGCACCGCAAGCTCGTCGTCCTCGGGGCGTGCATCGGCACCGACGCGCACACCGTCGGCATCGACGCGATCCTCAACCTCAAGGGGTTCGCGGGGGAGAAGGGCCTGGAGTACTACCGGGAGATGGACGTCGCCAACCTCGGCGCCCAGGTGACCGTGCCCGACCTGGTGCGCCGGGCGCGCGCCGCCCGCGCCGACGCCGTCCTCGTCTCACAGGTCGTCACGCAGAAGGACGCGCACCTGCGCAACACCCGCGAGCTGGCCGCGGCGTTCCGCGAGGCGATGGGGGAGGACCGCCCCCTGCTGGTGGTCGGCGGCCCGCGGTTCGACCCGGCGATGGCCGCCGAGCTCGGCGTCGACAAGGTCTTCGGCCGGGGCACGACGCCCGGCGAGGTGGCCAGCTACCTGGTGCACGCCCTGGTGCCCCCCGAGGAGGCAGCATGACCGACCCCGACCCGAGGCTCGGGTTGACCGTCACCCACCGCCGCTACGTCCCGTACGGCCACGCGCACTACGGCGGGAACCTCGTCGACGGCGCGTACGCGCTCGGCCTGTTCGGCGACGTCGCCACCGAGGTCGCGATCCGCACCGACGGCGACGAGGGGCTGCTGGCCGGCTACTCCGAGATCCGCTTCCTCGGGCCGGTCCGCGCCGGCGACGTGCTGGAGGCCAGCGCCGAGGTGGTCTGCGTCGGCCGGCGCAGCCGCGAGCTGCGCTGCACCGCCCGGGTCGTCGCCCGCGCCGAACCCGAGCGCGGCCCGTCGGCGGCGCGGGTCGTCGACCCGCCGGAGACCGTGGTGGAGGCGGTCGCCACCGTCGTCGTCCCCTGACCGCGGGGACCGGCGGGTAACGATCGGGTCACAGTCCGGCACGGGCCTCCCGCAGGCGGCGAAACGTGTCGCTGCACTTCCTACAGTCGCTGCAGTTCCTTCCGGGAGCACGTCCGTGCGCCCTCCGGGAGCGGCCCGCCGGGACCCGCCGGCACGGCCGGCCCGGGGTGCCGCGGCCGGCACCCCGGCGGAGCCGCGCACGCCCCGCACCACCAGACAACGGAGCGCTCCGGCCGCAGCCCGCGACCGGTCCTCCGGCCCGAAGGTGCGGCAGCTGCCCGGTCGACCGCCGGCGCGACCGAGAGGCACATCCGCAGACCGCCCGCGCCGGGAGGCACCCCGGCCTGCGGCACAGGTCCGGATGGGATGCTGGGGCCGGGCCGCCGCCGACGCGGCGGCCCGCCCCCGCCCGCCCGGTGCGGAGGAGAGGTGCCCGCCCCCGGCAGGGGCGGGGAAGTCCCACGGAGGCCACGGGTGCCGGCAAGAGCCAGCGTGCCGGCCGCGGAGAGCGCGCCGCCGGCGACGACCGGCACCCCGCCCCGCACCCGTCCGGCCGCGGCGCGGACCGCGCGGCGGTGGCCGTGGCGCACCGCGCTCGCGCTCCTCGGCGGCCTGGCGCTCCTGCTCTCCTTCCCGGGCTACGACCTGTCCGCCCTCGCCCCGCTCGGCCCGGCCGCGCTCGCCCTCGCCGTGCGCGGGCAGCGCGCCCGCTCGGGGCTGTGGCTGGGCCTGGTCCTCGGCCTGGCGTTCTTCGTGCCCCTGCTGTCGTGGACCGGCGTCTACGTGGGGCCGTTCCCGTGGCTGGCGCTCGCCGTCTGGGAGGCCCTGCACGTCGCCCTGCTCGGCGCCGCCACCGCGGTCACCTCGCGGCTGCCGCTGTGGCCGCTGTGGACGGCGGCGCTGTGGGTCGCCGACGAGGCCGTGCGCGGGCGGTTCGTCCTCGGCGGCTTCCCGTGGGGGCGGCTCGGCTTCTCGCAGACCGAGGGGCCGCTGCTCTCCCTCGCCGCGTACGGCGGGGTGCCGCTGGTGAGCTTCGCGGTCGCGCTCACCGGCGCGCTGCTGGCCGCCGCGCTGCTGGCCTGCCTGGCCGCGTGGCGGGCGTCGTCGTCGGCCGGGGCGCGCGCACCGGCCCTGCGCACGGCGGCCACCCGGGTGGCCGCCGTCCTGGCCGTCCCGCTGGTCGGCGGGCTGGCCTGGCTGCCGCTGCCCGGCTCGTCGCTGACCGCCGGCGGGGAGACCGCCACGGTCGCGGTCATCCAGGGCAACGTGCCGCGCCTGGGCCTGGACTTCAACGCCCAGCGCCGGGCGGTGCTGGACAACCACGTGCAGCAGACCCTCGACCTGGCCGAGGACGTCGAGCAGGGCCGACGCGCGCAGCCGGACGTGGTCATCTGGCCGGAGAACGCCTCCGACATCGACCCCTACCTCAACGAGGACGCCAACCGGCAGATCAGCCGGGCCGCGGAGGCCATCGGCGCCCCGATCCTGGTCGGCGCGATCGTCGAGGGCCCGGGCGACCGGATCCGCAACATGGGCATCGTGTGGGACCCGGCCACCGGCCCGGGGGAGACCTACCTCAAGCGCCACCCGGTGCCCTTCGGCGAGTACGTGCCGGCGCGCAGCTTCTTCCGCCTCCTGACCGACCAGGTCGACCTCGTCCGCCGCGACCAGCTGGCCGGCGAGGAGGTGGGGGTGCTCGACATCGGCGGCACCCGGGTCGGCGACCTCATCTGCTTCGAGGTGGTCTACGACTCGCTGGTGCACGACGTCGTCGACGAGGGCGCCGGCATGGTCGTCGTGCAGACCAACAACGCGACGTTCGGGTTCACCGACGAGAGCGAGCAGCAGCTGGCGATGAGCCGGCTGCGCGCCGTGGAGTTCGGCCGCACCGTGGTCATCGCCGCGACCAGCGGCATCTCGGCGATCGTGGCGCCCGACGGCTCGGTCGCCCGCTCCTCGGCGCTGTTCACCCCGGACGTCCTCGTCGAGGACGTCGCGCAGCGGACCTCCGCCACGCCGGCGCTGCGGCTCGGCGCCGCGCCGGAGTGGACGCTCACCGCCGTCGGCGTGGCCGCCCTGCTGGCCGGCCTGGCGCCGGTGCGCCGCCGGCTGCCCGGGGCCGCCCGGTGAGCGGCGTCCTGGTGGTCATCCCGACCTACAACGAGGCCGAGAACGTCGAGCGGGTGGTGGAGCGGCTGCTCGACGCCGTCCCGGACGCGCACGCCCTCGTGGTCGACGACGGCTCACCGGACGGCACCGGCGAGCTGGCCGAGAAGCTGGCCGCGGCCGAGCCGCGCGTGCACGTCCTGCGGCGGCCCGGCAAGGCCGGGCTGGGCCCGGCGTACGTCGCCGGGTTCCGCTGGGGGCGCGGCCGCGGCTACGACGTCCTGGTCGAGATGGATGCCGACGGCTCGCACGCCCCCGAGCAGCTGCCCGACCTGCTGGCCGCGCTCGGCACCGGCGCCGACCTCGTCCTCGGCTCGCGCTGGGTGCGCGGGGGGGAGGTGGTGGACTGGCCGGTGCACCGGCTGCTGCTGTCCCGCGCCGGCAACGCCTACACCCGCTGGGCGCTGCGGCTGCCGCTGCGCGACGCCACCGGCGGCTACCGGGTCGTGCGCGGCGAGCTGGTCGACCGGCTGCCGTTCGACGACGTCGCCAGCCAGGGCTACTGCTTCCAGGTCGACTGGGCCTGGCGCGCCTGGCGGTCGGGCGCCCGCGTGGTCGAGGTGCCGATCAGCTTCGTCGAGCGGACGCTGGGCAGGAGCAAGATGAGCACCTCGATCGTTGTGGAGGCGTTGGTACGGGTCACCGTGTGGGGCCTGCGGGACCGGCTCGCCGATCGGCTGCCGGGCCGCGTCCGCCGGCCCGTGCCCGGGAACGCCCGGCTCGACGGGCGGTCGAGCGTCGCCCGGTAGGCGGGCCGCCACCGCCCGCGCCGGTCGGGCAGGAGAGACGGAGGACGCCGTGGGACGACGGCTGCGGACCGCGCTGGCGCTGCTGGCCCTCGCGGAGCTGGTGGTGTTCGTCCTGGTCGCCGCCTGGATCGGCGTGGGCTGGACCATCCTGGCCATGCTGGCCACCGGCGCGCTCGGGGCCCTGCTGCTGGGCCGGCAGGGGACGAAGGCCCTGGAGGACCTGCGCACCCGGTCGCGCGCCCGCCGGCCGGACGGCCGGGAGCTGGGCAACGCCGGGCTCGCCGCGCTCGGCGGCCTGCTCCTGCTGCTGCCCGGCTTCGTCAGCGACCTGATCGGGCTGCTGTGCGTGCTGCCCGGCACGCGCGACGTCGTCCGCGGGGTGCTGGGCCGGCTGATCGGCTCCCGCCTGCCGGTGGCCGTGCGCGGGCCGGTCCGGGTGCGCAGCGCCCGCGTGGGCGAGGTCGAGGTTGAGGAGGTCTGGCGCCCCGGACCGCGGCCGGCGGCCAAGGAGACCCGGGTCATCGAGGGCGAGGTCGCGCCGGGCGGGCCACCGTCCGCCTGACGGGCGACGAACACCCCGGAACGCGGAACGGCCCCGGCGGGAGATCCCGCCGGGGCCGTTCCGGTCTGCGTGCGCTGGGTTCAGCTGGCCTGGCTGCGCCGGCCGCGGAGCACCTCGAGGCGCTCGGCCAGGACCTCCTCGAGGTCCTCGACGGAACGGCGCTCCAGGAGCATGTCCCAGTGGGTGCGCGGCGGCTTGACCTTCTTGGGGGTCGGCTCGGCGCCGCCGACCAGCTTGGCCGAGGAGCCGTCGAACTTGCACTCCCAGGTCTCGGGGACCTCGGCGTCGTCAGCGAAGGGCACCGTGAACTGGTGACCCGTGGGGCAGCGGTACTCGGCGTACTGCCGCTCGATCGGCGCCGTGTTGCGCTCGGTCTCGTAGCTGACGCTGCCCAAGCGGCTGCCGCGAAGGGAACGCTCCGCCATGGCCCACCGTCCTCTCGTGGTGCTGGTGTCGGTCCGGTCTCGTCTACCCGCCAGGCGGGGGCTACCCACCGGACGCGTGATTCAAGGGGACCAACGACAGAAGTGGCGGAGAGATTCCGCCGAAGTTGGTGTCACATCATCGCATGGGGTGGTATCCGGCGCGGCGGCGCCCCCCGGACGGGTGACCCGGAGGGGGGATCAGCGCAGCGCGAGCTGCCCGGGACCGGTCGGCGCCGGCCCGAGCTCCCCGCGGACGTGGTGGCGGCGGCAGAGCACCTGGTAGCGCACCTCGGCCGACGGGGCGCCGGGCTGCGGTGGGGGAGCGGTGTCGGCCACGACGACGGTGGCGCCCTCGCGCACCATCACGTCGTCGACCACGCGGGCGTTGAGCTTGCCGGGCGCACCGCACCAGCACAGCACCTGCACCTGGACGCGCTCGACGGTGTCGGCGAGCTCGAGCAGCCGCCGGGTGCCCGGGAACATCCGGGCGCGGAAGTCGGTGGTCAGCCCGAACGCGTAGACGTCGACGTGCGACTCGTCGACCAGCTCGGCGAGCTGGTCGACCTGCGCCGGCTCGAGGAACTGCGCCTCGTCGACGATGAGGTAGTCCACGCGCTCGCCGTCGGCCCACCGCCCGCGCACCAGCAGCCGCAGGTCGGTGGTGGCGTCGATCTCCAGCGCCGGCCGGGCCATGCCGACCCGGGAGCTGATCTGCGCCGTCCCGGAACGGTCGCCCTGGGTCAGCAGCAGCCCGTGCCGGCCCTGCCGGCTGTGGTTGTGGTCCACCTGCAGCGCCAGGGTGGACTTGCCGCAGTCCATGGGGCCGTGGAAGAAGACCAGGTGCGCGGTCGGGGGGTGGCGCCGCCGGTCCCCGGCGGCCGGCACCGAGGCGGGGACGGCGGCGGTGGCGTCGGCGGTCGTCACAGGCGCTCTGGGACGACGTTGCCGGCCTGCTCGACCGCCCGGCGCATCGGCAGCGCGGCCAGCGCGATGAACCCGGCGACGAAGAAGATCACCAGGCTGACGATCGCCAGCCGGTAGGAGCCGGTCAGCTGGTAGGTCAGGCCGAAGGCCAGCGGCCCGAGCCAGCTCGTCCCGCGGTCGCTGATCTCGTAGAAGCCGTAGTACTCGGCCTCCTTGCCGGCCGGGATCAGCTGGCTGAACAGCGACCGGGACAGCGCCTGCGTGCCGCCCTGGACCAGGCCGATGACGGCGGCCAGCGCGTAGAACTGCCCGACCGCCCCGGCCTGCAGGAAGAAGGCGGCCAGCAGCACGCCGATCCAGGCGACCAGCGCGCCGAGCACCACCCGCTTGGCGCCGTAGCGGCCGGCCAGCCGCCCCAGGCCCAGGGCGCCGAAGATGGCGACCACCTGCACCATGAGGATGGCGCCGGTGAGCACGTCCTGCTCCAGGTCCAGCTCCTCGACGGCGTAGGTCGCCGACAGCGAGATGACCGTCTGGACGCCGTCGTTGAACAGCAGGTACGCGCCGAGGAACCACAGCGTCAGCGGGAAGGCGCGCATCTCGCGCAGCGTCGCGGCCAGCTGCCGGAAGCCGCTGCGGGAGCGGACGGCGTCGGGGTCGCGGACCGGCCGGTTGCGCAGCCGCGACACCGTGAAGACGGTGAACCCGCCCCACCACAGCCCGGCGGTGGCCAGGCAGATGCGCACCGCCTCGCCCGTCGTCAGGCCGAGGGACTCGGCGCTGAGCACCAGGCCGAGGTGGATGGCGAGCAGCAGGGCGCCGCCGACGTAGCCGAACGCCCAGCCGCGGCTGGAGACGGCGTCGCGCTCGTCGGGCCCGGCGAGGTCGGGCAGCCAGGAGTAGTAGACGACGGTGGCGGCGCCGAAGCTCACGTTGGCCAGGACGAACAGCATCGCGCCGAGCAGCCACCGGCCGTCGCCGGCGAAGAACAGGCCGGTGGTGGCCAGCGCGCCGAGGAACGCGAACCCGGCGAGCATCTCCCGCTTGCGGCCGGTGCGGTCGGCCACCGCGCCGGTGAGGGGAAGGACCAGCACCTGCACGATGACGGAGAACGACAGCACGTAGGAGAACCAGCTGCCGGGGGCGATCGACAGGCCCAGGAAGGACAGCCGGCCGTCCTCGCCGACGGCGTCCTCGGCGATCGCCGTGAGGTACGGGCCGAGGAAGACGGTCGTCACCGAGGTGTTGAAGACCGACATCGCCCAGTCGTAGGAGTACCAGCCGAAGCGTTCGCGGCGCAGCGCGCGGTCGGGGGCGCTCTGCCCGGGTCCGGCGGCGGGCACGGCGGTCGTCACGGGCGCAGGGTCGCAGCCGGTGCCCGTCCGGTCCAGCACCGGGGGTCCCGGTCACGGCCGTGCCGTGCCACGCTCGGCCTGCGGACGCATCCGAGCAGGGGAGGCGAGGGATCGTGGCAGCGCGCTACCAGTACCAGGTGGTCGAGCTCCGGGAGGGGCTCATCGGCGGCAAGATGTCGGGGGACAAGCTCGAGAAGGTCCTCAACGAGCACGCCCGCGACGGGTGGCAGCTCAAGGCGATCACCTCGGTCGAGGTGAAGGGCCGGGTCGGCCCCGGTGGCGTCGAGGGGCTGTTGATCACGTTCGAGCGCCCGGCCGGCTGACCGCCGGCTCACGGCACGTCGTCCGGGACGACGCCGCCCGGGTAGGCCGCCACCGCCGTCGTCGGGCGGGTGGGGTCGGCGAAGCGCGGCTGCCCGGGCTCGTCGGCCCGCAGCGGCACCAGGCCGCGGGTGATCGCCGCGGCGATGCGGTAGCGCGCCCGGTTCGCGTCGCCGACGCGGCCCATGCGCAGGTCGTCCAGCCGCACCGGGGAACCGACGTGCACGCGCAGCCGCGGCCGGCGCACGACCGCCCGCAGCGCGGTGCGCAGCTTGCCCCAGTCGTTGGCGTACTGGAGCACCTCGTGGGCGCCCCACTGGCTGACCGGGATCACCGGCACGCCCATGCCCAGCGCCATCCGGGCCATGCCGGTGCGGCCGCGCTCGGGCCAGAGGTCCGGCGCCAGCCCGATGCGGCCCTCGGGGTAGGCCACGACGTGCCCCCCGTGCACGAGCGCGACCTCGGTGACGCGGACGGCGTGCCGGGCCAGCTCCGTGCCGCGCTCCACCCGGATCGCGCCGGTGCGCTCCAGCAGCGGGCCGGCGACCGGCGCGGCCAGGATGCCGCCGGTGGCCATGATCCGCGGCAGGACGCCCACCTTGTGCAGCGCGACGGCGATGACGAACGGGTCGAAGTCGCCGATGTGGTTGGCGGCCAGCAGCAGCGGGCCGCCGCGCAGCTCCTCGGGGATGCCGCCGGTGACCTCGACCCGGCCGAAGAGGCCGACCAGCCAGGAGAACCGGCGCAGCACGAACCGCCAGAACCACCACGGCGGCGCCGCGGCGATGGCCAGCTCGCGGGCGAACCACTCCGGGTCGTCCGGCTTGACCAGCGCCTCCAGGTGGTCGGGCAGCGGTGGCGTCGCCGGGCGCCACGCCGTCAGCCGGGCCCCGAGGCCGCTCACGGGCCCACCCACTGGTCGCGCTTCTCCAGCGTCTCGCGCAGCATCGCCGGCCGGTCGGTCATGATGCCGTCCACCCCCAGGTCGAGCAGCGTGTCCACCTCGTCCTCGGTGTCGACGGTCCAGGCGTGCACCTGCAGCCCCCGGGCGTGCGCGGCGGCGACGAACCGCTCGTCGATCAGCGCCCGCCCGCCCAGGTGGACCGGCACCTGCGCGCAGCCGGCGTTGATGCGGACCAGGCCGGCGGCGCGCGGGGAGTACGACGACAGCCGCAGCGCCGCGACGCCCCGCGGGCCCAGCGAGGTGCACATCGACGGCCCGAACAGCCGGCCCGCGGCGGCGACGCGGGCGTCGGAGAACGAGGCCAGGCACAGCCGGTCGGTGGCCTGCAGCCGGCGCACGGTGCGCACCAGCGGGGCGAGCACGCCCGCCGCCTTGATGTCGAGGTTGAACCGCACGTCGGGCCAGGCGCCGAGCAGGTCGTCCAGGCGCACGATCGGCTCGCGGCCGCCGATGCGCGCCCGGGACACCTCCGACCACGGCAGCCGCTCGATCGAGCCGGTGCGGTCGGTGGTGCGCTCCAGGGTGGCGTCGTGGAAGGCGACGAGGACGCCGTCGGCCGTCGCCCGGACGTCGGTCTCGAGGTACCGGTAGCCCAGCGCGACGCACGCCTCGAAGGCGGACATGCTGTTCTCGAGGTGCTCGATGGCCCCGCCGCGGTGGGCGAACGCCAGCGGGGTCGGCGCGTCCAGGAAGGCGAAACGCGCGGGCACGCGTCCACGCTAGTTCGCCGCTCCGGCAGGCGAGCGACAACCCCCTGGTCAGCGCGGGCGGACGGCCCGGCCCATCCGCTGGACGATCTCGGTCAGCACGGGCGCGGGGGTGCCGAAGTTGAGCCGGACGTGCCCCGCGCCGGGCACGCCGCACTCGGGCCCGTCGACCAGGGCGACGCCGGCGTGCTGCAGGAAGAAGGCGCCGACGGAGCCCTCGACGCCCAGGCCGCGGCAGTCGAGCCAGGCCAGGTAGGTGCCCTCCGGCGGCGTCCAGCGGACCTGGGGCAGGTGCGCGGCGAGCAGCTCGCCGAGCAGCCGCCGGTTGCCGTCCAGGTGGTCCAGCACCGCGTCGAGCCACGGGCCGCCGTCGGCGAAGGCGACGGTCGCCGCCAGCACGCCGGGGGTGGCGGCGCCGTGCGCGTACAGCTCGCCCGGACCGGACCAGCGGGCGACGTCGGCCTCGTTCGAGAAGATCAGCTGCGCCGCCTTGAGGCCGGCGAGGTTCCAGGCCTTCGACGCCGAGGTGGCCGTGACGCAATGCCCGGCGGCCACCGCCGACAGCGACGCGTACGGGCGGTGCACGGCACCGGGGAGCACCAGCGGGGCGTGGATCTCGTCGGCGAACACCCGGGCGCCGGCCCGGCCCACGACGTCGGCGAGCGCGTGCTGCTCCTCGGCGGTGAACACCCGGCCCAGCGGGT
This sequence comes from Geodermatophilus sp. SYSU D00691, assembly GCF_054050275.1. Lineage (NCBI taxonomy): Bacteria > Bacillati > Actinomycetota > Actinomycetes > Geodermatophilales > Geodermatophilaceae > Geodermatophilus > Geodermatophilus sp. SYSU D00691. Next base: position 53,249 of record NZ_JBJGYZ010000007.1, read on the forward strand.
TGTGCGGGTTGACGTGCACGAGCAGCCGGCCTCCGGAGCCCAGGGCGCGGGCGATGCCGTCGAGGTCGTAGGTGGCCCGGCCGTCGCGCTCGACCATCGGCACCTCGATCAGCGGCCGGCCCAGCCGGGCGGGCAGCGACCGGAACGGCATGTACGCCGGGGTCGGCAGGACGACGGCGCTGCCGGGCGGCGTGAACAGCTCCACGGTCGCCTGCAGCGCCGCCACGACGTCGGCGACGGGCACGATCCACCCCGGCGACACCGCCCAGCCGTACCGCTCTCGCTGCCAGTCGGCGCAGGCCGCCGCCAGGGCCGCGACGTCGTCCTCGGTCAGGTAGCCGAGCCGGCCGCGGTCGACCGCCTCGTGCAGCGCCCGGGCGACCACCGGTGCGGTGCCGAAGTCCGCCTCGGCGACGAAGGCGCCCAGCGCCGGCCGGTAGCGCGACCACTTGAGGCTGCCGCCGGCGAGCAGGTCCGCCACGCCGGGCAGGTGGAGCGGCGGTCGTGCGTCGGTCGTCACGGGCCCTCCGGGCTGGTCGGCCGACGGACTCGCGGCGCGTCGGGCGCGCCCGCCGGGGTTTGTCGTCGTCGGCGTCTAGCGTGCCCAGACGTGGCGAAGGAGCAACCGGCAGCGACGACGGAGGGCGTCACGCTCACGACCGAACGGCACCGGGGGAGCGCGGAGCAGCGGCGGTGCGGCTGGTGCCGCCGCGTCCTGCCGCAGCAGGGCTCCGTCGGGCGGCCGCGGATGTACTGCGGTCAGGCCTGCCGGCAGCGCGCCTACGAGCAGCGCTCGGCCACCACCAAGGCCGGCCTGTCCGGCGACGTCGTCCTGGTGACCCGCGCCGAGCTGGACGGGCTGCAGGACCGCCTCTACCAGCTGCGCTGCGCCTTGGAGGACGTGCAGACGCTGCTCGAGGACCAGCCGACCAAGGCCGAGCTCGAGCGGTCGCTGGCCGACCTCGTGCGGTCCACCGGCCGGCTCGATAGGCTCTGGGTCTCCGAGCGCGCCGGCTAGTCGGACCGTCAGTCGTTGCCGACGTCGGCGCCGCTGCCGTCGTCCTCGTTCTCCTCCTGGTTGCTGTTGTCGGGCAGGTTCGAGTCGGCCGTCTCCGACGGGCCGGAGGACTCGGTCGCCCCGCCGGTCTGGTCGCCGCTGTCGTCGGTCGTGCCGTCGTTGCGGTCCTGCCCGGCCGGGTCACCGCACGAGGTGAGCGTCGCGCCGCCACCGAACAGCGCCAGAGCGGTCAGCAGAGCGGCGAGCGGGCGTCGGATCTCCATGTCCCGACCGTTTCCACCGGCCACCCCGGCGAAACGACATCGACCGGGTGGCTGTCGTCCATCCGCGCACACACCCGTCGTTCCGTCACTGTGACGTTAATAGGTGCGGCCGGGGCGGTGGGGGGAGACGACCCATGCGCTCAGGCGACCGCCCCTGGCGGCAGCGTGCGGACGGTGGGGATCCACCCGGCAGTCGATCACGGGGCTCGGGCGAGTTGATCATGCAGGGGAGCCGCACCGACGGGTCGTGGCCACCGGAGCCGACGACGCCCGCTGATGCCGAAGCCGGGACCCGCCGAGCCCAGGCCGAGGCGCGGGCCCGACCCGGGCGCACCGTCCGCCGGAGGGACGACGGACATCGCACGCCGTTGCACACGGACGGTCGCCGCCGGCCACGGGAGGCGCCCGGCGAACGCGGCAGGGCCACGAGCCGCCGACATGAGACGGAGTGCGGAGTGGCCGCCGGCGACCGAAGGCGCGTCCGCGCTCCAACATCTAACGCCGATAGCGGACATTATGTCGGGTTGACTGTAGAGGACGGTCCTGCAGACTCTCCCCGCCGTCAACAGGGCCTCGAGCCGGCCCACCGTCCGTCGAGCCGCGTCTCGACGCGGCTTCACGGGCGCCAACGCGGGTCAACCCGCCTCTAATCGGCCGCCGGCGCGGGGTCGAGCCGCCCCACCGTCCGCGGCTCGGCGGCAGCCGGAGCGACTCGAGCCCCAGGGCCACGGTCGCGACCGGGACCCCGTGCGCGGCATCCGTCGTCGGCCCGGCTCCCATCCCCTGGGCCGACGACGGGTGCCGTCTTTCGTCACTGTGACGCTTCGCGGGTGGACGCCCGTCAGTGCCAGTCGCTGATCTGCACGTCCCGCGGCGCCGGCGCACCCCGACCGGTCTCGAGCAGCGACTTGAGGCTCATCAGGTACGAGCCCCACTTCGTGCTGCAGTGGTGCATGAACTCCACCGGTTCCTTCCAGCCCGCGTGCCGGAACAGGACGATGGTGTAGTCGCCGTCCTGGCGGAGGGTCCACTCGATCGTCGTCCCGATCCACTCCTCGGGACCGTCGACCACCCGCCACACCACCCGCTGCGCCGGCTGCAGCTCGACGACCTCCATGTCGAAGCCGCCGACCGGCGGGAAGCGGAAGGCGAGCGTTCCGCCGACCTGGTCGCCGGTCCCCTTCGTGTCGTCGGTCCACCAGCCGGCCAGGCCCTCGACGGTCGTCAGGGCGCCGTACACGCTCTCCGGCGTCGACGCCTCGACGCCGACCCGGTGCAGGATGTCCACCATCTCCGAAGTCCTCCGATCTCCTCAGTCCTGCTGGGTGCGCTGGATCGCCTCGGCGATCCGCTTGATCCGCTGCAGCCGGGCGTCCCAGGCCGACCCGACCGACGACAACTGCGCGACCGCGCGGGCGAGCTGGGCGTCGTCGACCCGGTAGCGCCGCTCCCGGCCCACGGCCGACGCGTGGACGAGCCCGACGCGGTCGAGGACGCCCAGGTGCTTGGCGACCGCCTGACGGGTGACCGGCAGCCGCCGGCACAGCGTGGTGGCCGTGCCCTCGCCGTCGGCGAGCAGCAGGTCGAGCATCCGGCGCCGGGTCGGGTCCCCGATCGCCGACCAGAGGTCGTCGTCGACGTCCTCGGCCACCGCGGTGCTCATCGCCGCGCCCCGACCGCGGCGGCGTAGGGCACCAGGCGCGGCAGGAAGAAATCCCAGCCGTGCACGTGCTCGCGGTACTGCTGCTCGAGCACCGCGGCCTCCCAGCCCATCTCGCGGAAGCCGGTCTCGGTCATCCGGAGCAGCGTCCCGTCGCCCTTCGGGCTGAGCGCGAAGGTGACCAGCAGGGAGTTGCCCTCCCCGGCCGCCTCGCCGGCCGGATGGGTCCAGCGGAACGAGAACAGGTCCGGCGGCCGCACGTCGACGACCGTGAACGCGGCGGCTCCACCCCCGGCCTCGGGGTCGCCGAAGACGATCTCGCCCGTCGACCCCGGGACCGGCTCGTAGTGCGCGTCGTCCGGCCACCACCGCTTGACGTGGTCGGGGCTGCTCACCACCTCGAACACGACGTCGGGCGACGCCTCGACGTAGATCTCCCGCTCGATGCTCCCGAACTCCACGACACCCTCCTGCAACTATCGGTTGCGCATCACGCTAGAGCCAGATCGCGCATGACGCAACGTTTGGTTGCACATTTCTGGGAAGCTCCGGCCGGTCCCCCCCGGACAGGCGTCCTGCGCCACACTTCCCCGACATGGCGCCGACGCCGTGCCCCCGACCCCTGGGGCGGGACGCGGAACTCGACGTCCTGACCGCGGGTCCGGACGATGGCGGCGTTCTGCTGGTCACCGGGGAGGCCGGCATCGGCAAGAGCCGCCTGGTCGCGGAACTGGGCCGGCGAGCCACACCGCCGCCGGCTTCGGCCAGGTGCGCGGCGGGCGGCTCGCGCGGCACCACCTGTACTTGAACGCGCTCGACCGGCTCACGCAGCTCGGCCCGCTCCCACCGGTCCCGGCCGAGCCGGTCGCGGTCCCCGAGCCGCTGGCCGTCCCCCTCCCCCGCTGACGGCGATGAGTTCCCGGGACGGCGCCGGTCTGCACGACGACGCCGACCCGGGAGCTGCCATGACCGTCACCGCCCACCCCGTCCTCGCCACCCCCGACGTCGAGCGGCTGCGCGCGTTCTACGCCGGCCTGCTCGGCGCCGAGGTCGGCCTGCGGGTGCCCGACGAGGGCCCGGTCTTCTACCTCGGCCTGCAGGTCGACGACGTCACCCTCGGGCTGGTCGCCGACGGGGGCGTCGCCGTCGGCGAGCCCGGCCGGGTCCTGCTCAGCGTCGACGTCCCCGACGTCGACGCGCTGCACCCGCGCGTGGCCGAGCTCGGTGGCCGCGTCACCGGGAGCCCGACCGACATGCCGTGGGGTCAGCGGGTGCTGCACCTCCAGGACCCGGACGGCAACGCCGTGAACCTCACCCAGGCGATCTGATCAGCGGGCCGCCGTCGCCACCCGGAGCCCGAGCGCGACGAGCACCGTGCCGCTGACCGCCTCCACCCGGGCGCGGATCCGGGGGCGCCGGAACCAGGCGCCGGCCCGTGCCACGCCGGCGGCCAGCGCCAGGTACAGCCCGGTCTCGAGGGTGATCTGCAGCAGCCCGAGCAGCGCGGTCGTGGTGAACACCGGCCCGTCGGCCGGCACGAACTGCGGGTAGAACGCGATCATGAAGACGGCGGCCTTCGGGTTGGCCAGCTGGACGACGACACCCTCGGCGAACGCGCCCCACCACCGCCCCCGCGAGACGGGCTCGGCCGGCGCGGCCGCGGCGGCGCCGTCGCCCCGGCGCTCCCGCCAGGCGGTGCGCAGCGCCTTGACCCCGAGGTAGAGCAGCACCGCCGCGCCGACCACGCGCAGCACCAGGAACGCCACCTCCGACGCGGCGACGAGGGTGGCGAAGCCGGCGCCGGCGAACAGCGCCCAGACGTAGAGGCCGGCCTCCAGCCCGAGCACGGTGGGCACCGCGCCGCGCAGCCCGCGCAGCGCGGCCCGCCGGAAGATCAGCGCCATCGCCGGGCCGGGCGAGGCGGAGATGAGGAGCACCGCGAGCACGAAGGCCGGCAGCGAGGCGAGCACGTCCACGCCACCGGATGGTGGCAGTCCCGCTCCCGGAGGGCTACGGCGTTTCCCTGCTGGCAGAATGCCCGGCGGGGCGGGTTGCAGGACGTGACCGGCCCGGAACGGGCCCTGCGACCGGCGCTCGGCGGCCGCGGAGAGAGGTGGCAGGGCGCATGGACGACCCGCTCTTCCGCAACGGCGGCGAGCTGGGCCGTGCCATGGCCGAGAAGGACTGGAGCGCGACCGCCGTCGGCGCCCCCGACACCTGGCCCGCCGGCCTGCGCAACATGGTCCGGATCGTCCTGACCTCGCGCTTCTCCATGTGGGCCGCGTGGGGCGACCAGCTCACCACCTTCTACAACGACGCCTACTGGCGCGACACCCTGCAGGCCAAGCACCCGTGGGCGCTCGGCCGGCCGGCCGCCGAGATGTGGGCCGAGATCTGGGCCGACATCGGCCCGCGCATCCGCTCGGTGCTCGACACCGGGACCGCCACCTGGGACGAGGACCTGCTGCTGTTCCTCGAGCGCAGCGGCTACCGCGAGGAGACGTACCACACGTTCTCCTACAGCCCGCTCGACGGCGACGACGGCCGGGTCGAGGGCATGCTCTGCGTGGTCGTCGAGACCACCGAGCGGGTGCTCGGCGAGCGCCGCATGGGCACCCTGCGCGACCTCGGCACCGCGGTGGCCGGCGCCCGCACCGAGCAGGACGTCCTCGCCGCGGTCGGCCGCGAGCTCGGCCGCAACCTCGCCGACCTGCCCTTCGGCCTGGTGTACCTCGTCGACGACACGGGGACCGCACGGCTGGGCACCGCCTCGGGGATCGAGCCCGGTTCCCCCGCCGCGCCGCTCGTGCTGGAGCCCGGCGAGGCCGACCCCGCCTGGCCGCTCGAGCGCCTGCTCGCCGGCGAGGAGGTGCTGGTCGAGGGGCTGGGCGAGCGCTTCGCCGACCTGCCGACCGGGGCCTGGCAGCAGGCACCGCAGGCCGCGGTCGTCGTCCCGCTGACGTCGTCGGCCCAGGACCACGGGCCGGGCGCCGGGTTCCTCGTCGTCGGCCTCAACCCGCACCGGGCCTTCGACGAGACCTGCCGCGGGTTCGTCGAGCTGGTCGCCAGCCAGATCTCCTCGGCGCTGGTCAACGCCGGCAGCTACGAGGCCGAGCGCCGCCGGGCGGAGGCGCTGGCCGAGCTCGACCGCGCCAAGACCGACTTCTTCTCCAACGTCAGCCACGAGTTCCGCACGCCGCTCACGCTGATCAGCGGCCCGCTGGCCGAGCTCAAGGACTCCCCCGCGCTGGCCGGCGACGCCCGCGCGCGGGCCGAGCTCGAGGTCGTCGAGCGCAACGCCCAGCGCCTGGGCAAGCTGGTCAACACCCTGCTCGACTTCTCCCGGCTGCAGGCCGGGCGCATCCAGGCCCGCTTCGAGCCGGTCGACCTCGCCGCCACCACCGCGGAGCTGGCCAGCGTCTTCCGGTCCGCGGTGGAACGCGCCGGGCTCGAGTTCACCGTCGACTGCCCGCCGCTGGACCGGGCGGTGCACGTCGACCGGGACATGTGGGAGAAGGTCGTCCTCAACCTGCTGTCCAACGCGGTCAAGTTCACCTTCGAGGGCGGCATCACCGTCCGGCTGCGGCAGGAGAGCGGCACCGCCGTCCTCACGGTCGCCGACACCGGCACCGGCGTGCCGGCCGACGAGCTGCCCCGGCTCTTCGAGCGCTTCCACCGCGTGGAGCGGGCCCGGTCGCGCTCCGGCGAGGGCAGCGGCATCGGCCTGGCCATGGTCCGCGAGCTGGTCGGGCTGCACGGGGGCACGATCACCGCCGACAGCGAACCCGACGTCGGCACCACGTTCACCGTCACCGTCCCCCTCGGTTCGGCGCACCTGCCGGCCGAGCAGGTGGCGCACGAGGCGGCCGGCACCGGTGTCTCGGCCGCCGCCGTCCCCTTCGTCACCGAGGCCCTGCGCTGGCTGCCCGGCGCCGGGGACGGCGGACCGGCGGCGATCCCGGTGGCCGACCCCACCGACGCCGACCCGCTGGCCCGCGCGGCCGGCCGCGTGCTGGTGGCCGACGACAACGCCGACATGCGCGAGTACGTGCACCGCCTGCTGGCGCCCCGCTACGCCGTCGACGTCGTCTCCGACGGGCAGGCCGCGCTCGAGGCGGCCCTCGCCTCCCCGCCGGACCTGGTGGTCAGCGACGTCATGATGCCGCGGCTCGACGGCCTCGGGCTGCTGGCCGCCCTGCGCGCCGACGCGCGCACCGCGCGGGTGCCGGTGGTGCTGCTGTCGGCGCGTGCCGGCCAGGAGGCCGCGGTCGAGGGGCTGGCGGCCGGCGCCGACGACTACCTGGTCAAGCCCTTCTCCGCGCGCGAGCTCATCGCCCGGGTGGGCGCCCACCTGGAGCTGGGCCGGGTCCGGCGCGACGCGGAGGAGCGGTTCCACGCCATGGCCGACCTCGCCCCGGCGCTCATCTGGGTCGCCGACACCGCGGGCCGGCGGGTCTTCCTCAACGCCGGCTGGCGCGAGTTCACCGGCGCCACCGGCGGCGAGGACCTCGCCGACCGGTGGCGGGAGCGGCTGCACCCCGAGGACCGCGACCGGTACGTGGCGGCGGTCGACGCCGCCGTCACCGGGCACCGGCCCTGGGAGGTCGAGTACCGGCTGCAGCGGGCCGACGGCGCCTACCACTGGATGCTCGAGCGGGCCGTGCCCCTCGGCGGCGGGGCCGGCTTCGTCGGCAGCTGCACCGACATCAACGCCCGCTACCGCGAGAGCCAGCGGCAGACCCTGCTCGCCGAGGTCGGGGCCGCGCTCGACCGCGCCGGCGGCATGGAGGAGCAGCTGGGCTCGCTCGCCCGGCTGGTGGTCACCACCCGGCTCGCCGACGCGTGCGACGTGCGCCGGGTCGACGACGACGGCCGGCTGCAGCGGGTCACCGCGGCCGCCCTGGACCCCGCCACCGAGGAGGCGCTGGCCGCCTACCCCGCCGAGACGGTGATGACCCGCCAGGCCGTCGAGACCGGCCGCACGGTGGCCCGCCCGGGGCAGCCCGACGTCCCCGTGATCCCCTCCCGGGACGCCGGCCCGGGAGAGCTCCGCCGCCGGCTGGAGGCCAACTCGGCGCTCGTCGTCCCGCTGGTGGTCCGCGGCCGGGTGCTGGCGGTGCTGGGTCTGGGCCGCCGACCCGAGTCGCCGGGCTTCAACGCCGACGACCGGGAGCTCGTGGAGGAGATCGCCGGCCGGGCGGCCCTGGCCATCGACAACGCCCTGCTGCTGGCCGAGGAGCGGGCCAGCGCCCAGCGGCTGGCCCTCCTGCAGCGTGCGACCGCGGCGCTGTCGGCCGCCACCACCCCGACCGTCGTCGCGCGCACCGCGTCCGCGCACGTGGCCGAACTGCTGGGCGACGGTTGCGACGTCGGCGTCTACGAGGTCGACGAGTCGCATCGGGTGCTGGTCAACCTGACCGTCGAAGGGTCAGGCCCCGACGGCCCGCAGCCGTGGCTCACCGTCCCGCTGTCGACGACCCGCCCGCTCACCACCGCCGTGCACGAGCGGCGGGCGCAGTGGTTCGAGGACTTCGAGAAGTGGGCGGCCCGCCACCCCGACCAGCACCCCGACATGGTCGCCAACATGCGCGCGCTGGGCCTCGAGGGTGGCGTCGCCCTCCCCCTCGTCGCCGGAGGCTCGGTCGTAGGAGTGCTCGCGACGGGCTTTCCCCGGTCCCGCCGGCTCACGGGCACCGAACGGTCGACGCTGCTCGCGCTGGCCGAGCAGTGCGCCCAGGCGCTCGACCGGGCCCGCCTCTACCGCGGCCAGCAGCGCATCGCCGAGACGCTGCAGCGCAACCTGCTCCCCGAGGGCCTGCCAGATCTCCGGCGGCTGGCGCTGGCCGCGCGCTACCTGCCCGGCGCCGAGGGCACCCAGGCCGGCGGCGACTGGTACGACGTCGTGGAGCTCGACGGCGACTGCGTCGCCTTCGCCGTGGGCGACGTCGTCGGCCAGGGCCCCGCCGCGGCCGCCGTCATGGGGCAGCTGCGCAGTGCGCTGTCCTCGGCGCTGCTCGCCGGCAACGGCCCCGCCGAGGCGCTGGAGCTGCTCGACCGCTTCGCCACCCGGCTGCCCGGCGCCACCGCCTCCAGCGCGCTGTGCCTCGTCATCGACCCGACGGGCGAGACCATCCGGTGGGCCCGCGCGGGCCACCCCCCTCCCCTGCTGGTGTCCGGGGGCGCGATCCGCTACCTCGACGACGCCGGCGGCGGCACCGTGCTGGGCGTCCCCGGCCGGCCGCGCTACACCGAGGGCGTCGCGCGCGTCGAGGCCGGCGACCTGCTGCTGCTGTTCACCGACGGGCTGGTGGAGCGGCGGGACGAGACCCTCGACGCCGGGCTGGCGCGCCTGGCCGCCGCGGTGCTCCGGCACGCCGCCGAGCCGCCCGAGCAGCTGGCCACCCTGCTGCTCGACGACGTCCTGGCCGACACCGACCAGCCCGACGACGTGGCGCTGGTCGCCGCCCGGCTGGTGCCGGCGCCGCTGGAGGCGCGGCTGCCGGCCGATCCCGCCCGGCTGGCCCGCGTCCGCCGCGCCGTCCAGGTGTGGGCCGGGGAGGCCGGGCTGTCCGAGGACACCACCGAGGACCTGCAGCTCGCCCTGGGCGAGGCGCTGGCCAACGCCGTCGAGCACGCCTACCGCGACGCCGTCCCCGGGGAGTGCGCGTACCGGGTGGCCTGGGCGCCCGGTGGCGCGGTCGACGTCCGGGTGCAGGACTTCGGCACCTGGCGGCCGGTGCCCGACGACCCGGGCTTCCGGGGGCGCGGCCTGCTGCTGATCCGCCGGCTCGCCGACGACGTCGTCGTCGAGCCCACCCCCGGCGGCGGGACGACGGTTCGCTTCCGGATCCGCTCGCGGACGGCGGCGGGTCCGGCGATCCCTGCGCCCCGCGCCGTCCCCACGGGCGGCTCCGACCTGCTGCGGGTCGTCGTCTCCGCCGACGGCGGCACGATCGCGCTGGCCGGCGAGCTCGACCTGGCCACCGCCGAGACGGCCACCGCCGACCTGCTCGCCGCCGTCGACGGCCGGGCCGGCGAGCTGGTCCTGGACCTCCGGGACGTCACCTACCTGGCCAGCGCGGGCGTCGGCCTCGTGCTGGCGGCCGCCGGCCGCGCCCGGAGCGGCGGCGGGTCGTTGCGCGTCGTCGTCCGCGCGGGCAGCGCACCCGCCCGGATCCTCGAGCTGGCCGGCCTCGAGGAGCTCGTGGCTCCCGCCGGGGACGCCTCGGGCGTGACCCGCTAGCTCCCGGAGGGCCGCGGTCCTCCGCGGGCCTTCCGCCGCCGCACGCGGACCCGAGCGTCCTGCCGTGGGCGCACAGGATCTCCTGGGAGGCTTCCACTCCGTGGACCTCCTGCGCCGGTTCTGGGACCGCGTCACCGCCGTCGTCCCCGACCCGGCGCCGGAGGTGCTGTACGGCACCGCGGCGGCCGCCGCCCTGCTGGTCCTCTCCCCCACCCTCTGGCGGATCACCCGGCACGCCGTGACCATCGCCCACGAGGGCGCGCACGGCGTGGTGGCGCTGGCCGCGGGACGCCGGTTGTCGGGGATCCGCCTGCACTCCGACACCTCGGGCCTGACCGTCTCCTCCGGCCGGCCGACCGGGCTCGGCATGGTGCTCACCCTCGCCGCCGGCTACACCGGGCCCGGGCTGTTCGGGCTCGGCGCGGCCGCGCTGCTGGCCGCCGGGCACGCCGTCGGGCTGCTGTGGGCGCTGCTGCTCCTGCTCGCCCTCCTGCTGCTGCAGATCCGCAACTGGTACGGCCTGTGGTCGGTGCTGGTCACCGGCGTCGTCGTCTTCGCCGCCACGTGGTGGCTCCCCCCGGAGGGCCAGGCCGCCTTCGCCGCCGTCGGCACCTGGTTCCTGCTGCTGGCCGCCCCGAAGACCGTGCTCGAGCTGCAGCGCTCCCGGCGCCGCCGCCGCGCGCCGGACTCCGACGCCGACCAGCTGGCCCGGCTGACCCGCCTGCCGGCCGCCGTGTGGGTCGGCCTGTTCCTCCTCGTCGACCTCGGCGCCCTGGTCCTTGCCGCGTGGTGGCTCGTCCACGGCTGAGGCCGCACATGTGTTGGGGATAACGGTCGAACCGGGAGCGTGGGCGACGTCCCCGAGCACTCCCACGGCCCCGTCCCGGTCCCCGAGCGTGCGAGGGGGCTCCTTCAGTCGGCGCGGGTGCGGTTGCGCCGGCGCGGCTCGGCGCCCTTCGGCTGGCGGGCCGGCTCCACCTGCGGCGGCGGCGGGATCTCCAGCACCAGGTCCTCGTGGTCGACGGTGACCTGCCGGCCGTGGTGGCGGATGTCCATCGGCTCGCCGTCGCGCAGCCGGTAGGTGGCCCGCTGCTTCTCCACGGTCACCGACAGGCAGCGGCCCTGGTAGACGACGCGGAAGCGCAGCCGCTCGATGCGCTCGGGCAGCCGCGGGGAGAACTGCAGCTCTCCCGAGTGGTCGCGCATGCCGCCGAAGCCGGCCACCGCCACCGTCCACCCGCCGGCCAGCGAGGCGATGTGCAGCCCGTGCCCGGAGTTGTGGTGCAGGTTCTGCAGGTCGGTCAGCGCCGCCTCGCCCCAGTAGTCGTGGGCCAGCTGCAGGTGCCCCGTCTCCGCGGCGACGACGGCCTGCTGCGCCGCCGACAGCGACGAGTCGCGGACGGTCCGCGCCTCGTAGTAGGCGAAGTCGGCGATCTTCTCGTCCAGCGTGAAGGCGTCCCCGCGCAGGTGCAGCGCCATCACCAGGTCGGCCTGCTTGATCACCTGCTTGCGGTAGATGTCGTAGTACGGGAAGTGCAGCAGCAGCGGGTACTTCTCCGGCGGCGTCCCGTCGAAGTCCCACTCCTCGTGGTGGGTGAAGGCGTCGGACTGCATGTGCACGCCGCGCTGGGTGTCGTACGGCACCGCCATGAGGTCGGCGGCCCGCGTCCAGGTCTGCAGCTCCGCGTCGCTGACGTCGAGCCGCCCGGCGACGTCGGGCTGGCGCTTGACCGCCTTGACCGCCTCGCGCAGGTTCCGCTGCGCCATCAGGTTCGTGTAGACGTTGTTGTCCACGACCGCGGTGTACTCGTCGGGGCCGGTCACGCCGTCGATGCGGAACCCGTGCTCCTTGTCGAAGTGGCCCAGCGACGCCCACAGCCGGGCGGTCTCGATCAGCAGCTCGGCGCCGAAGTCGCGGTCGAAGTCCTCGTCGAGCGTCGCGTGCCAGTACCGGACGACGGCGTCGGCGATGTCGGCGTTGATGTGGAAGGCCGCCGTCCCGGCCGGCCAGTACCCCGACGTCTCCTCGCCGCGGATGGTCCGCCACGGGAACGCCGCCCCCTGCAGGCCGAGGACCCGGGCCCGCTCGCGGGCCTTCTCCAGGGTCGAGTGCCGCCAGCGCAGCGCGTCGCGGGCCGCGCCCGGCGCGGTGTAGGTGAGCACCGGGAGCACGTAGGTCTCGGTGTCCCAGAAGGTGTGCCCGTCGTAGCCCGGGCCGGTGAGCCCCTTGGCCGGGATCGGCTGCCGCTCGGCGCGCAGACCGGCCTGCAGGACGTGGAACATGCCCACGCGCACGGCCTGCTGCAGCTCGTCGTCGCCGACGATCTCCACGTCGGCCTCGTCCCAGTGCTGGTCGAGCAGCTCGCGCTGCTCGCGCAGCAGCCGTTCCCAGCCGGCCAGCCGGGCGGTGGCCAGCGCGGCCTCCACCTGGTCGCGCAGGGCCGCGCCGGACCGGCGCGAGGACCAGCCGTAGGCCAGGTACTTCACGATCCGCAGCGAGCTGCCCTGCGGCAGCCGTGCGGCGAGGGTGTACCGGGCCAGGTCGCCGTTGGCCTCGATGTCCTCGGTGCTGGTGTCGGGCACCTCGACGACGTGCTCCATGCCGGCCGCCAGCCGCAGCCGGCTGCGGTGCGTCCGGTGCACCAGGACGGCGCGGCGCCCCCGGCCCACCGACAGCTCGGACACCAGCGGCTTGGCCAGCGCCGCGGCCGCGCGGGGGTCGTCGCTCTCGGCGGTGCCCACCTCCTCGTTGGCCAGCAGGTCGGACTGCAGCGCCACGTAGAGGTCGCCGAGCTCGTCGGTGACCTCCACCTGGTACTCGATGGCGGCGATGGAGCGGCGGACCAGCGACACCAGCCGGGTGCTGGTCACCCGCACGGTGCGGCCGCTGGGCGCCCGCCACTCGGTGAGCCGGCGCAGCACGCCGGCCCGCAGGTCGAGGGTCCGCCGGTGCTCGATGATCTCGCCGTAGTTGAGGTCGAGCGGCGAGTCGCGGACCAGCAGCCGGATCAGCTTGCCGTCGGTGACGTTGACGACGGTCTGCCCCTGCTCGGGGTAGCCATAGCCGGCCTCGGCGTACGGCAGCGGCCGCTCCTCGTAGAAGCCGTTGAGGTACGTGCCGGGGACGACGACCGGCTCGCCCTCCTCGAACGACCCCCGCATGCCGATGTGCCCGTTGGCCAGCGCGAAGACCGACTCGTGCACGCCCAGCGACCCGTGGTCGAGACCGACCTCGGTCAGCGCCCACGGCTCGATCGGGAAGCTCGCCCGCCCCTCCGTCATCCCCGCTCCTCCAGCAGCTCCTCGAGGTCCTGCACGACGACGTCGGCACCGTGCTCGGCCAGCTGGTCGGCCTGGCCCACCCGGTCGACGCCCACCACGAAGCCGAAGTCCCCCGCCCGGCCGGCCTCCACACCGGCGAGGGCGTCCTCGAACACCACCGCCTGCGCCGGCTCCACGCCCAGCGCCCGCGCGCCGGCGAGGAAGGTGTCGGCGTACGGCTTGCCGCGCAGGCCGTCGCGGGCGGCGACCACGCCGTCCACCCGGGTGTCGATGAGGTCGGCGAACCCGCCGGCGGCGATCACCTGCGCGCCGTTGGCCGAGGCGGTCACCACGGCGGTGGCCAGCCCGGCGTCCTTGACCGCCCGCAGGTAGCGCACCGAGCCGGGATACACCTCCACGCCGTGCTCTTCCAGCTCCTGGAGCACGGCGTCGTTCTTCCGGGTGGCGATGGACTGCACCGTGCCGGCCTCCCACGGGTCGCCGGGGCTGCCCTCGGGCAGCACGATGCCCCGGCTCTCCAGGAAGCGGCGGACGCCGTCGGCCCGCTGCCGGCCGTCGACGTAGCGGTTGTAGTCGAGCTGGGTGAACTCCGGCGCCCCGGGTTCCCGCTCGTGGAGGAACGCGTCGAAGGTGCGCTTCCAGGCGGCGAAGTGCACCGTCGCCGTCCGGGTCAGGACGCCGTCGAGGTCGAAGAGGCACGCGCGGACCGAGTCCGGGAGACCGAGCACGCTGCGACGCTACCGAGGAAAGGTCTCGGCCGGACTGTCGATCCTGCCGATCTCGCACGTCGAGGAGGTGTTCGGCCGGACGGACCGGCCGATCGCCCCTGCGAAGGAGACCGCCATGCCGCAGTACCTCTTCCTGCTCTACGGCGACGAGTCGCGCTGGGCCGCGCCGACCGACGAGGAGATCGCCGCCGAGATGGCCCGGCACGGGGCCTTCGCCGAGGCGGTCGCCGCCGCCGGGGCGCAGATCCTGGGCGGCAGCGCGCTGCGGTCGACGCAGACCGCCTCCACCCTGCGCCGGGACGCCGTCGACGCCGAGCCGCTGCTCACCGACGGCCCCTTCGCCGAGACGAAGGAGGCCCTCGGCGGCTACTACCTGGTGGAGGCGCGCGACCTCGACCAGGCGCTCGAGCTGGCGCGGGTGTGCCCGGTCGGCCGCGGCGGGGTCGAGGTGCGCCCGATCTGGCAGTTCGGGTCGTGACCGCCGGCGGGGACGCCGTCGGGCCGGCGCTGGAGGAGGCGCACCGGGCGCAGTGGCCGGTGCTGGTGGCGACGACGGTGCGCCTGCTGCGCGACCTCGACGCCGCCGAGGAGTGCGTCCAGGACGCCTTCGCCTCCGCCCTGCGCACCTGGCGCGCCGACGGCGTCCCCGCCAATCCCGCCGCCTGGCTGACCACCGCCACCCGCAACCGGGCGACCGACCGGCTGCGCCGGCTGGCCACCGAGCGGCGGGCGCTGCCCGCGCTCGTCGGCGAGGCGGAGCGGCTGACCCGCGACGGGCTGCCGGCGACCCCGGCCGACGACGCCGCCGACGAGGGCGCCGACCTGCTGCGGCTGGTGCTGCTCTGCGCCCACCCCGCCCTCTCCCCCGAGGCACGGCTGGCGCTCACCCTGCGCGCGGTCTGCGGCGTGCCGACCGCGCAGATCGCCCGCGTGATGCTCACCTCCGAGCCGACCACCGCGGCCCGCCTCACCCGGGCGAAGAAGAAGATCGCCGCCGCCGGCATCCCGCTGCGGCTGCCGGCGACCGCGGAGCGCCACGGCCGGGTCGCCGGGGCCCTCGACGTCGCCCACCTGGTGCTCACCTGCGCGCACGAGTCCCCGGGGGCCGACGACGGGCTGACCGCCCGGGCCCTGCTGCTCGCGCGGGCGCTGGTCGACCTCGCGCCCGAGGAGACCGAGGCGCGCGGGCTGCTGGCGCTGGCCCTGCTCACCGGGGCGCGCAGCGCCGCCCGCCGCGGGCCGGACGGGTCGGTGGTCCTGCTGGCCGACCAGGACCGGTCGCGGTGGGACGGCGCGGCGATCGCCGAGGGGCTGGCCCTGGTGCGCTCCCTCATGCCCCACCCGGCCGGGCGCTTCACCCTCCAGGCCGCGATCGCCGCCGAGCACGCCCGCGCGGCCGACGCCGCGACCACCGACTGGCCGCAGGTGCTGCGGCTCTACGACGCCCTGCTGGCCGAGTGGCCGACGCCCGTGGTGGCGCTCAACCGGGCCGTGGCGGTGGCGGAGGTGGACGGGCCGGCGGCCGGGCTGCGGGCCGTCGCGGCGGTCGCCGACGACCCGGCGCTGGCCCGCTACCCGTGGCTGCCGGCCGCGCGGGCCGACCTGCGCCGGCGCGCCGGTGACGAGGCGGGCGCGGTGGCCGACTACCGGCACGCGCTGTTCCTGGCCGCCGATCCGGCCGACCGCGCGTTCCTGCACGGCCGCCTGCTCGAACTGGCTGGTCGAGCAGGCGGCCACGCCGGTGCCTAGGGTCGCGGTCGAGGGACGGCGCCGCCGTCCGCCCGAGACCGAGGGAGCTGCTCATGGCCGACCGTCCCGTGCCGCCGAACCCGTACGACTTCCTGCCCCAGGTGCCGAGCTTCACGGTGACCAGCACCGACTGCTCCGACGGCGCACCGCTCGCGCAGCCGCACGTCAGCGGGGTGATGGGCGCCGGCGGTGCGGACCGCTCGCCGCAGCTGTCCTGGTCGGGCTTCCCCGAGGGCACGCGGAGCTTCGCGGTCACCGTCTACGACCCGGACGCCCCCACGGGCAGCGGCTTCTGGCACTGGGCGGTGGCGAACATCCCGGCGTCGGTGACCGAGCTGCCCAGCGGCGCGGGCGACAAGGACTCGCCGCGGCTGCCCGAGGGGGCGGTGCAGCTGCGCAACGACGGCGGCTTCGCCGGCTATGTGGGCGCCGCTCCCCCGTCGGGCCACGGGCCGCACCGGTACTTCGTCGTCGTCCACGCGGTGGACACCGACCGGCTGGACGTCGGCCCGGACACGACCCCGGCCGTGCTCGGCTTCAACCTGTTCTCCCACACGCTGGCCCGCGCCACCCTGGTCGCCACCTACGAGGAGGGCTGAGGACCGTGCTCCGTCGCGATCGAGCCCGCGGGCGCGATCGCGACGGAGCACGGGGTCAGGAGGCGGTGTCGGGGGGTTCGGCGACGCCCGTCGTGGCGAGGCGGGCGAAGCCGACCCGCTCGTAGACCCGGGCGACGTCGTCGTCGCCGGCGGTGAGGAAGACCAGGTCGGCGGTCTCGCGGGCGTGCGCCGTGAGCGCCGAGGCGAGCGCGGCGCCCAGCCCCCGGGCGCGCAGCCGGGGCAGCGTGGCCACCCCGACGATCTCCGACACCTCGGCGCCGTCGACGTCGACCGGCTGGTGCGAGCCGACGGCGACCGGCTCGTCGTCCTCGACGGCGACCATCATCACCGTGCGGCCGGCGGCGATCCGCTCGCGCAGCACCGCCGTGCGGGCCTCGGCCTCCGGCGAGGTGTCCAGCGGCCCCTCGTCGACGTCCCGGCGCCCGCCGGGGTGGGCGAAGGCGACCTGGGCGACCCGTTCGTAGCGGGGCAGCTCGGGGTCCTCGGCGCCCACCAGGTAGAGCCGGACGCCGTGCGGCAGCAGCAGCTCCACCGGCTCGTCGGCGACCAGCAGCGGCAGCTCGTCGACGGCCAGGCCCGCCTGCCGGGCCACCGCGGCCAGCTCCGGCGAGCGCTCGCCGGTCCACTCGAGGCCCACCGGCAGGCCGCTGCCCTCCTGCAGGACGACGGCGGCGGCGACGTCGTTGGGGGTCACCTTGCCGGCGCCGGCGCGCGGCCGGGCCGGGTAGGGCCAGGCGGGGTCACCGATCGGCACGTCGAGCGCGCCGACCGCCTCGATCCGCGCGTCGAGCAGCGGCGCGGCGGCGAAGTAGCGCTCGATGCAGTCGAGCAGCCCGCGCGAAGTCGGCACACCGGCACAGTAGACGCAGCTCCGCCCGGGTCTGCCGGTTCCAGCCGATCGGCCGTCCCCGCCCACCCGGCCGGGTGACCCCGCAAGCCCGGACGGCACCATGGTCGCCGTGACGGCCGGGACCCGACCCCAGATCTCGCCCTACGCGGTGTTCGACCGCGGCTCGTGGCGAGCCCTCGCGGCGGGCTCGACGCTGCCGCTCGACGCGGCGCAGCTGGAGGCGCTGGCCAGCCTGGGCGACCGGATCGACCTCGACGAGGTGACCACGGTCTACCTGCCGCTGGCCCGGCTGCTCGACCTGCACGTCGCCGCCAGCCGCGCGCTGTGGGCGGCGCAGCACGCCTTCCTCGGCGACCGCACGGAGAAGGTGCCCTACGTCATCGCCGTCGCCGGCAGCGTCGCCGTCGGCAAGAGCACGACGGCGCGCCTGCTGCAGACGCTGCTCGCCGCCTCGCCCGGCGCCCCGCGGGTCGACCTGGTCACCACCGACGGGTTCCTGCTGCCCAACGCCGTCCTGGAGGCGCGGGGGCTGCTCGGCCGCAAGGGCTTCCCGGAGAGCTACGACCGGCGGGCGCTGCTGCGCTTCCTGGCCGACGTGAAGTCGGGGCTGCCGGACGTGAGCGCCCCGGTGTACTCCCACCAGTCCTACGACATCGTCCCCGAGGCCCGGCAGACGGTGCACCGGCCCGACATCGTGGTGATCGAGGGCCTCAACGTGCTGCAGGCCGGCCACCGGGCCGACGGCACGGTCCCGGAGGTCTTCCTCTCCGACTTCTTCGACTTCTCCGTCTACGTCGACGCCGCCGAGGCCGACATCCGGCAGTGGTACGTCGACCGGTTCCTCGCCCTGCGCCGGACGGCGTTCGCCGACACCTCGGCGTACTTCCACCGGTTCGCCGACCTCTCCGACGAGCAGGCCCGGGAGACGGCACTGGGCATCTGGTCGGCGGTCAACGGCCCGAACCTGCGCGACAACATCGCGCCCACCCGCTCCCGGGCCCGGCTGGTGCTGCAGAAGTCGGCCGACCACTCGGTGCGCCGGGTGCTGCTGCGCAAGCTGTGAGGGCTCAGCGGCGGTAGCGCGTCTGCCCGTGCCCGCCGCCGAACGCGAGGACCTTGGCCGGCGGGACCCAGTAGACCCGGGCGCGGCCACCGCCCTCGACCACCTCGACGAACTCCTCGCCGGACACCTCGAAGTGCCAGTCGTCGCCGTACTTGGCAAGCCATGCCCCGGCCAACTGCCGCAGCTCGGCGGGGTCGGTCACGCGGACGGCGGTGCCCTCGACGACCACGTCGGTCCCGCTGTCCCAGCCGCCCGCCCCGGTGCTGCCGGTCGTCACCGCGACGTGCGGGTTGGTGTCGAGGTTGCGCGACTTCTGCTCCTCGGCGCCGGTGCAGAACGCGAAGGCGCCCTCGTGCCACACGCCGACGAGCGGGACGGCGTGGGGACGGCCGTCGGCGCGGACGGTGACGATCCAGTACAGCTGCGCCTCGCTCAGCAGGCGCTCGATGTCGGCCCACGGCGGCGGGGTGGCCGACGCGTCGCCGTACCTGGGGTCGATCTCTCCGGTGGTCATGCTGGTCGGACCCCGGGCGGGACGGCGACTCATCGGGGCGGTGCCGTTCCGGCACGGACCGTCCGGATCCCGGCCGTGTGGCGGGCGTGGCCGGTGGGCATGCTGCGCCGCGGTCCGGGCGGTGCGCCATGGCGGGAACTGCCCACCCCGGCGGGTGACGGTGGCGCGTGCACCCGCTGACAAGGAGGTGTGAGCGGGGGCACACTTCCGGCACGCCCGTAACAGGACGAACACGCCTAGTGACACCGGCTGCCCGGCCGGAGCTTCCCCAGGAGAGACCATGTGCTCCCACACCACCCCGTGCCCCGACGCCGACAGCGACGCCCGCGACCTGGCCGTCGTCGTCTCCAGCCACCCCGAGCAGGGCTGGCGGCTGCTGTGCAACGGCGTCGTGCTGTTCGACGACGACGGCGAGCTGCTGCCCGACGGCCGGGCGGTCCCCGACCACCACACCTGGCAGCTGCCCCAGCTGGTGTAGCGCCGGGCGCCCTCAGGCCCGGGCGCCCACCACGTCCTCCGTCGTCCCCAGGTCGTCGGGTGCGCTCTCGGCCCGCGCCGGGGTGCGCCCCCCGTCCAGGTCGGTGGCGATCTCGGCCGGGTCGGGCTCGGCGAACGCCTCCGGCGACGGGCACGAGCAGACCAGGTTCCGGTCGCCGTAGGCCTGGTCGATGCGCCGCACCGGGCTGAGGTACTGCCGGCCCACCAGCCCGCGCACCGGGAAGACCGCCGTCTCCCGCGGATAGGGCCGGCCCCACTCCCCCGCCACCATGGCGAGCGTGTGCGGCGCGTTGCGCAGCGGGTTGTCCGTCCGGTCGTACTCGCCGGCGGCGACCTTGCCGATCTCCGCGCGGATCGTCGCCATCGCCTCGACGAACCGGTCGAGCTCGCCCTTGTCCTCGCTCTCGGTGGGCTCGACCATCAGCGTCCCGGCGACCGGGAAGCTCATCGTCGGCGCGTGGAAGCCGAAGTCGATGAGCCGCTTGGCGATGTCGTCGTTGGTCACCCCGGTCGCCTTGGTCAGCGGCCGGATGTCGAGGATGCACTCGTGCGCCACGAGGCCGGTGGCGCCGGTGTAGAGCACCGGGAAGTGCTCGCGCAGCCGGGCGGCGAGGTAGTTGGCGCCGAGGATGGCGTGCTCGGTGGCCCGCCGGAGCCCGTCGGGGCCCATCAGCCGCAGGTAGGCCCACGAGATCGGCAGGATGCCGGCCGAGCCCCACGGCGCGGCCGAGATCGTCGGCCCCGCGCCGCCGGTGTCGGCCAGCGGGTGACCGGGGAGGAACGGCACCAGGTGCTCGGCGACCCCGATCGGCCCGACACCCGGACCGCCGCCGCCGTGCGGGATGCAGAACGTCTTGTGCAGGTTGAGGTGGCTGACGTCGGAGCCGAACCGGCCCGGCCGGGCCAGCCCCACCATCGCGTTGAGGTTCGCCCCGTCGACGTAGACCTGGCCGCCGGCGTCGTGCACCGCCGCGCAGATCTCCTGCACCTCGGTCTCGAACACCCCGTGGGTCGAGGGGTAGGTGAGCATGATCGCGGCCAGCCGCGCGGCGTGCTGCCCGACCTTGGCCCGCAGGTCGCCGAGGTCGACGTTGCCGGCGTCGTCGCAGGCCACCACGACGACGCGCATGCCGGCCATCACCGCGCTGGCGGCGTTGGTGCCGTGCGCGGAGCTCGGGATGAGGCAGACGTCGCGGTGCTCGTCACCGCGGGAGCGGTGGTAGCCGCGGATGGCCATCAGGCCGGCGAACTCCCCCTGCGAGCCGGCGTTGGGCTGGACGCTGACCGCCGCGTAGCCGGTGATCTCGGCCAGGTCGGCGCACAGCTCGTCGATCAGCCGCCGGTAGCCGCGGGCCTGCTCGGCCGGGGCGAACGGGTGCAGGGCCGCGAACTCCGGCCAGGTGACCGCGGCCATCTCGACCGCGGAGTTGAGCTTCATGGTGCACGAGCCCAGCGGGATCATCGTGCGGTCGAGCGCGAGGTCCTTGTCCGACAGCGACCGCAGGTAGCGCAGCATCGCCGTCTCCGACCGGTGCGCGGAGAAGACCGGGTGGGTCAGGTACGGCGTGCGCCGGCGCAGCCCGGCCGGGAGCGCGTCCGGACCCCCCTCGGGCAGCTCGCCCGCGGCCACCGCGAAGGACTCGGCCACCGCGCGCAGGATCTCGGGCGTGGTGGTCTCGTCGCACGCGACCTGGACGGTGTCGGCGTCGACCCGCCACAGGTTGATCCGCCGCTGCGCCGCCGCCGCGAGCACCTCGTCGGCCCGGCCGGGCACCCGGACGGCGAGGGTGTCGAAGTAGCTGTCGTGGGCCAGCTCCAGCCCGCCGGCGGTGAGCCAGCCGGCCAGCGCCTGGGCGCTGCGGTGCACCCGGGCGGCGATGGCCGCCAGGCCCTCGGCGCCGTGGTAGGTGGCGTAGGCGCCGGCCATGACGGCGAGCAGCACCTGCGCGGTGCAGATGTTGCTGGTCGCCTTCTCGCGGCGGATGTGCTGCTCGCGGGTCTGCAGCGCCAGCCGGTAGGCCGGGGCGCCGTCGGCGTCGACCGAGACGCCGACCAGCCGGCCGGGCAGCTGCCGGGCGAGGTTCTCCTGCACCGAGAGGTAGCCGGCGTGCGGGCCGCCGTAGCCCAGCGGGACGCCGAAGCGCTGCGTCGTCCCGCAGGCGACGTCGGCGCCCCACTCCCCCGGCGCCTCCAGCAGGGTGAGGGCGAGCAGGTCGGCGGCGACGACGACGGAAGCGCCGGCCTCGTGGGCGGCGGCGGCCAGCGCGCGGTGGTCGCGCACGGCGCCGCTGGCACCCGGGTAGGACAGCAGGACGCCGAACGCCCCGGCCTCGGGCAGGTCGGCCGGCCAGCCGCCGGACAGGTCGGTGACGTGCAACCGGATGCCCAGCGGCTCGGCGCGGGTCGCCAGCACGGCGAGGGTCTGCGGCAGCGTGTCGGCGTCGACCACGAAGACGGCGTCGGGCTTGGCGCGCCCCGCGCGGCGGACCAGCGTCATCGCCTCGGCGGCGGCGGTGGCCTCGTCGAGCATGGAGGCGCCGGCGACGGGCAGGCCGGTCAGGTCGGCGACCACCGTCTGGAAGTTCAGCAGCGCCTCGAGCCGGCCCTGGCTGATCTCGGGCTGGTAGGGCGTGTACGCGGTGTACCAGGCGGGGTTCTCGAGGATGTTCCGCTGGATCACCGCGGGCGTGACCGTGCCGTGGTACCCCAACCCGATCATCGAGGTGTAGACGTCGTTGTCGGCCGCGCGTTCGCGCAGCTGGGCCAGGACGGCGGCCTCGTCGGCGGCGGGCGCCAGGGCCAGCGGCGCGCGGTCGCGGACGGCCTCGGGCACGGTGGCGTCGACCAGCGCGTCGAGGGAGTCGTAGCCGACGGCGGCGAGCATCTGGGCCGTCTCGTCCGGCCGTGGGCCGATGTGGCGGGCGGGGAAGGAACCGGACGGATCGAGGTCGGCGAGCGACGGCAGCGCGCGGTCTGTCACTGGCTGGAGGTTACCAGCGGAAAGGACCGGCCCACGGCGCCCCGCACCGCCCGCCGATCACGTGCGGAACCCGCGCTGCGGCGCGGGCGGAGCCGGAGGAGAGCGGGTGAGGCGGCTCAGACGGCGGCGCGGCGGCGGCGGCGCTGGGACAGCTCGTCGTCGGAGAGGTGCACGGTGCTGCCGTCGATGCGCTCGGCCGGCAGCTCGGCCAGCTCGCCGGACAGCTCGCGCAGTGCACCGGAGACCGCGATGCCGAAGACCCCCTGACCGCCGGCGAGCAGGTCGACGACCTCCTCGGCGGAGGTGCACTCGTAGACCGTGGCGCCGTCGGAGAACAGCGTGACGTTGGCGAGGTCCTTGATGCCGCGGTTGCGCAGGTGGTCGACGGCCTTGCGGATGTTCTGCAGCGAGACGCCGGTGTCGAGCAGCCGCTTGACGACCTTGAGCACCAGAATGTCGCGGAAGGAGTACAGCCGCTGCGTGCCCGAGCCGGTGGCGGTGCGCACCGACGGGGCGACGAGGCCGGTGCGCGCCCAGTAGTCCAGCTGCCGGTAGGTGATGCCCGCGGCGGCGCAGGCGGTGGGGCCCCGGTAACCGACGAGATCGGTGTCCACGTCGTCGTAGGAGGGCGCGCCGACCGCGGCGTCGCTGAAGAGCTGACCCTGGGAGCCGTTGCTCTGGTCGCTCACGTCCAGCGTCCTCCTCGTGTCCCGGCCCGCAGCTGCGGCGGTGGACCCGGCGCTGCACCCACCAACCTCAGGCGTCACACCGGTGTTGTTCGCCGACCGTAAGCCGGGCCCTGGGGTGGGTCAACTGAGGAAGGCGGCGTGTCGCTGTGCTCTACCCGAACGAGGTGGGTGCAGCGACCCTACCGCCGCGACCGGCCCTCGCTCCGGTCGCGGTACGACTCGTGACCGGACCGCGATCCGGAACCGTCCGTCCCGGCCCCGGGGGTCCGGTCACCGGAGCACGGCCGCCGGAGTTCAGCCGCCGGACCCCGAGCCCGCGCCGAAGTCCTCCGGCGAGATCTGGTCGAGGAACTCCCGGAACTTCTCGACCTCGTCCTCCTGCTCGTCGGGGATCTCGATCCCCACCTCGTCGAGCAGGTCCTCGGCGCCGAAGATCGGCGCGCCGGTGCGCACGGCGAGGGCGACGGCGTCGGAGGGCCGGGCGCTGACCACCCGGTCGTCGCCGAAGACCAGCTCGGCGATGTAGATGCCGTCGCGCATCTCGGTGATGTTGACCGCCTCCAGGGTGGCGCCGAGCGCACGGACGACGTCCTTGAGCAGGTCGTGGGTCATCGGCCGGGCCGGGCGCACGCCCTGCTGCTCGAACGCGATCGCGGCGGCCTCGACCGCGCCGATCCAGATCGGGAGGTACCGCTCGCCCTGCGTCTCCTTGAGCAGCAGGATCGGCTGGTTGCCCGGCAGCTCCACACGCACGCCGACGACTCGAAGCTCCTGCACGGTGCGGCTCCCTCAACAGCGGCCCGGGGGTAGCGGGCGCGGGCGGTCACGTCGGGCACCCGGTGCGCGGCCCGGCACCCGACGCCCTCACGGTACGCCCGACCTAGGGGCGGAGGAGATCCCGGAGTCGCGCCTCCAGCAGGGCGGTGTGCAGCTGCGCGGAGAGCGCCGCGAGCTCCCGCAGCTTCTCCGTCGCGCGGGCCCGCGCCTCCTCCGAGCGGGCCCGCAGCAGCGGCGCCACCAGCTGCTCGATCAGCCCCGCCTCGCGGTCGGCGCCGTTGCTGTAGCCGCGCAGGTGCCGCGGCTCGATGCCGTGCCGGGCCAGCCCCGCGGCGGCCCGGGCGACCGGCAGGTCGGCGGCGGGGTGGCGGCCCTTCCCGTCGGGCACGAGCAGCCCGAACTGCACGCAGTCGGCCAGCTGCTCGGGCTCCAGGCCGGCGGCCCGGGCGAACTGGTCGGCCGGCATCGGCCCGCCGCGGTCGTCGTCCCCGCCCGGCCCGCCGGCCACCGGCGGCGGCACGGCCACCGGGCCGGTGGCCGACGCGGGCAGCGGCTCACCCCGGTCGAGCGCCTCGAGGTGCTCCTTGATGACGCGCAGCGGCAGGTAGTGGTCGCGCTGCGCGGCCAGGACGTAGCGCAGCCGCGCCACGTCCGCCGAGGAGAACTTCCGGTAGCCCGACGGCGTGCGCTGCGGGTGGACGAGGTCCTCGGACTCCAGGTACCGGATCTTGCTGATCGTCACGTCGGGGAAGTCGTCGCGAAGAACAGCCAGCACCTCGCCGATGGTCAGGCGGGGGGTGTGCTGGTCGGCGGCGGTCCCGATCGCGCTCTCGCGCGGGTCGGGCACCGGTCAGCGGGCGGCGGGCTCGCCGGTGCGCGGACCGGTGAGGTAGACCAGCCGGAACTTGCCGATCTGCACCTCGTCGCCCCCGGCGAGGGTGGCGACGTCGACCGGCTCGCGGTTGACGTAGGTGCCGTTGAGGCTGCCGACGTCGTGCACCGAGAAGCCACCGCCCTCGCGGTGGAACTCGACGTGCCGGCGGCTGACGGTCACGTCGTCGAGGAAGATGTCGCTGTCGGGGTGCCGGCCGGCGGTGGTCACGTCCTGGTCGAGGAGGAACCGGCTGCCGGCGTTCGGGCCGCGCTTGACCACCAGCAGGGCCGAGCCGGGCGGCAGCGAGTCGACGGCGCCGGCGTGCGCGTCGGCGGTGTCCGGGGTGACCTCGACCTGCTCGCCGGAGTCCTCGCCGCCGACCTTGGGGATGACGCTGGTCGACTCCCCCACCCGCTCCTGCGACAGGGCGGCACCGCACTGCGCGCAGAAGCGACTGCCCTCGGGGTTGTTGTGGCCACAACGAGTGCAGTGCACGTCTGTCTCCTCCGGTGCAGGTGGCACCGCCGCGGGCCAGGTGGCTGGCCGGCGGCGGCCGGCGTACGACGGGCCGGACAGCCCGTCGCGGGTCGGCCACCGTGGGGTCACGGCGCGCCGTGGGTCATGGAACCAGCCGGTCGGCCCGAGGGTCAACCGGACGAACAGAGCGAGGGTCGGGCCTCGCCGACTGGCCGTCGGAAGACCCGGTCCGACCGAGAGCATAGTGAGCGCAACGCGCCCGTAACGCCCGTGGTCGGCGCACTCTAGGACGCGTCGACCAGCGCCTGGTAGGCGTCGGCGTCGAGCAGGCCGGCGGTCGGGTCGTCGCCGCCCTCGACGCGGATCTCCACCAGCCAGCCCTCGCCGTACGGATCGGCGTTGACCGTCTCCGGTGCGTCGGCGAGGCGGTCGTTGACGGCGCTGACGACGCCGGCGAGCGGCGCGTACACGTCGGACACCGACTTGGTCGACTCGACCTCGCCGATGGCGGCGCCGGGGGCCACCTCCTCCCCCACCTCGGGCAGCTGGACGTACACGATGTCGCCCAGCGCGTCCTGCGCGTGGTCGGTGATCCCGACCCGCACGACCGTCGCACCGTCCTCGGAGCCCTGGACCAGGGCCCACTCGTGCTGGTCGGTGTAACGGCGGTCGCCGGGTGTGGCCATGCGGTGCGGCTCCTCGTGCAGGGGGTGGGGTGGCGACGGCGTCAGTCGCCGTCGGACTCCGGCGAAGCGTATTCAGGCGTGTCGAGGGGTCGCAACGCGTCCACCACGACCAGGTCGGCCTGGGCGATCTCGACCGACCCGCCGCGGCCGCCGATCCGCTGGACCACGCCGCCGGGGATGTTCATCGCCGTCTCCAGGTCGGGTGGCGAGCCGATGGCCAGCACCTCGTAGGGCGCGGTGATCTCCTGGCCGTCGACGAGCAGCTCCCCGGGCTCGCCGGTGACCGCGCTGGAGACCCCGATGCGCACGCCGTCGATCTGCATGGTCTCGGCCCCGGCGCCGCGCAGCTCCTGGATGGCGTCGAGCAGGTCGGCGACCCGCACCTCGCCGTCGGGGTCGCGGATCACCATGCGCAGGCCCGGGCCCTGGGCGGGGATCGTGCCGTTGAGGATGCCGATGGCCTCGGCCCGCTGGCGGGCCTCCTCCAGCGCGGCCGCGGACTGGCTGTCGGAGTTGTTCAGCTGCTCGAGCGCCGCGCGCTGCTCGGCGATCTGCTGGCGCAGCCGGTCCTCCTGCGCGTTGAGCTCGTCGAGGATGCGGACCAGGTCCTCCTCGCGCGCACCGGCCAGCAGCCCTTCTGCGTCGTTGCTGCGCACCTGCACCGCGAAGGCGAAGCCGAGCAGCAGCGTGAGGACGCCGATCAGCACCGCGGCCAGCGGATCGCGCCGGCGGCGGCGGGGCGCCGGGGTGGCTCCCTCGTCGGCCTGCTCGGCGACCGCCGGCTCCGCCCCGTCGTCGGGCTCGGCACCTTCGCTCGCGTCGTCCGGCTGCGCTTCGTCGTCCGGCTGCGCCCCCTCGTCCGGCCCCGGCTCGGCGGGGTCGACGCACGCCTCGGCCGGGACCTCGGCTCCCGGCCCGCCGGGCGGGTCCTCCTCCGGCGCGGCGCCGGGCCGCGGCTCGCCGCTCATGCCCGGAAGACGTGCCGGCGGATCGCCGCCGCGTTGCCGAAGATGCGGATGCCCAGCACGACGACGACGGCGGTGGACAGCTGCGCGCCGACCCCCAGCTGGTCGCCGAGGAAGACGATCAGCGCCGCCACGACCACGTTGGACACGAACGAGATGACGAACACCTTCGCGTCGAAGATGCCGTCGAGGCGGGCGCGGAACCCGCCGAAGACGGCGTCCAGCGCGGCGACCACCGCGATCGGCAGGTAGGGCTGCAGCCACAGCGGCACGGTGGGGTCGAAGACCAGCCCGAGGACGACGCCGAGGGCCAGGCCGAGGATCGGGATCACGGGTCAGCCCCCCGGGGCCTGGTCCGGTGCCGGCTCGTCCGGGAGGGGCACGGCCGAGCGCAGCTCGGGCGGGGCGGCGGCGGGCAGGGACAGCTCGTTCTCCTTGGCGAAGTCGAAACGCAGCCCGTAGGACTCGGAGATCACGGCCAGGGCGCCGACCTCGGGGCTGGCGAGGAACTCGTCGCGCAGCGCGTCCGGGTCGCCGATCGCGCTCACCTCGTACGGGTTGGTCACCGGGTTGAAGTCCACCAGCACCGCCTCGCCGGCGAAGCGGATCGCGCTCGTCGGCCCGAGCCGCTGCCCGTTGATGCTGACCGCCTCCGCCCCGGCGGCCCACAGCGCGTTGACCACCAGCTGCAGGTCGCCGTCGCGCACGAGGCCGTTGGGGTCGGTCTCGGCCTCCCCGCCGACCGGGTCGGAGTCGGCGTCGGGCTCGGCGTCGGCCAGCGTCACCAGCAGGCCCGGACCGGTCACCGCCACCGCCGCCGCGCCTGCCTCGGCGGCGGCGAGCTGCTCGAGCGCGCGCTGGCCCACGGCGGTGGTCCGCAGCGCCTGCTCACGGGTCCGGTTCACCTCGGTGCGCAGCGCGGCCAGCTGGTCGGCGAGCCCGTCGGCGGTGGCGGTCTCGTCGCGGATGTCGCCCAGCAGCGCCGAGCGGACCTCCTCGCGGCCACCCGCCCCGGCGGCGGCCTGGTCGTAGGTGACCGCGGCGAGCAGCCCGGCGACCACCATGACCAGCGCCACCACGAGCTGCCCCCGGCGCCGCCGCGGACCGGTGCCCGGCGGCTCCTCCCCCGCCGCCGCGGCCTTGCGGGCCGCGGCCTGCGCGTAGGCGGGGTCGAGGGTCTCGGCCATCACCTGGTCGAGCAGCGAGGCGCCCATCGAGCGCAGCCCGCCGCCGCGTTGCACGGTGGAGCTCACGGCCCCGCCCCGGTACGCGCCGCGCGCACCAGGCCGGCCGCCTGCACCACGTAGAGCAGGCCGGCGAGCAGGTAGAAGGCGGTGCCCCAGATGGTGAAGGCCCACGCCACCGGCTCGGCCACCCGCGCCACGGGCCCGTCGCCCTGGGCCAGCAGCAGGATCGGGAAGGCGTAGAGCATGAGGAACGTCGCGGCCTTGCCCAGGTAGTGCACCTGCAGCGGCATGTAGCCGTAGCGGCGCAGCACCAGCAGCGTCACCGCCAGCACCACCTCGCGGCCGAGCAGCACGAGCACCAGCCACAGGGGCACGACCCCGCGCAGCGTCAGCGCGACCAGCGCGGCGACGATGTAGAGGCGGTCGGCCGCCGGGTCGAGCAGCGCGCCCAGCCGGCTGCCCTGGTCGAGCAGCCGGGCGAGCTTGCCGTCGGCCCAGTCGCTGAGGCCGGACAGGGCCAGCACGACGATCGCCCAGCCGTCGGCCTCGGGGCCCAGCAGCAGCCAGAGGAACAGCGGGACGCCGAGCAGCCGCAGCACCGACAGCGCGTTGGGCACCGTCCACACGCGGTCGGCCAGCAGGTTGCGGTCGGGCAGGGGGACGGCGGAGGTGCCCGGGGGGACGTGGGCAGCGGCCGACGGCCCGTTCGACGTCGTCACTGCTCCTCCAGCCTCGTGCACACCGTGCCCGAGGCTAGTCGAAGGACCCTCGCGCCCCCCACCACTCGCGAGCCCGCGGCGGGTCAATGCACGAGGGCCGCTCCAGCGCCCCTGCTACCGCGCCACCCTCACACCGGGACGGCCACCACCGACGCCGGGGCCGGCTCGTAGCCCAGCGGCCGCCGGCTGAAGCTGCCGGTGCCGTGGGAGACCGAGCGCAGCGCGCTGCCGTAGGTGAGCAGCTCGACCTCCGGCACCTCGGCCCGGACGACGGTCCGGTCGCGGTCGGGATCGGGGTCGGCGTCGCTGCCGGTGACCCGGGCCCGCCGCGAGGAGAGGTCGCTCATCACCGCGCCCACGTACTCCGCGGGCACCGACACCTCCACCTCGCACCACGGCTCGAGCACCTTCGTGCCCGACGCGGCCACCGCCTCGCGCAGCGCCAGGGCGCCGGCCGCCTGGAACGCGGCGTCGGAGGAGTCGACCGAGTGCGCCTTGCCGTCGACCAGGGTCAGGTGGACGTCGACGATCGGCCGGTCACCGGAGACACCCCGCTCGGCCTGCGCGCGGACGCCCTTCTCCACGCTGCCGTGGAACTGGCTGGGCACGGTGCCGCCGACGATCCGCTGCTCGAAGACGATGCCCGAACCGGGGGGACCGGGCTCGACCTCGAGCACCACGATCGCGTACTGCCCGTGGCCGCCGGACTGCTTGACGTGCCGGCCGGTCACCCGCGCCGGCCCGGCGAGGGTCTCCACCATGGGCACCCGGACCGGCACCGTGTTGACGGCGACCCCGTGCCGCGTGCGCAGCCGGTCGAGCAGCACCTCGGCGTGCGCCTCCCCGACGCACCACAGCAGCAGCTGGTTGGTGTCGGCGCGGCGCTCGAGCCGCACGGTGGGGTCCTCCGCCACCAGCCGGGCGAGGGCGGTGGCCAGCCGGTCCTCGTCGGCGCGCGAGGCGGCCTCGACCGCGACCGGCACCTGCGGGACGGGCAGGTCCCACGGCGGCACCAGCCGGGGGTCCTCCGGGGAGGAGAGGGTGTCGCCGGTCTCGGCCGAGGTCAGGCGCGCGACGGCGCAGACGTCGCCGGCCGGGCAGGAGGAGACCGTGCGCAGGGTCGCGCCCAGCGGTGAGGAGAGCGCGCCGATCCGCTCGTCGACGTCGTGGTCGGGGTGCCCGCGGTCGGCCATGCCGTGGCCGGAGACGTGCACCGGCGTGTCCGGCCGCAGGGTGCCCGAGAAGACGCGGACCAGCGACACCCGGCCGACGTAGGGGTCGGTCGTCGTCTTGACGACCTCGGCCACCAGCGGGCCGTCGGGGTCGCACGACAGCGACGGGGCCGGGCCGCCGTCGGGCCGGGTGACCGGCGGGCAGCCGTGCTCCATGGGGCAGGGGAACGCCGAGACGAGCAGGTCCAGCAGCTCCGCCACGCCGACGCCGGTCAGCGGGGCGACGGCCAGGATCGGGTGGAAGTGCCCGCGCGCGACCGCGGTCTCCAGGTCGGCGATCAGGTCGGCGACGGCCAGTTCCTCGCCGCCGAGGTAGCGGTCCATGAGGGACTCGTCCTCGGACTCGCCGATGATCCCCTCGATGAGCTCGCCGCGGAGCCGGTCGGCGTCGCTGACCTCGACGTGCGGCTCCAGCAGCGAGACCAGCCCGGTGGGCGAGCCGTCGGCGCCGCGCTCGACCAGGTGCAGGGGGAAGACGCCCTCCCCCAGCATCAGCTGGCACATGCGGACGGCCTCGTCGACGTCGGCCCGCGGCCGGTCCAGCTGGGTGATGACCACCGCGCGCGGCATGCCGACGGCGGCGCACTCCTCCCACAGCTGGACGGTCGCGGCGTCGACACCGTTGACGGCGGACACCACGAACAGGGCCGCGTCGGCGGCGCGCAGCCCCGCCCGCAGCTCGCCGACGAAGTCGGGCGAGCCGGGGGTGTCCAGGAGGTTCAGCTTGTGCCCGGCGTGCTCCACGGCCGCCACGCCGAGGGACACCGAGCGCTGCTGGCGGACCTCGACCTCCTCGTTGTCGAGGCAGGTCGTGCCCTCCTCGACCCGGCCGGCCCGGGGCAGCGCGCCCGTGGCGACCAGCAGCGCCTCGGCGAGCGTCGTCTTCCCCGCGCCGGCGTGGCCCACCAGCGCCACGTTGCGCACCTGCTGTGCGGGACGCGGCGCCGGCGCCGTCCCGGTGTCCTTCGCCATGGCTGCCCGTCCCGCTCAGCCGGCTGCGGTCTCGCGGACCACGGCCGCGGTGCCGGACGGGTAGAACAGCCCCGTGTGCCCGTCGGGCGACCACTTCACCAGGTACGGGGGCCCGCCCGACTCACCCCGCACCTCGAGCACCTCTCCGGTGCGCTCCGGCTCCCCCTGGTGGGTGGAATGGACGACGATCCGGTCACCGACCCTGGCTTCCACGGCGGCCTCCATTGGCGCGACGGGCTGTGTTGTGGGTCACAGCCTCCCCTCGGCGCCGGGCCGGATCAAGCCCCTGCGACCACCATCGCCCGCACGCCGCGGCGGTGCAGCGCCCAGCCCCCGACGACCAGCAGGACGCCGGAGGCGAGGAAGCCGAGGTCCCACGACAGCGGGCCGCCGAGGTCGTCGCGGACGTGGTGCACGCCCAGCAGCTGGTGGTCGATCAGCCCCTCGACGAGGTTGAAGACGCCCCACCCGGCGAGCACCAGGCCGACGTGGAAGCTCCAGCTCGGCGCGAGCCGGCCCTGCCGCCAGGCGTGCAGCGTGACCAGGGACGCGGCGAGCACGAGCACCCAGGTGGCCAGGTGGAAGAAGCCGTCGGCCACCGTGTTGTGCTCCAGCCCGGCCAGCGTCGTCGGCGACCGGCCGGGCACGTCGCTGACCATGTGGTGCCACTGCAGCACCTGGTGCAGCACGATCCCGTCGACGAACCCGCCGAGACCGAGCCCGTAGAGCAGCCCGGCCGCGCGGGAGGGGAACCGGCGGTCCGGTGCGCTCGCCACCGGGAGGGCCTACCCGCCCGGCGCGCCGAGATGCGCACGGGGGAGGTGACCCGACCCCGGAACACCTCCCCCCGTGCGCATCTCGGCGCGACCGGCTCAGCGGGTGCTGGTGGCCGCCAGCGGCGTCGTCCCCCCGCCGGCGGCCGGCGGCTGCGGGCCCGGCGGGGGCGGCTCGGCCCCGGGCGTGGCCGAGTCGGCCGGCACCGCCTCCGCCGCGGGCGGCGGCGGGGCGTGGCCGGTGCTGCCGCCGAAGTACATCTGCGCGAGGTCGGGGTCGGCGAGCACCGCCTCCGCGGTCCGCTGGGTCACCACGCGGCCGCTCTCCATGACGATGCCGTCGGTGGCCATGCGCATGCCGAAGCGCACGTTCTGCTCGACCACCAGGATCGTCTTGCCGCTCTCCCGCATGAGCATCACCGACCGGTAGACCGTCTGCAGGGCCTTGGGGTCCAGGCCGAGCGAGGGCTCGTCGAGCAGCAGCAGGACCGGGTCGAGCATCAGCGAGCGGGCGAACTCGACCATGCGGCGCTGGCCGCCGGAGAGGTTGCCCGCCTTGTCCGCCGCCCGCTCGGCGACGATCGGGAACAGCTCGGCCACCGAGTCGTACCGACGGCGGACCAGCCCCCGGTCGCGGCGGATCATGTAGCCGCCGAGCAGCACGTTCTCCCGCACGGTCAGGTTCGGGAAGAGCGCGTTGGCCTGCGGCACCTGCGAGACGCCGGCCTTGAGGATGTCGGCCGGGGTGGACCGGTGGATCGGCGTCCCGTCGAGCGTGATCTCGCCGAGCCGGGGGTTGAGCAGGCCGCTGACCGTGCGCAGCACGGTGGACTTGCCCGCCCCGTTGGGCCCGACGATGCAGGCGACCGCGCCGCGCTCGACGTCGATGTCGACGCCCTGCAGCACGTCGCCGCCGCCGTAGCCGGCGACCACCCCGCGGAGCTTGAGCATCAGGAGCTCACCCTTTCCGGCTCGAGCTGGAAGTCGTCGCCGAGGTAGGCGTCGATGACGGCGGGGTCGGCCTGGATCTGCTGCGGCGAGCCCGACGCCATCGTCGCCCCGCGGGACAGGACGTGGACCGGGTCGCACAGCCCCAGCACGAAGGGCATGTTGTGCTCGACGATGAGGAACGTCTTCCCGTAGGAGTTGAGCTCGCGGATCATCTCGGCCATCCGCTCGATCAGCACCGGGTTGATGCCGCCGGCGGGCTCGTCGAGCAGGATCAGCTTCGGGTCGAGCATGAGGATCTGGGCGAGCTCCACCAGCTTCTGCTGGCCGTAGGACAGCGCCCGCGCCTTCTGGTCGCGGAAGGCGCGCATGCCGACGAACTCCAGCAGCTCCTCCGCGGCCCGGGCCTCCGGGCCGCTGACGGCGATCTTCCCGAGGTGGCCGAGGGAGAAGGAGCGCTGCGCGGCGACGACGTTCTCCAGCACGGTCATCTCGCCGAACAGGCGGGTGATCTGGAACGTGCGCCCGAGGCCGAGGTGCGCCCGGTCCCACGAGGGCAGCCGCTCGATCCGCTTCCCCGCGAAGGTGATCTCCCCGGCGTCGGCGGCGATGGTGTTGTCGATCAGGTTGAACACCGTCGTCTTGCCCGAGCCGTTCGGGCCGATCAGCCCGGTGATCGACCCGGCCGGCACGGTGAACGAGCAGCCGTCGACCGCGCGCAGGCCGCCGAAGCTCTTGCGCAGGCCGGAGACCTCCAGCAGCGGCCGGCCGGCCGGGGTGGTGGTGTCGGGCTGCAGCCGCTCCTTAAGCGACTCGAGGCTGCCGCCGGTGCCGATCCGCGCGCCGACCAGGCCGGCCTTGCCCTTCGTCCGCCGCCGGTCGAGCAGCGACTCGACCGCCGGCAGCACCCCCTTGGGCAGCAGGATGACGACGGCGACGAGCAGCCCGCCGAAGAGGAACAGCCGGGCGTTGCCGCCGCCGAAGTCGTTGTTCGCGACCTCGTTGAGCGGCTCGATGAGGAACGCGCCGAGCACCGGGCCCCACAGCGTGCCGCGGCCGCCGATCAGCAGCGACAGGATGATCTGGACGCTGATCAGGATGCTGAACATGCCGCGCGGGTCGATGAAGGTCAGGTAGTAGCCGTAGACCGCACCGGCCATGCCGACGAACACGGTGCTGGCGACGAACCCGATGATCTTCTCGATCGGCAGGTTGATGCCGATGGTCGCGGCCTTGGTCTCGTCCTCGCGGATGGCGATCAGGCCCATGCCCAGCTTGGTCCGGCGGATCCACCAGGTCATGAGCACCTGCAGGGCCAGGATCGCCAGCAGCGCGTAGTAGAAGGGCCAGTTGAGGACGTCGCGGTCCCACGAGGGCAGCGGCAGGGTCAGCCCCGCCGTCCCGTTGGTGACGCTCACCCAGTTGACGGCGAGCACCTGCACGAGGAACAGGAACGCCACGGTGATGATCACGAACGCCGGGCCGCGGGAGCGCAGCGACACCAGGCCCAGGCCGACGGCGACGACCGCGGCGACCAGCCCGGCGACCGGCACCCACAGCCACGGGTTCACGCCCTCGAAGCGGGTCGCCAGCACGCCGATCGTGTAGCCGCCCAGCCCGACGAACGCGCCCTGGCCGAGCGAGACGTAGCCGGCGAACCCGGTGATGATGTTCAGCCCGCTGGCGCCGATGGCGAACACCAGGGAGAGGATGATCATGTTCTGGTAGTAGGCGTCGTCCACCGCCACCGGGAAGACGACGAGGAAGACCGCCGCCACGGCGACCAGCAGCCGCCCGATCCACAGCGGGCTGGTCAGGTCGCGGGCCGAGGGGCTCATGCCGCCACCGCATCCTCTCGCAGACGGGAACCGAGCAGGCCCTGCGGCCGGAACAGCAGCACGGCGAAGACGATCAGGTAGGGCACCGCGGTGGCCCAGGCCGGCGAGACGTAGGCCGCGGTCATGGTCTCGGCGACTCCGAAGAGCATCGCGCCGAGGATCGCCCCGTTGAGGCTGCCCATCCCGCCCAGGACGACGATGGCCAGCAGGCGGGCGATCCACTGGTAGTGGGCGCCGGGGACGAACGGGTACATGACGCCGACGATCGCGCCGCCGGCGCCGGCGGCGGCGATGCCGAGCCCGAACACCAGGGCGGCGACCGAGGCCACCCGGATGCCGACCAGCTCGGCGCCGGCCGGGTTGACCGCGGCCGCCCGGATGGCCCGGCCCAGCCAGGTGCGCGACAGCACCAGGCCGAGCACCACGAGGACGGCGATGGCGACCAGCCCGCCGAACACCTGCGTCTTGGGCAGGAACAGGCCGAAGACGTGGAAGGACTCGTCGGCGTAGCTCGGGCGGATCGCCGTGGAGTTGTTGCCCCAGATCGAGCCCATCGCCGCCTCGAGCACCAGCGCCAGGCCGAAGGTCAGCAGCACGGTCGAGACCATGGGCGCGGTGCGGATCCGGGCGACGAACAGCTTGTAGGTGACCCAGCCCAGGGCGAACACCACCGGCGTGGTGATCACGATCGCCAGCAGCGGGTCGATGCCGGCGGCGTCCCAGAGGCTGTAGGTGAGGAAGGCCGCCAGGATCAGGAAGGCGCCGTGGGCGAGGTTGATCACCCGCATGACGCCGAAGATCAGGGTCAGCCCACCCGCGACGAGCGCGTAGACCCCGCCCAGCAGCAGCCCGAGCAGCAGGTTCTGCGCGAACTCGGTCATGCCGTCCCCCTCCTCGAGCCCGGGCCCGCCGGGCGCGGGTGCGCGCCCGGCGGGCTCGTCGGACCGGTCACGCGCCGTCGCCCGTGGGCAGCCAGCCCTGGACGATCGCGTCGGTCGTGGCGGCGTCGGTCGGCAGGATGATCTCCGAGGTGCCGTTCTGCCACTGGCCGATGAGGAACTCGCCGATCGGGCTGCCGTCCTCGTTCCAGCTCAGCTCGCCGAGGATGGTCTCGACCGGGTTCTCGCGCAGCCAGTCGGCCAGCGCCTTCTGGTCGTCGATGCTGCCGACCGCCTCGACGGCGGCCTGGAGCACCTG
Source organism: Geodermatophilus sp. SYSU D00691 (assembly GCF_054050275.1). Taxonomy (NCBI): domain Bacteria; kingdom Bacillati; phylum Actinomycetota; class Actinomycetes; order Geodermatophilales; family Geodermatophilaceae; genus Geodermatophilus; species Geodermatophilus sp. SYSU D00691. Next base: position 89,051 of record NZ_JBJGYZ010000007.1, read on the forward strand.
GCCGGCGGCGTACGCGTCGGCGGCGTCCTCCGGCGGCGCCCCGCCGAACATCTCCTCGTAGGTCGCCACGAAGTCCTCGTTGCCGGGGGTCGAGGCCTCCGGCGTGTGGCTGACCGCGTACATGATCCCCTCGGTGTTCTCCACGCCCACCGCCTCGGCGAACTGGTCGGCCTGCGAGGGGGCGCTGGTCTGGTACAGGTACCGGGGCTGGAAGCCGAGCTTGCGCATCGAGCGGATGAGGCCGACGCCGTCCTCGAACACCGCGCCGCTGACGACGAGGTCGGGGTTGGCGCTCTTCATCGCGTTGACGATCGTGTCGAAGTTGCGGGTGTCGATCGCGTAGGTCTCCTGGTAGACCGTCTCGATCCCGGCCGCCTCGAGGACCTCGCGGATGCCCTCGACGTTCGGCGCCGCGAACGGGTCGTCGATGGTCGGGTACGCCGCCGTCCGCGGCCGCTGGTCCTCCGGCAGGCCCGCGATCCACTCGGCGAAGACCAGGCCCTGCTTGTCGGCGGTGGCCTGCTGGGCGAAGAACAGGTACTCGAAGCCGCGGTTGAACATGTCCGGCGAGCCACCGGCCGGCTCGACGAAGAGCATCTGGTTGCGCTCGGCGACCGCCGACGCCGGCAGGTTGAGCAGGGAGGAGAACGTGCCGAGCAGCAGGTCCACCTCGTCCTGGCTGATCAGCGCGTTGTAGTCGGCGACGATCGTGTTCTGGTTCGAGGCGTCGTCCTTGATGATCAGCTCGACGTCACGGCCGAGCAGGCCGCCGTTCTCGTTCACCAGCCGCTCCCACACCTGGTAGCCCTCCTGGGCGGCGGTGCCGGGCTGCGAGAACTCGCCGGTGAGGGGCAGCGACGTGCCGATGGTGATCGTGTCGCCGTCCGAGCCGCCACCGCCGTCGTCGCCCCCGCAGGCGGCGACGCCCGCCACCAGCAGACCCGTGACCGCCAGCGTGCTGAGGCGCCGGCCGAGCCGAACGTGCGACATGCTTCCTCCTGACCGAGCCGCAATCGATTGCGGGTTCGCCGAATGGTGTGACGGCAACCACAGCCTGTCAAGGACTCTGGCGGAATCGGTGGCGGGAACGTTGCCGACACGCTCATCCCCCCGCGTCAGGAGCCGCCGGCCATCGCTCCCCGGCTCCCGGACACGGGCCGCGGAGGCCGCGCGGGATGCCGGCGACGACCGGTCGAGTCTTGCAATCGAGTGCATGGAGTGCCACCGTTCCGACCGGACGAGGGAGGCGGGATGGCGGCTGGGGTGCCGGAGGGTGCGGACGTCGTCGTGGTGGGCGCGGGCCACAACGGGCTGGTGGCGGCCGGCTACCTGGCCGCGGCCGGGCTCGAGGTCGTGGTGCTCGAGGCCGGGCCCGCGCCCGGCGGGGACACGATCACCGAGGAGCTCACCCTCCCCGGCTTCGCCCACGACTCGTGCTCCAGCGCGCACGTGCTCATCCAGTCCAACCCGCTGATCCGCGACGACGAGCTCGGCCTGCAGGCCCGTCACGGCCTGCGGTACCTGGCCACCGACCCCGCGGTGGTCCTCCCCCAGCCCGACGGCGACCTGCTGGTCATGCACCGCGACCTCGAGGCGACGGCCGAGGAGCTGGCCCGGTGGTCGGCCGCCGACGCGCGCGCCTTCCGGCAGCTGATCGGCGAGTGGACCGGCGGGCTGGCCGCCGTCCACGGCCGGTGGAGCTCCGGCCTCGACCTCGGCGACGGTCCCGCCGCCGACGCCTACCGGGCGCTGCGCCGGCGCAGCGCGTGGGACGTCGTCCACGAGCGGTTCGCGCACCCCGTCGTCCGCTCGTTCGTGCTGTGGCTGGCCATGGCGACCATCCAGGACCCGCGGCGGCCGGGCACCGGTTTCCTGCCGTCGTCGCTGACCGCCGGGCGGCTGGCCTTCGGCTGGTCGACGCCGGTCGGCGGCTCCGGCGCGCTGCCGGGTGCGCTGGTCCGCCAGATCGAGGCGCACGGGGGGCGGGTGGTGTGCTCGGCGCCGGTGGCGCAGGTCGAGGCCGCCGGCGACCGGGTGACCGGGGTGCGGCTGGCCGACGGCACGCGGGTGGCCGCCCGCCGGGCCGTGGTGTCCAGCGCGCACCTGGCCCGGCTGGCCGACATGCTCGTCGGCGCGCAGGTGCCCGACGACCTGCTGGAGGCCCGCAAGACCTGGCGGCCGGGGCTGTCGGTGTTCGCCGTCCACGCCGCGCTGCGCGGCGACCTCGCCTTCCGCTCCCCCGCCGGCCCGGTGCCCGGCGTCGCCGCCGGCCTCGGCTCCGCCGACGGCGTGGTGCGCCAGCTGGACGCCTTCGCCCGCGGCGAGGCCGACGCGAGCGACCCGTGGCTGCTGGTGGTCAACCAGAGCGTCGTCGACCGCAGCCGCGTCGCCGGCGACGGCGGCACGTTCAAGATCCTCACGGTCGCGCCGTACGCGCGGCGCGACGGGCGGAGCTGGGCCGACACTAAGGACGCCCACGCGGCCGCGCTGGTGGCGCTGGTGGCCGAGCGCGCCGACGGTCTGGGCCCCGACGACGTGCTGGCGCTGCGCGCCGAGTCGCCGGTCGACGTCGCCGCGCACAACGTGCACAACCTGGGCGGCTCGTGCCACGGCGGGGAGTTCGAGCTGCCCGACGGCGGCGTCGTCCCCGGCTGGCCGACCTACCGCACCGGGCTGCCGGGGCTCTACCTGACCGGGGCGACCACGCACCCCGGCGGGTCGGTGTCGGGGCGACCGGGCCGCAACGCCGCGCGCGCCGTCCTCACCGACCTGGGTCTGGACCCGGCGCACGTGATGGGGCCCAGCTGAGAGCGGGCCGCCCCTCCCCCATCCGCCTGCTGCAGCTCACCGCCTTCGTCAGCACGCTGGACCGGTTCGCCATGCCGCCGGTGCTGCTGGCGATCGCCGCCGACCTGGACGCGCCGCTGTCCTCGGTGGTGCAGGCCGCGGGCGCCTACTTCCTCGCCTACGGCCTCTCCCAGCCGGTCTGGGGGCTGGCGTCGGACTCGCTCGGCCGGGTGCGCACCATGCGGCTGACCCTGCTCTGCGCCGGGGTGGCGTCGGTCGCCGCCGCCTTCGCCTGGACGCCGCTGGTGCTGGGGCTGGCCCGCGGGCTGGGCGGGGCGTTCTTCGGCGCGGCCTACCCGGCCAGCCTGATCTACCTGGGCGACACGGTGCCGCCGCACCTGCGGCAGCGCGACATCGCCCGGCTGATGGTCGGGGTGGCGCTCGGCACCGGGCTGGCGTCGGTGGGCGCGGGGCTGCTGGCCTCGCTCGCCTCGTGGCGCGCGGCGTTCGTCGTCACGGGCGTCTCCGCGGTGGCGCTCGCCGCGGGCCTGCGGGTGCTGGCCGAGCCGGCGCGCGAGCGCCCGGCGGCGGGGCCGCTGGCGCCGCTGGGCCAGGTGCTCCGCTCCCGCCCGGCGGTGTTCGTGCTCGGCCTGGCGTTCCTCGAGGGCGCGGTGCTGCTCGGCGTGCTGACGCTCCTGCCGGCCGCGGTGGAGGCGGGCGGGGCGTCGGCGGCGCTGGCCGGCGGGGTGACGGCGGTCTACGGGGTGGCGGTGTTCGCCGGGGCGTCGGCGGTGGCCCGGCTGTCCCGCCGCCAGCAGCCGGCGCGGCTGATCGCGCTCGGCGCGGCGTCGGCCTTGGCCGCCTGCGTCGTGCTGGCGCTGTCGCGGGCGGCGGTGGTCGCCGTCCTGGTGACGCTGCTGCTCGGGCTGGCCTGGGCGGCGATGCACTCGTCGCTGCAGACCTGGGCGACCGAGGTGCTGCCCGCGGCGCGGGCCGCGGTGGTGTCGCTGTTCGCGGGCAGCCTCTTCGTCGGCAGCGCGCTGGCGGCGGTGGCCGTCGCGGGCCTGGCCGACGCCGGCCGGTACCGGGCGATCTTCGCCCTGGCCGCCGCCGCGGCCGTGCCGCTGGGGGTGCTGGCGGTCTGGGGGCGCGCCCGGTGGAGGAGGCCGGCATGACCCTGACGGGTGCCCCGCGGGGGCGGTCCTCCCGGCCCGGGGCCTCCCCCGGCCCTAGGATCGGCGCCGTGCCAGCGCCGACCCTGCGGGATGTCGCGGCCGCGGCGGGCGTCCACCCCGCCACCGCCTCCCGGGCGCTGAACCCGGAGACCCGGGCGCTGGTGAACGCCGAGACCGCGCGCCGGGTGCTCAAGGCCGCCCAGTCGCTGAGCTACTCCCCCAACCCGATCGCCCGCAGCCTGAAGACGGCGAAGTCGCGGACGATCGGCCTGGTCCTGCCCGACCTGACCAACCCGCTCTTCCCGCCGATCGTCCGCGGCATCGAGGACGTCCTCGGCCCGGCGGGCTACAGCGCGCTGATCGTCAACACCGACAACGACGCCGCCCGGGAGCAGGCGCTGGTCGACTCGCTGCGCTCGCGCCAGGTCGAGGGCATGATCATCGCCACCGCGCGGCTGGACCACCCGCTGCTGGAGCAGCTGCACGCGCAGGGCGTGCGGGTGGTGCTGGTGAACCGGCGCGCCGAGCACCTCGACATCCCGTGCGTCACCCCGGACGACGCGGCCGGCGTCTCCCTCGCCGTCGAGCACCTGGCCCGGCTGGGGCACCGCCGCATCCTGCACCTGGCCGGCCCGCAGACGACGTCGACCGGCGTGGTGCGGGCCAAGGCCTTCCGGGCCGCGGTCCGCGACCACGGCCTGGACGACGACCCGGCGCTGACCGTCGCCGGCGGCTACTGGTCGGAGGCCGAGGGCGCCCGCGGGCTGCGTGAGGTCCTCGACGCCGGCACCGACTTCACCGCCGTCGTCGCCGGCAACGACCTCATCGCCCTCGGCTGCTACGACGTGTTCCGCGAGCGGGGCCTCTCCTGCCCCGGCGACGTCAGCGTCGTCGGCTTCAACGACATGCCGTTCCTCGACAAGCTGCAGCCGCCGCTGACCACCATCGCCGTCCCGCACCACGCGATCGGCGTCGAGGCCGCGCGGATGCTGCTCGAGTCGCTCGACGAGCCCGACCGCCCGGCGCGCTCGGTGCTGCTGCCGGTCTCCCTGGTCGAGCGCGCCTCCACCGCCGCGCCCGCCCGCTGACGGCGGGCTGACCGCCCGTTGCCAGGCGCTGCCCCCGCGCGGACCATGGCGCACGCGGGGGGCCGACGTCTCCGAGGAGGACGCGCCATGACCTCCCGCATCCCCGGCATCCCGACCGACGACCTGCTGCGGCCCCTGCGCGCCGAGCTCGGTGACCTCGTGCGCGAGGAGGTCGGGCGTGCGCTGGACGGCTACCTGGGCAAGGCGCGGGAGGGCCGCACGGGCACACGCATGCTCGCCGGCGCCGCCGTCCTCGGCTCGATGTCGGCCGGGAGCGCGACGGCGCTGCTGATCCGGCTCCTGGAGCGGCGCCCGGCGGCCGCACCGGGGGTCGTGGCGGCAGCGCTCGGCGCCGCCGCCACGGCGCTGGCGGCAGCCGGCCGCCGGCGGCTGCGCGCGGCGTGGTCCCCGGCGCCGTCCGGGCCGGCCGGCAGCGCCTGACGACGCCTCAGGTGGAGGTCCGGCGTCCGCTGCGCATCCCCTCGAGGAACGCGCGGAGGAGGTCCTTGCCGACGCTGCGCACCGTCACCGGCGCGGGCTGCACCTCCTGCCGCCGTCGCGGTCGACGGCGCGGAGGGGGCTGGCGACCGCGTACGCCGGAGCGACGCGCAGGCTGTGCAGAGCGGGCCGAGCGTGGCATGACGGCCACCATCCGTTCCGTGCCCGGGGGAAGAGGCGAGCAGCGTCGCACGTCGGGACCGGTGCGCTCCCGCCGGACGGCGCCGCGGGGATGCCGTCCGGCGGGGCGACCGCACAGCGTGGCCGGCAGCTACGTCCCGCTCCTCCGACCCGCGTCACCGCCGGGTCGAGAAGCGGCACGGCGCGCTCCTCGACCTGGCCGGCCGGTTCGCGGTCGACGAACCCGGCGATGCGCGTGCGGTCGCCGCGCCGCGGGTCCCGCAGCGTCCGCACCAGCGGCTCGGCGTACCCGCGCGGGGTGGCGAGGTGACCGCGCCGCCGGGACCACCCGCCCACGGGGGGAGGCGGGTGGGGACCACGACGGCGCGGCCCCTCGTCTGCGTCATCGCCGACGCCCTCCCCAGGGGCGCGCCGCCGCCCCGTGCACCCCACCGGCCCCGGGAACCGCTCCTGCCCCACCCGCCCCGCGCCGGGGACGGTGGGCGATCCGGGCGCCTCAGCGCGGCTCGGGATCGCCCGCCCGGACCAGGCCGGTCTGGTAGGCCAGCACCACCAGCTGCGCGCGGTCGCGCACGTGCAGCTTGCTCATCGCCCGGTTGACGTGCGTCTTCACGGTCAGCGGCGAGAGGAACAGACGGGCGGCGATGTCGTCGTTGCTCAGCCCGTGCGCGACGAGGGCCACCACCTCGCGCTCGCGGTCGGTGAGCACGTCGAGCGCCGGGTCGGCCGGACCGTGGGCGGCACCGTGCGGCTCGGCGAGGAAGCGGGCGATGAGGCTGCGGGTGGCCCGCGGGGACAGCAGCGCGTCGCCGCGGGCGACCACGCGCACGGCGTCGAGCAGCTCGTCGGGCTCCACGCTCTTGCCGAGGAACCCGCTCGCCCCTGACCGCAGCGCCTCCAGCACGTACTCGTCGGCCTCGAAGGTGGTCAGCACGACCACCCGGACGCCGGGCAGGTCCGGCGACCCGGTGATCTCCCGGGTCGCGGTCAGCCCGTCGGTGCCGGGCATGCGGATGTCCATGAGGACGACGTCGGGGCGCAGCGCCCGCGCCTGCCGGACCGCCGCGGCGCCGTCGCCGGCCTCGCCGACCACCTCGAGGTCCTCGGCGCTGCCGATGAGGGCGGCGAAGCCGGACCGGATGAGCACCTGGTCGTCGGCGAGGAGCACGCGCACCGTCATGCCGACGCCCGCGGGACGAGGGCCGAGACGGTGAAGACGCCGTCGGCCGCCCCGGTGACCAGCCGGCCGCGCACCGCCTCGACCCGCTCGCGCATGCCGATCAGGCCGTGCCCGCCGCCCGGCGCGGCCCGGTCCGCGGCGCCCACGGGGTTGCGCACCTCGATCGAGACCCCCTCCGGCCCGTGGTGGATCGCCAGCTCGGCGGTGCCGTCGCCGTGCTTGGCCGCGTTGGTGAGCGCCTCCTGGACGACCCGGTAGGCGGTCAGGTCGTGGATCGGCGGCAGCCCGCCCGGCTCGCCGGTGACCGTACAGCGCAGCTGCAGCCCGGCCCGGCGGGCGGAGTCGACGAGGCCGTCGACCCGCGCCAGGCCCGGGGCGGGCTCGGTGGGCGCGTCCTCCTCCGGGGTGCGCAGCAGGCCGACGATCGCCGACAGCTCCGAGAGCACCGTGCGGCTCGCCTCCCGCACGAGGCCGAGCGCGGCCGAGGCCTGCTCGGGTCGCGTCCCCATCAGGTGCCGGGCCACCCCGGCCTGCACGTTGATCACCGAGATGGAGTGGGCGACGACGTCGTGCAGCTCGCGGGCGATGCGCAGCCGCTCGTCGGTCACCCGGCGCTCGGCCTCCTCCTCGCGGGTCAGCTCGGCCTGCCGGGCCCGGGCCTCGGCCGCCTCCAGCGCGGCCCGCTGGCTGCGGACGGCGACGCCCACCGCGGCCGCGCCGCCGCCCCACGCCAGGGCCTCCAGGCCGGGTACGTCCATGCGGTCGTCGAGCCAGGCGCCCTCGACGACCACCGACGCCAGGACGAACGCCGCGGCGGAGACGAGGACCGCCAGCGCGGTGGTCCGCAGGGACAGCTGCCGGCCGACGCTGTAGAGGGCCAGGCAGGCCGCCGCCCCGGCGACCGTGCTGAGGCCGCCGACGAGCACGGCCAGCACCCCGGCCGTCGTGGTGGCCGCCCACACCGGCAGCGGGTGCTCGCGGCGCACGACGAGGGTGGCCGCGCCCAGGAGGAACAGCCCCACCGCCGGCAGCCCGGGCGGCCGGGCGTCGGGCCCGTGCCCGTTCAGCCCCGGGAGGGCGAGCAGGACGACGAGCACGGCCAGGCCCGCGTCGACCAGCCGCGGGTGCGCGGCGGCCCAGCGCCCGGCGCCTTCGAGGGTCACGGGGACCCGGCCTACCCCATGGGGAGCGGCCGATCCGCCCGGCGCGCCGGAGGGGCGCCCCTCGTCGGTGGGCAGCGGCCGGCGGGCCGGCATCAGGGCCGGACCCGCAGGGCGCGCAGCCGGCGGACCACGAGGACGAGGACGAGGACGACGGCGCCGGCGGCCGCGGCCAGCGCGGCGGGGGTCGCCGTCTCGAGGACGCCCACCACCGACTCCCAGCGGTCGGCCAGGGCCACCCCGAGCCACAGGAAGGCGGTGTTCCACGCCGCCGCGCCGAGGGTGGTGAGCAGGAGGAAGCGGCCGACCGGCATGCGCAGCGTGCCCGCCGGTACCGACACGAGGACGCGCACGCCCGGGACCAGGCGACCGAACAGCACGACGAGGTCGCCCCGGCGGGCGAACCACGCCTCCGCGCGCGCCAGCCGCGGCCCGGTGATGCCGAGGACACGCGGCAGCCGCAGGACGAGCGGCCGGCCGCCGGCCCGGCCCAGCAGGTACAGGCCCCAGGAGCCGAGCACCGAGCCCACGGTGGCGGCCAGCGCCGCCGCCCAGAACAGCAGCGATCCGTCGGCGGTCCGCACGCCGACCAGCGGCAGGACGACCTCCGACGGGATCGGCAGCACGTTCTCCACCAGCATGACCGCGGCGAGGCCGACGTACCCGAGGGCGTCCACGACCTGCTCGGTGGCCGAGACCAGCCCGTCGACGATGCTCACCGGGTCCTGCCCGGGCGCTGCGGGGTCATGGCGACGAGCCTGGCGCGCCCGCGGGCCGGCGTCGTCGTCCGCGCGCAGGCACCGGGCGGGCGGGCGTACCGCGGCTGCAGTAGGCGAGGAGCCTGCGCCGGGACGACGCGCCCCGGCGCGCGGACGGCGACGCTGGTCGTCGTGCTCGTCGCCCCGTTCCTCCGCTTCGTCGCCATGGGCGCGACGTCGAGCGCCGCCTACGGGCTGCTCTTCCTCCTGCTCGGCGCGGCCACCGGCGGACCCGACCTGCTGCGCAACCTGGTGGCCACGGGCGCGTCCACCGTGCTCGGCAACGAGCTGCACCGCCGGGTCACCTTCGCGGCGGGCGGGGCCTCGGCGGCGCGCGGGCAGGGGGTGGGCAGCGGCATGGCGCTGGTCGGTCTGGCGGCCAGCAGCGTGGCGCTGGCCGGGTGGGCCGTGCTGGCGCCCGACGCGGGCGAGCCGGCGACGCTGGCCGTCGTGTACGGGGTCAACGGCCTGGTCGGGCTGGCCAACTTCGCCGCGCTGCGCTGGGCCCTGGGCGGCCGGGCGGTCCGACCGGTGCGTCGCGGCCGCCTCCCCGCGCGCCGGACCGGCAGACTGGACGGCCGTGGACCACTCCCCCGGCGCAGTCGTCGCCCGGTTGCGGCCCCTGCTCCTCGCCGTCCACGAGGCGCTGTCCCGCGGCGTCGCGGTGAGCGCGGCGATCCACGCCGAGCACGGCTGGAACCCGGCCGCCGACCGGCACCTCGACCACCAGCTCGTCCGGCGCGAGGCGATGGAGCAGCTGCGGCCGTGGGGCGCTGACGCCGACGACCTGTCCGATCCGCTGCTCGCCCGGCAGCTGGCGCTCCTCGACACCAGCACCGACAACCTCGGCCTGGCGATGAGCGGGCTGATCCTGCGCACCCCGACCGATGTCGTCCGGGTCTGGCGGTCGGAGGACGGCGAGCTGCCCGCGGCCGCCACCGACGGCCTGCGCGCCTTCTACCGGCAGGAGCCCGACCGCCAGCTGCAGCTCGACGTGGCCGGCCCGCCGGCGCCGCGCACGCGGGTGGACCACCTCGCGCTGCTGTGGGCCGACGCCGGCGGCGACCTCACCCGCTTCGACCTCGTGCGGCCCTCCGGCTCCGTCGGCCGGCGGGTGCAGGTCGACTGGCACTTGGACCTGCGGCGCTTCCTCGTGCTCCCCGCCGCCTGACCCCGGCCGGGGCGATCAGCCCTGCGCCGGCCGGCGGCCCGCCGGCCGGCCGCGGCTCGTCGGCGCCCGGCGCCTCCCGGAGCCGGACGTCGTGCCGCCCTCCTCCGCCCGGGGCTGCCCGGCTCCCTCGTCCTCGTCGTCGGACGCCTCCGCGGCGGAGCCCTCGCCGGCGGAGCCGTCCTCGGACGGCGCCTCCGCCTCCGACGACCCTTCCTCCGCCGGCCCCTCCTCCTCGGACGGGGGCTCGTCCTCGGACGGCGTCCCCTCCCCGGCGGGGCCGTCGTCCCCGGCCTCGCCCGGCGCCTCGGGCGCGCCGGCGGACCCGCTCGACCTCGACCACTTCAGCTCGAGCTCCAGCTCGATCTCGTCGCCGTCGACCTCCACCTCGAGCTCGCAGCGGACCCGATCCGCCACCGACAGCTCCAGCGTGCTCGCACCGAACCGGACGGAGACCTCCCCCGCACCCCCCAGCCCCCGCGCGAGCTCGGAGAGCAGGGCCGCCACCTCCTGGCGGTCCAGCTCCAGCTCCTGCTCGACCTTCAGTTCCGCCATGGCTCGGCTCCTTCCTCCGACGACGACCGCTGCTCGTGCCCGTCTACCCGTCCCCGCCGGTCCGCACAACCGGGCGGCGCGGGGCGTTGCCGTGCGGGGACCGGCGGCGGACGATGTCGCACGCGACGGGGGCCTCGTACCGGGAGGACCCGATGCGCGCGGACGGGTCGGTCGTCGGGGTGGACGTCACCGGCGGCGCGCTGCCGGTCGCCGGCGCCGGGGCGCGCTGCCCCGCGGAGCTCGACCGCCGGGACGCCGGTGCCCAGGTGCGCGCGGAGATCGCCCGCTGGCGCACACCCGGGGTGCGCGAGGAGGAGCTCGACGGCCTCGCCCTGGCCCGCGCCGTGACCCGGGAGGTGCGCTGGACCGGCACCCACGCGCTGGACCCCTCGCTGCTGGCCGACCTGGCCGACGTCCGCGCCCGGCACCGCGGCCGCGACGCCGCTCTCGACGCCTTCCTCGACTGCGCCCTGGCCAAGCACGACGACCGCTACTGGAACCGCACCTACCTGTGCCTGCCGGTCCTGGAGCGGCTCGTGGACGGCCCCGGCGAGCCGCTGGACCCGGTGGCGCTGGCGGCGCTGCTGGCCGCCGACGTCGTCCGGCACGAGCTGTGCGCGTCCCGGCGGGACAAGGCGGTCGGCCCGCTCGACCGACCCGACGAGCGCACCCTGCGCACCCGCGTGCGCCAGGCCGTGCGGTTCCTCACCGCCAACCTCGGTGCGCCGACGGCGGCCGAGCTGCTGGCCGGCATCGCGCACGACCCGGAGGCCGGGCTGCCGGAGATCCTGGCCCGGCTGCCCGTGGCCCCGGAGTGCTGGGCGGCGGACTGGCTGGAGCTCACCGTGCTGCCCGTGTCGACGGTGCACGACGAGTACTTCTTCATCCGCGCGCTGCAGGCGCACGAGACCGTCTACGGCGTCGCCGCCCGGCGGGTCGCGGCCGCGGCGGCGGCCCTGGACGACGACCGGCCGGCCGACGCCGCCGCGCTGGTGGACCGGGCCACCGCGCTGGTCGAGCGCGGGCAGTCGCTGTTCCGGATGGTCGCCACGCTGCGGTACGAGGCGTTCCACACCTTCCGCGAGTTCACCGACGGCGCCAGCGCGATCCAGTCCGAGCAGTACAAGCGGTTCGAGGCGCGCTGCGGCACCCCGCCGGCCCACCGGCTGGGCTGCCCCGCGTTCGAGAGCGTCCCGGCGGTCGCCGCCGAGCTGGCGCGGGACACCTCCTCGCTGGCCGGCGCCTGGCTGGCGGCCCGCGACCGGTCGCCCGCCGACCTCGCAGGGGTGACGGCGAGCATGGCCGCGCTGGAGGCCGCGCACCGCCGGTGGAAGGGCACCCACCTCGGCGTGGCCGCTCGCATGCTCGGCGACGCCGGCGGCAGCGGCGGCACCTCCGGCGTCAGCTACCTGCGCTCGTGGGTGGACCACCGGCTGTTCTGGGCCCTCGGGGACGCCGCAGCCACCGGCTGACCCGCTCGCGCCCGCGCCGCACGAGACGGCGCCGGCGGGGCCGGTCGCGGACGGCGGTCAGCCGCACCCGCGCGGCGCCGGGCAGGGAGCGGACCCGCCTCGCCGCGCGTCCGGCGCCGGGCAGGGAGCGGACCCGCCTCGCCGCGCGTCCGGCGCCGGCGGCCGTCCCGCGCAGCCGCGCCCGCAGCCGCTCGGCGCCCCGCAGCCGCCGGTCCGGCCCGCCCGGCGGTCCGGCCCGACCGGGGACCACCCGTCCCCCGCGCTCCCAGCGTGCCGTGTCCCGTCTCGCCAGGACCACGACCCCGGCGATGACCAGGAAGAACGCGAGGACGTCGACGATCGCCCAGAGCATGGCGCTCCACCTCTCGGAGCGGCCGGAGGCGTTCCGGCTCCGGAGCGTCCCGGCGGCACCCGAACGATCCCGCGCCCGGGGCCTGCGGGCAAGGGCTCCCGGCGCGGCGTCGTCAGGCCGCCGCGTCGCGGCCCCGCGGTTCCGCCGCCGGCGGCGCGGCGAGGTCCGCCAGGGCCCGGCGCCAGCGCTCGGCGAGGACCTCGAGCCGCAGCAGGGCCCGGTCGTAGATCTGCTGGACGTCGATCTCGAGGGCCGTCGTCACCTCGTCGTCGGCGGTCGCTCCGGTCACCGCGGGTCCCTCCACCAGTGGTCCGAGGGAGGGACCGCGCCGCCGGTTCCCTCGCCCACGGGGGAAGACGAGGGCAGGACGGCGGCGCGGCCCCTCACCCCTGTCATCGCCGGGCGGCCGGGCAGGGGTGCCCTCGGCACCCCTGCCGCCCCTCCTGCCCCTGCAGCCCCACCCGCCCCAGGACCGGCGTCCTGTCGGTGCCGGCGGCGAGGATCACGGCATGGCGGCCTTCTTCCTCCCGCGGGCGAGCGACGACGAGCAGGCCGAGCGGCTCTACGACGCGCTCGCCGAGTTCGCCGGCTGCGAGCCGGCCCCGGTCGGCCGGCGGGTGCACGCGATCGCCTTCACCGCCGAGGGGGCCGAGTGGGAGGCGCGGGTCGGCGAGGAGCTCCGCGGACGGCGGACGACGTCGCAGCTGCGCCGCGGCGAGCTCGTCGAGCGCACCGAGCACCTGTCGTCGCCCTCTCGGGTGCTGGCGATCTACCCCGGCAGCCCGTTCGTCGTGGTCACCGACGCCGCGCCGATCACCGGTGCGGCGTCGGAGTGGGCCAACCCGTTCACGGCCGCACCCGAGCGGATCACCTGGTTCGACGCCGGCTGAGCGGGGACCACGTCGGGGAACGACCGGTCGCCGAACAGGATCAGGCGGGCCGCCGCCCGCCCCGGCGGCGTGCGCAGCAGCGCGAAGGCCGCGGCGGCCACGGCCGGCGTGCGCACCTGGGCCAGCCCCCGGCGCAGCGCGAGCCGCCCGCGGAAGCTCGCCCGCAGCGCGGCGCCGTCGTAGGCGGCCAGCCGGTCCGGCCGCCCGGTCCGCAGCGCGTCGTCGAGCACGTCGACGGCGTGGTCGGACAGCCGCAGGCACGGGTCGAGCCCGCCGGCGGTCAGCGGCGACACCGCCCCGGCGGCGTCCCCCACGAGCAGCCCCTCGGCGCAGCCGATCCGGCGCAGCAGGCCGCCCACCGGGATGGGGCCGCCGCGCCGCTCCACGTCGTCCGGCCGCGCGATGCCGGCCAGTCCCGGCGCCGAGGCGGCGAACCGGTCGAGCGTCCGGCGCAGCCCGTCGGGGAAGCGGTCGGCGTAGCCGGCCACCCCGACGTGGGCGTGCTCGCCGTCGTCCACCACCCACGCCAGGTAGCCCGGCGCGAGCGTGGGGTCGAGCACGCAGTGGAACGTCGGCGGCCGCTCGCCGGGCGGGACCGGGAAGACCTCCTCCGCGCCCACCAGCAGGTGCCGGTTGCGGTCCAGGCCGAGGTCGCGGGCGACCGCCGAGCGGGCGCCGTCGGCACCGACGACGAAGCGGGCCCGCACCCGGTCCGGACCGGCCCCGGCCAGGAGGTACGTCCCGTCGCGCCGGCCCGCGTAGCGGGTGCCCAGGGCGATCCGCACGCCGGCGGGGGCCGCGTCGCGGGCCGCCGCCTCGTACAGCGCGCCCATGTCGCCGACCCGGAACTCGTCGCGACCGGACTCCAGCGCGACCGGCCGGCGCAGCCCGGGCGGGTGCAGCACGACCCGCCGGATGGGCGGGCCGAGGCACTCCGGGGGCAGGGCGAAGTCGTCGAGGGTCTTGCGGACGAAGATGCCGGTGGTCCGGATGGCGCCGGTCAGGCCGGTGCGCCGGTCCACCAGCAGCACCTCGTGCCCGCGCCGGGCCAGCTGCTCCGCGGTGCGCAGGCCGGCCAGCCCGGCGCCGACGACGAGCACGTCGACCTCGGCGGTCACCGGCGGCCCTCGTGCGCGACCGGCTCGGCGGTCGGCACGGCGCCCTCGTCGTCGACCCACTCGAGCAGGTCGCCCGGCTGGCACTGCAGCACCCGGCACATCGCCTCGAGGGTGCTGAAGCGGACCGCCTTGGCCCGGCCGTTCTTCAGCACCGCCACGTTCGCCGGCGTGAGGCCGACCCGCTCGGCGAACTCGCCGACGCTCATCTTGCGCCGGGCCAGCTCCACGTCGATGCGCACGACGATCGGCATCAGATGACCGCCTCCATGTCGGTCCGCAGCGTCGTCGCCTGCAGCAGCAGTGCCCGCAGCACCACGACGAGCAGGCCGAGCACCGCCGCGGCGACCAGAGTGAGCAGCAGGGCGGTCGACGGCCCGGCGACACCCCAGACGGCGACGCAGTACAGCAGCGCCCCGGCCAGCAGGGCGCACTCGGCGACGATGGCCCACACGATCGCGTCCACCCACGCCACGGAGGCCTCGGAGAAGATGCGGTCGGCCTCGACCAGGGCGAGCAGCCGCCAGGTGCAGACGATCACCACCTGGACGCAGAGCAGTCCCAGCACCGCGACGCCGAGCGACGGCCAGCGCACGTCCGCCAGCTCCGGCGAGTCCGCGGCGAGCTCACCCCACAGCGACGGCAGGACGACGACCTGCGCCGCCCCCAGGGCGGCGAACGCCAGCGCGAGCAGGACCCGGAGCATGCCGACCACCCGGCGCGTCGTACCCATCCATCGAGTCTCGATGGACACCTATCGAAAGTCAATCGATCGAGGCGCCGAGTCGTCGTCGTGGACGTCAGGACGGCCGGCAGAGGAGACCCCGGAGCTCCTCGAGCGAGCGGGTCGTCGCGCCGATCAGGGACCCACCGCCGGTCCGCCAGCACCGGACGGCGGTCCGGAGGACGAGGATCCCCACCCCGGCCTCGAGCAGTGCCCCGGTGTCCGGCGCGGCGAGCCCCCGCAGGCGGGCCAGCCCCGCGGCGAGCAGGCCCTCCATGTCGCGCTGGACGGCCAGCGTCGAGCGCATGAGCCCGGGGTGGCCGACCACGATCTGGTCCCGCAGGGCCAGCGACGAGTCCTGCGACTCGAGGAATTCCGCGAACCGCACGAGCACGGCCGGCAACCGGGCCGGCTCCGGGAGGGCGCCCACCGCGTCGACCGCGTCCAGCAGCGCCTCGGCGAACTCCTCCCGGTAGGCGAGGACGACACCCTCCTTGGAGCCGAAGTGGCGGTAGAACGTGGCCGGCCCGACGGCGGCCGCGGCGCACACCTCCTCCACGGTGACCCGGTCGAAGCCCCGGCTGCGGAAGAGCTCGAGCGCCGTCTGCTCGATGCGGGCCCGCCGCCGCTCGCGCGCCCGGGCCCTCGCCGTCGTCGCGGTCATCGCCCCTCCCCGCCCGGGAAGCCGGTCGGGCGACAGCGTGCCACCGCCGCCCGGGCACGCGGGCGGGCCGCCGCGACGGGGGCGGTCGCGGCGGCCCGGGCTCCTACGCCGACACCGCGGTCACCGCCTGCCGGATCACGTCGGCGACCACCTTGGGCTGGGAGACCATGATCACGTGCGAGCCGTCGGCCTCCGTGGTCGTCGCCCCTGCGCGCTCCGCCATCCGGCGCACCACGTCGCTGCCGGCGGCCCTGTCCCCCGTCGCCACCACCGCCCAGGAGGGCAGGCTCCGCCACGCCGGCGTCCCGGTCGGCTCGCTGAACCCGAGGGCGGAGATCGGCCGCTGGGTCGCCGCCATGATGCGCGCCTGCCGCTCGGAGACGTCCGCCGCGAAGGCGTCGTGGAACTTCTCGGGGTCGATGGAGAACTCGATCCCGGTGCCGCCGTCCCCACCCGTCGGGTACCGCCACTGCAGGAGCGCGGAGGTCAGGACGCTGTCCTTGGAGCCGGCCTCGATGTCCTGCAGCGCTTCGCCCTCGTCGGGCGCGAAGGCGGCCACGTAGACCAGGCCGACGACGTTGCCGGCGGGCAGCGCGGCGTTGGTGATGACCGCGCCACCGTAGGAGTGGCCGACCGCGAGCACGGGGCCGGGCACCTGGGACAGGGCGCTCGCGACGTACGCCGCGTCGTGGGAGATGCCGCGCAGCGGGTTCGACACCGACGTCACCGGGATGCCGTCGTCCAGCAGCTGGGCGACGACGTCGTTCCAGCCGGCGCTGTCGGCGAACGCGCCGTGGACGAGGGCGACGGTGGGGCGCGAGCCGCCGGCGGACGGTGCCTGGGTCATGGGGTCCTCCTGCTCGGTCTCCCGGCCCCGGCCGGGGGCCGCGTGCCGAGCAGGCTGCCCGCACGACCGCGGCCCGGGCATCGGTCAACTGACCGTCCGCTGCCCGCCGCCGTCCTGCCGTCCGTGGAAGTCGCGGACCGCGACCAGCACCTCGAGCGGGCGCTCCTCGGCCAGGAAGTGGCCGCAGTCGAGCGCGTGGCCGGTCACGTCGTCGGCCCAGTCGCGCCAGACGGCCAGCGTGTCGTACCAGGTCGCGAGCGGGCCGCGGCCGGCCCACAGCACCTGGGTGGGGCAGGTGATCCGCCGCCCCGCGGCGTGGTCGAGGTCGTCCCGCACCCGGTCGCACGTCGCACCGGCGCGGTAGTCCTCGCACATGGCCCGGATCACGGCCGGCTCGCGCGCCCAGCGGGCGTAGTCCGCCACCGCCTCGGCCGGGAACCGCCGGATCGCCCCGCCGAACTCGGCGTCGAAGAAGAAGAACTCCGGGTCGCGCCCGATGAGCCGCTCCGGGACCGGGTGCGGCTGGGCGAGGAACCCCCAGTGCCAGTACCCGAGGGCGAAGCGGTCGTCGGCGCGGTCCCACACCTCCCCGGTCGGGATGATGTCCAGCACCGTCATCCGCCGGACCACCCCGGGCGCGTCGAGGGCCATCCGGTAGGCCACCCGCCCGCCGCGGTCGTGCCCCACGACGTCGAAGCGGTCGAAGCCCAGCAGGCGCATGAGGCCGACGCAGTCCCCGGCCATGGCGCGCTTGCCGTAGCTCTCGTGGCCGCGGACGGGAGCCGGTCGCGAGCTACCCCCGTACCCGCGCAGGTCGGGGGCCACGACGGTGAACTCCCGGGCCAGCGCACCGGCCACCAGTGCCCAGGCGAGATGGGTCTCGGGATAGCCGTGCAGCAGGAGCAGCGGCGGGCCGGAACCCCCGGTCCGCACGCGCAGCGTCACCTCCCCCACCGTCTCGTGCGTCAGCCGCAGGTCGGCGAACTCCGGCGGCAGGGGACGGCTGCCCCCTCCGGTGGGATCGGACACCGCTGCTCACCCCTCCGTGTCGGCCAGGGGCGGAGTGTCCGCGCCGGAGCGCACCCGCGGCGTGAGTCGGCCGACCCGACTCGATGACGTCCGAGGACTGGTCGCCGTCCCCGTCGGCGAGAGACACTCTCACCACCGACGGTCCGGTCAGCGGAGCACGCCCAGCCGAGGGGGACGTCGCGTGGATCGAAGCCTGTCGCCGGGGCCCGGCCGACCGGACCTCGTCGGCCGGGCGGACGAGCTGGCGGTCCTCGAGGACTTCGTCGGGCGGGCGCGCCACCAGGGGGCCGCGCTCCTCGCGACGGGCGGGCCGGGGGTGGGCAAGAGCGCGCTGCTCGACGCCGCGTGCCGGCTGGCCGCCGCCGGCGGCGTGCGCGTCCTGCGCGCCGCGGGTGTGCAGTTCGAGGCCGAGGTGAGCTTCGCCGGTCTCCACCAGCTCCTGCTCCCGCTCCAGGACCGGCTGGCCGACCTGCCGCGGGCGCACGAGGAGGCGCTGGCGAGCGCACTGGGGCTGGAGCGCGAGGCGGCCGACGGGCGCCTGTCGGTGGCCGCCGCGGCGCTCGCCCTGCTCCGGCACACCGCCGGCGGCACACCGGTGCTCGTCGTGGTCGACGACGCGCAGTGGCTCGACAGCGCGAGCGCCCGGGTCCTGGGCTTCGTCGCCCGGCGGGTCGACGGCAGCCGCACCGGGGTGCTCGCCGCGGTGCGGGACGGGACCGACAGCTTCCTCGTGCACGCCGGGCTGCCCCAGCTGCCGGTGGCGCCGCTCGACGAGCAGGCGGCCGACCGGTTGCTCGGCCTCCGGTTCCCGGCCCTGGTGGCCGCCGTGCGCCGGCGGGTCGTCGACGTGGCACGGGGCAACCCGCTGGCCCTCCTGGAGCTCCCGCGGTCGATGACCGAGGACCAGCGCCGGGGCGTCGTGCCCCTCCCGGCGGTGCTGCCGTTCAGCGACCAGCTGCACTCGCTCTTCTCCGCCCGCCTGCGCGCACTTCCCGCCGCCACCCGTCGGGTGCTCCTCCTCGCGTCGCTCGACGGCACGGGAGATCTGCGGCCGCTGCGCGCGGGGGTGCCCGACGACAGCTGGCTGGACGCCCTCGCGCCCGCCGAGCAGGAGCGGCTGCTCACCGTCGACGTGCGCACCGGCCGGCTGGCCTTCCGTCACCCGCTGATCGGCGCCGCGGTCGTCGACCTCGCCACGAGCGCCGAGCTCCGGAGGGCGCACGCCGTCCTGGCCGACGTGCTGGCCGACGACCCGGAGCGGCGCGCCTGGCACCTGGCCCACGCCGTCACCGGCCGCGACGAGACCGCGGCGGCGGAGCTGGAGGTGGCGGCGGACCGGGCCCTGCACAAGGGGGACCCCGTCCAGGCCGTCCACTCCCTGCTCCGGGCCGCGGAGCTGAGCCCGAACGGCGTCGACCGGGCCCGGAGGCTCGCGGCGGCCGCCTACATCGGCGCCGACGCCGCCGGACAGCTCCGGAGCGTCCCCGAGCTGCTGGCGCAGGCCCGTCGCGCCGATCCCGGCACGGCCGGATCGCTCCCGGTCACCGTGGCCGCCGCCTACCACCTGCTCAACGGCGAGGGGGACGTCGACACCGCGCACCTGGTGCTCGTGCGGGCGATCGAGGACGCCCTCCGGCAGGGACAGGCCGGGCCGGCCGTGGAGGAGGCCCTGCACGGGCTGATGCTGGTCTGCCACTTCAGCGCCCGGGAAGAGGCGTGGCGTCCCCTCGAGGCGGCGATGCGCCGGCTGCCCGCCGTCCCTCCCCTGCTGACCGTCTCGGACAGCGTCTACGCCGACCCGGCGGGACGGGTGTCCGCGGTGGAGCTCGAGGCCCTGGACCGGCTCATCGCCACGCTGGACGGCGAGGTGGACCCGACCCGCATCGTCCGCGTGGCCATCGCCGCCTTCTACGTCGACCGGCTGCACGCCTGCCGTCCGGCGCTCTGGCGCGTCGTCCACGACGGGCGCGCCGGCGGGGCGGCCACCTCCGCCGTCCAGGCGCTGATGATGCTGTGCCACGACGACTTCCGCGCCGGACGCTGGGAGGAGGCCGCCCGGGCGGCCCAGGAGGGGATCGAGTGGGGCGAGCGGCTCGGCTACCGGCTCATCTCCATGCCGGGGGTCTACTGCCAGGCCATGCTCGCCGCGGCCCGTGGCGAGGAGGCGGCCACCCGGTCGTCGACCGACGACCTGCTCAGCTGGGCCGCGCCGCGCGGTGCGGTGATGATCGAGCACTTCGCGCACCGGGCGCGCGCCCTCGCCGCGCTCGGCCGGGGCGACCACGAGGAGGCCTACCGCCACACCACGGCCATCAGCCCGCCGGGGCGGCTGGCGCCGCACGTCCCGGCCGCCATGTGGGTGGCCAAGGACCTGGTCGAGGCCGCGGTCCGCACCGGCCGGCACGCCGAGGCCGCGGCGCACGCCGCCGCGATGCAGCGCGCGGAGATCTTCCGGCTGCGGCCCCGGCTCGCCCTGCTGGCGGCCGGCGCCGCCGCGCTGGTCGCCACGGGCGACGACGCCGCCGCCCGCTACCGGGAGGCCCTCGCCGTCCCGGGAGCGGAGCGGTACCCCTTCGAGCGCGCCCGGGTGCAGCTGGCCTACGGCGAGCACCTCCGCCGCACCCGCGCGACCTCGGCCGCCCGGCGGGAACTGGCGTCGGCCCTGGAGGTCTTCCAGCGGCTCGGCGCCCGGCCCTGGGCCGGTCACGCCGCGCACGAGCTCCGCGCCGGCGGCCGGGCGGCGCCGCGGCCGCCGCACGAGCGGGGCGGTCCCGCGACGCTGACGCCCCAGGAGCACGAGATCGCCTCGCTCGCCGCCTCCGGCCTGTCGAACAAGGAGATCGGCAGCCGTCTCTACCTGTCCCCGCGGACGGTCTCCGGGCACCTCTACCGGGTGTTCCCCAAGCTCGGGGTCTCGACCCGCGCGGCCCTCCGCGACGCACTCGCCGGTGCACCGCGGCCTCCGACCGAGCCGGTCAGGCCGACGACACCGGCGCCGGGACGGTGAGCAGCTCGGCACCGCGCAGGTCCACCAGCAGCTGCCCGTCCCGGGACGCGAACCGCATCACGACCCCGGAGCAGCCGGGGCAGCGCAGCACCATGCCGGGGGCGTCGGCGTAGAGGAGGTGCGAGCCGAGCACCGACGTCGTCCCGCAGCCGGCGCAGCGGGACCGGGCGGTGGTCATGTCGACCGCGAAGAGCTCGGCCAGCGCGCCGCCGGCGGCGTTGCCGTCGAGACGGCGGGCGCTGGTGGTGTCGGCAGCCATGTCGGTCATCACGCGTCTCCAGCGTTTCCGAAGCGTTCGATCCGGATCGAGCGGGGTTCGTGCCCGAGGTCGACCAGCGTCGTGGCCACGGCCTCGGCGAACGTCGTCGGCCCGCAGACGAAGACCCGCGGGCGGTCGGCCGGCGCCAGGGCGCGGCGGCGCAGCATCGCGGCGTCGATCCGCCCGGTCTCCCCCGTCCAGCCGGGAGGCGACTCCCGCGTCAGGGTCACCGTCGTCTCCGGTCCGAGCACCTCGCGGGCCAGGACGTCGGCGGCGGTGCGGGCGGACAGGAGCAGCTGCATCGCCGTGGAGCTCCCCTGCCGGCGGCGGTGGTCGAGCATCGCCGTGAACGGGGAGATGCCGGTGCCGCCGGCGACCAGCTGCACCGGACGCCGCCCCTCGCCGGGGTCGGCCCGGTCGGCGGCGGCCGACCACACGAAGTAGCCCCCGATGGGCCCGCGCAGCTCGATCACGTCGTCGGGCCGCAGCTCCGCCGTCAGGTACCCGGAGACCTCTCCCTCCGGCAGCCGCTCGACCAGCAGGTGCAGCTCGTCGACGTCGGGCGGCGAGGCGATGGAGTAGCTGCGCTGGGCGGAGTAGCCGTCCTCGGCGGTGAGCCGGACGTCGACGTGCTGCCCCGGCAGGTGGCCGGACCAGCCGGGCACGTCGAACACCAGCCGGTGCACCCGGGCCGATTCCGCCCGGTTCTCCAGGACCCTGGCCTCCAGCCAGGTCAGTCGCCGCTGTACCGCTGCTCGCGCCATGGGTCGCCGTAGAGGTGGTAGCCGAAGGTCTCCCAGAAACCGGGGCCGTCGTGGTGGCGCAGGGTCAGCCGCCGCACCCACTTGGCGCTCTTCCAGAAGTAGAGGTGCGGCACGAGCAGCCGGGCCGGACCGCCGTGGTCGGGGGCCAGCGGCTGGCCGTCGAAGGTGTCGACGACCCAGGCCCGGCCGCCGGTGAGGTCCTCCAGCGGCAGGTTCGTGGTGTAGCCGTTGTCGCTCTCCGCGAGCACGTGGGTGGCCGTCGTGGGCAGGTCGCGCAGCAGGGTGTCGACGGCGACGCCCTCCCAGCGGGTGTCGAACTTCGACCACTTCGTCACGCAGTGGATGTCGACGGTGAGCGCCTCCCGGGGCAGTGCCCGGAACTCCTCCCAGTTCCAGCGGCGCACGGTGCCGGACTCGTCGTCGACGCTCAGGTCCCACCGCGACAGGTGCGTGCGCGGGGTGGGCCCGGCCGACAGCACGGGGAACGCGGTGCCGACGTCGTACTGACCAGGGGGGAGGCGGTCGTCGTCCGACCGGGTCCTCCCCCGGCCGAAACCACGGGACAGGACGGGCATGCGGGCTCCTCTCGGGTCGTCAGCGGGGTCCCCAGCGGGGGTCGTCCGGTTCCGGGTCGAGGACCAGGTGGACGGCGGCCTCCTCCGCGCTCGCCCCCGCGCCGTCGATGCCCACGTCGCGGCCGTGGAGCTGCCCCTCGGCCGCGCCCGCGAGCGCCCAGGCCCAGCACAGCCGACCGGTCCGTGAACTGCCCACCTCGTCGTCGAGGAGCTCGCCGTCGGTGTCGGCCGTGTCGCCGAGGCCGTCGCCGGCGGGATCGCCGTCCCGCAGGTCGGGCAGCTCGCGGGCCAGCCGGCCGGCGAGGCCCTCCCCGGCGGTCTCCTCCCGCCAGGTCGTCCCCCAGTCCAGCGCCGCCCACGGGCGCTCCGGCGGCGACCAGCCGGTGTCGAGGACGTCGGCCACGCCCGCGACCGCGTCCAGGGTCTCCGTCGGCTGCAGCAGGCCGGAGGCCTGTTCGGGATCGGCTCCACCCGAGCCCGGGATCGTCATGCCGACGAACCTCACGACCGGGCCCGCCGCCTCGCACCAGGGGAACTCCCTGGCACCGCCCTGGTCCGGGCCCCGACGGCGGAGACGAGTCGGATGACCCATCCCCGGCGCCCCGGGAGGCCTGGCGGCGGCGGCCCGGCGTCCCCTAGCGTCCTCCCCCTCGACGCACCATTGCCGTCGGGCCCTGTCGCCCGGCCGGCTCCCGGGGTCGGATGGGGACGCCGCGTTGCCGGCCCCTGCAGCGCTCGACCAGGACCGCCGAGCACTTCCCCCGACGACCTGAGGCGGTGGAGGACATGTCCGCTCCCGGCACGCGGCCCCGGCTGCTGGGGCGGCGCACCGAGTGCGACCTGCTCAGCGGCCTGGTGGCCGCGGCGAAGGCGGGGCGCAGCCAGGTCCTCGTGCTCCGGGGCGAGGCCGGGATCGGCAAGACCGCCCTGCTCGACTTCCTGCTGGAACGCGCCGCCGGGTGCCGCGTCGCGCGCGCTTCCGGCGTCGAGTCGGAGATGGAACTGGCCTTCGCCGGCCTCCACCAGCTGTGCAGCCCGTACCTGCACCGGCTGGAGGCGCTGCCCGTTCCGCAGCGAGCGGCGCTGTGCACGGCGTTCGGACTGCAGCCGGGTGCGCCCCCGGACCGCTTCCTCGTCGGGCTGGCGGTGCTCACCCTGCTCTCCGAGGTGGCCGAGGAACGACCGCTGGTCTGCGTCGTCGACGACGCCCAGTGGCTGGACCAGGCGTCGGCACAGACCCTGGAGTTCGTCGCCCGGCGGCTGCACGCGGAACCCGTGGCCGTGGTGTTCGCCGTCCGGGGGACCGACGACGACCCCCGACTGGCCGGGCTGCCCGAGCTCGTGGTGCGCGGCCTGGGCAGCAGCGACGCCGCGGCGCTGCTGGACTCGGCGGTGACCGGCACGCTCGACCCACGGGTGCGCGACCGCATCCTGGCCGAGTGCCACGGCAACCCGCTGGCGCTGCTCGAGCTGCCCCGCGGGCTCTCGCCCGCGGAGCTGGACCTCGGTGGCGACACCGGCGGCGGCTCGCTGGTGCACCGCCTCGAACGCGGCTTCATGGTCCAGGTGCAGCCCCTGCCCCGTCCGGCGCGCACGCTCCTGCTCACCGCGGCCGCCGAGCCGGTCGGCGACGTCGCGCTGCTGTGGCGCGCGGCCGGGCGCCTCGGCATCGGCGCCGACGCGGCGGCGGCGGCCGAGGCGGCGGGGCTCGTCGAGCTGCGCGACCGGGTCCGGTTCCGCCACCCGCTCGTCCGGTCGGCGGTCTACCGCTCGGCATCGCGGGCCGAGCGCCGGGAGGTCCACCGTGCGCTGGCCGACGTCACCGACCCCGAGGTGGACCCCGACCGCCGGGCCTGGCACCGCGCGCACGCCGCGGTGGGACCGGACGAAACCGTGGCCGCGGAGCTGGAGCGGTCGGCCGACCGGGCGCTGGGGCACGGCTGGCTGGCGGCGGCCGCCGCCTTCCTCGACGAGGCGGTGGCGCTCACCCCCGAGCCGGCCCGGCGGGCACGGCGCGCGCTCGACGCCGCCCGCGCCAAGGTCACCGCCGGCGCGTTCGACGACGCCTCGGCCCTCCTGGCGACGGCCGAGGTGGGGCCGCTCGGCGAGGACGGACGCGCCCGTGCGCAGCTGCTGCGGGCCCAGTTGTCGTTCGCGGCGAACCGGGGCAACGAAGCGCTGCCCCTGCTGCTCGCCGCCGCCCGTCGTCTGGAACCGCTCGACGCCCAGCTGGCCCGGGACACCTACCTCGACGCGCTGTCCGCCGCCCTGTTCGCCGGGCGGCTGGCGGCCGGCCCCGGCGCCCGGCAGGTGGCCGAGGCGGTGCGCTCCGCGCGCCCCCCGGCCGCCCCCCGCAAGGACGACGAGCTCCTCGAGGGGCTCGCGGTGATGTTCACCGACGGGTTCGGACCGGCGGCGCCGGTGCTGCAGCGGGCGGTGCGCGCGTTCGTCACCGAGGACCTGACGATGGACGAGGGGCTGCGGTTCGCCTGGCTGGCGGCGGCCACGGCGGCCTCGCTGTGGGACGACACCGCCTGGGACGCCCTCACCCGCCGCCACCTCGCCGTCGCGCGGGAGTCCGGCGCTCTCAGCGCGCTCCCGCTGGCGCTGAACACGCGGACCGTCGTCCACCTGTTCACCGGTGACCTCGAGACGGCGACGTCCCTGGTCGAACAGGCCCGGTCGGGGACCGAGGTGACGAGGAGCCGGCTGGTCCCGTACGGCGAGATCGGGCTGCTCGCCGCGCGGGGCGACGCCGATCGCGCCGAACCGCTGCTGCAGTCCTGCCTCGACGACGTGACCGCCCGCGGCGAGGGGGTGGGGATCAACATGGTGCAGTGGGCGCGCGCCCTGCTGTGCAACGGTCTGGGCCGCTACGGCGACGCGCTGCGGGCGGCCCGGGACGCGACCGCGGACCCCCTGGAGCTGGGCCCGCCCCGGTGGGCGCTCGCCGAGCTGGTCGAGGCGGGCGCCCGCGCCGGTGACCTCACCGCGGCGACGGCCGCGCTCGAGCAGCTGTCGGCGCTGACCCGGGCCAGCGGCACCGACTGGGCGCTCGGCGTCGAGGTGAGCCGGCGGGCCCTGCTCACCCCGGGAGCCGCCGCCGAGGAGCTCCACCGCGAGGGCATCGAGCGCCTCGAACGCACGACCGTGCGGGTGGAGCCGGCCCGCGCCCGGCTGCTCTACGGCGAGTGGTTGCGCCGGCAGGGCCGTCGAGCCGAGGCCCGGGCGCAGCTGCGGACCGCCCACGAGGACCTCGCCGCGATGGGCCTGGCCGCGTTCGCCGAGCGGGCGCGCCACGAGCTGCTGGCCACCGGCGAGACGGTGCGCAAGCGCACCGTGGAGACGACCGCGCAGCTCACCGCCCAGGAGGCCCACATCGCCCGGCTGGCCGCGCAGGGGCTGACGAACCCCGAGATCGGGATCGAGCTGTACATCAGCGCGCGGACGGTGGAGTGGCACCTGCGCAAGATCTTCACCAAGCTCGGCGTGAGCACCCGCCGGGAGCTGCGACGCTCGCTCCCCGAGGCCGACCGCGCGGCCACCTGACCTCGCCGACGGCTGGACCCGTCACGTACCGGCCAGGACCTCGCGCGGCCCCCGGAACAGCGACCGCTCGCCGGCCGCCCACGCCTCCCGGAGACCGGGTCGGCTCAGGTCCCAGTCCGGGCGGGTCTGGGCCGTGGCCGCACGCAGGTCGTGCCACAGGTCCTGGACCGAGGGGCGGCCCCAGAACCAGTGGCCGTCGTAGACCGAGTGCACGACCAGCCCCGGTCTGAGGACCAGCGTGTGGGGGATCATCGGGTCGTTCGCGGGGTCGGTGTACTCCCGGATGTCGAGGTCCTTCTGCACGATCCGCCCCGGGTCGGAGAGGAAGGTCCACGACGCGCCCACCGACGCGCGGAACTCCTCCAGCGTGCGCCGGTCGTCGGTCGCGACGGTGACGATCTGCGTGCACGCCACGGCGATCCGGGAGTGGAACGCCGCCAGTTCCAGGTGGTGCTGGCGCTCCTCGGGGCAGAAGTGACCGCGCGCCAGGACCAGGATCATCGGGTCCCGCCCCTGCAGCTCGCCGAGGGTGCGGACCGCACCGGTGTGGTCGGGCAGGGCGTAGTCGGGGAAGACGCCGCCCGGGGTGATGTCGGGACGCACGGGGACCACCTCTCGTCCGCGGGACGGGTCGGTCGTGCCGACGCCGGCCACCGTCGTCCGCCGGCGCCGGCCTCGCACCAGGGACTGCCCCTGGCCGTCCCGGGCGTCCCGCGTCCCTGCGGCCCGCCGCGCGACCAGGCATCGGACCAGGGACTCCCCCTGGGTCGATCGGGGTGGGCGGGCCGCCAGCCTCGTCCCGCCGGACCTGCAGGTGCCGCTCCCCGAGACCAGGAGTGCAGCCGTGGACATGAAGCTCGAGGTCGTCGTCCTGCCCGTGTCCGACGTCGACCGGGCCAAGCAGTTCTACAAGGGGCTGGGGTGGCGCGAGGACGTCGACGTCGTCCGCGGCGACGACGTCCGCGTCGTCCAGGTGACCCCTCCCGGCTCACCGTGCTCCATCCACTTCGGCACGGGCTTCCCGGGGACGGCGCCCGGCTCGGCGCAGGGCCTGTACCTGGCCGTTCCCGACATCGAGGCGGCCCGGGCGGAGCTGACCCGGAACGGCGCGGAGGTCAGCGGGGTCTTCCACGACGCCGAGGGGGGCCTCGGGTTCCCCTGGGACCCCGCCCGGCGGGCACCGGGACCCGACCCGGGACGCCGCAGCTACGCGTCGTACGCGACCTTTCCCGACCCCGACGGCAACGGCTGGGTGCTCCAGGAGCTGACCGGCCGGCTCCCCGGCCGTTGAGCGGCGGGCCCGACGACGACGGAGGGGCACCGATGGACGTTCAGCACCTGGCCCGGCTCCTGCGGGAGGCCGAAGAGCACCACGGGGCGTACGAGGCCGTCGCACCGCCGCACCACTGGTCGGACTGGTACGCCGCCTACATCGTCGCGCGCGAGCAGGGTCGCAGCGAGGAGCAGGCCGTCGCCGACGCCACCGCGCACATGGCGACCGTGCTGCGCTGAGCACCGGGTGGGCGGGGGTGGCGGACGGTCGGCCCGCCACCCCCACCGCAGGGCTCAGCGCAGGGATCGGAAGGCCGCGCGCATCTCCTCGGCGAAGACCTGCGGCTCCTCCCACGCCGGGAAGTGGCCGCCGCGCTCGGCCCGGTGGAAGTAGACCAGGCTGGGGAAGGCACGACGGGCCCACGACTCCGGGGCCCGGAAGAGGTCGTCGTCCGGGCACACCGTGATGGCCACGGGGATCCTGATGGTGTCGGTCCGCTGCCCGGCCGCGCTGATCAGGCTCTGCGCGCGGTTCTCCCAGTAGAGCCTCGCCCCGGAGGCCACGGTGCCGGTCAGCCAGTGCAGCGAGAAGTTGTCCAGCACCTCGTCGACCGTCGGCGTCTGGTCCGGATCCCTGCCGTAGCTCCACCTGCCGAACCCGCCGTGCACGAGCATCCACCCCGCCAGCCCGGCCGGGGAGTCGGTCAGCCCGTAGCCGACCGCCTGCGGTCGTGCGGTCATCATCTGGTAGTACCCCCAGCCCCCGGTGGCGAGGAACGTCCGCACGTCGTCGAACGCGGCCTGCTCCTCCTCGGAGAGGCCGGCCGGGGCCGGCCCGCCGCTGGCGATGGCCGCGGCCGCGTCGGGCGGGAACACCGCCGGGAGGTTGGTGTGGATGCCGACCAGCCCCTCGGGCTCCTGCCGCGCCATGGCCTCGACGACGCCCGCGCCCCAGTCGCCGCCCTGGGCGACGTAGCGGGAGTACCCCAGCCGCGTCATGAGCACGGCGCAGACCCGCCCGATGCGCTCGACGTCCCAGCCGGTCTCGGTCGGTCGTGACGAGAACCCGTAGCCGGGCAGGGACGGGACGACGACGTCGAAGGCGTCCTCCGCCCGGCCACCGAAGGCCGTGGGATCGGTGAGGGGACCGATGACCTTGATCTGCTCGAACACCGAGCCGGGCCAGCCGTGGGCGATGACCAGCGGGAGGGCGTCCTGGTGCCGGGAGCGGACGTGGAAGAAGTGGACGTCGACCCCGTCGACGGTCGTCGTGAACTGCGGCCACGCGTTCAGCTGCGCCTCGCCCCTGCGCCAGTCGTACTCCGTGGCCCAGTACCGGACCAGCTCCTGCATGTCGGCGAGCTGCGCCCCCTGCGACCGGTCGGGGACGGTCTCCGCGTCCGGCCACCGCGTCGCCGCGAGGCGCCTGCGGAGGTCGTCCAGGTCAGCCTGGGGCACCTCCGCCCGGAAGGGGCGGACCGAGGGAGCGGAGGTCCCCCGCGCGGTGCCGAGGTCCGGCCTGGTCGGTGTCGAGGTCATGGTGGTCTCCTCCCTGAGGACGTCGCGGTGGCGAAGGTGGCCTGTCCTCCACGGCCCTCGCCCCCGTCGGAGGCACGGGTTCGCCGCCGGGTCCGCCGGACCGACCCCGGGCCCCGGGGAGCGCACCCGGAGGTTCCACGGGCGCGAGGGACCGCCCGGGCACGCGACGCTGCCGAGGAGGGACGGCGGAGCGGACGGAGGAGGTGGGCCCGTGGACGGCGCGCCGGTGACCGTGGCGGTCGTGGGCAGCCGCATCGAGGCGGAGCTGATCGTCGGGCTGCTCCGGGCCCACGGGCTGAGAGCCGGCGCGGTCACCGACGACGCCGGCGGCCAGGAGCCGCAGCTGCAGCTCGACGGGGTGCGCGTCCTGGTCCCCGCCGCCGACGCGGACGCAGCCCGCCGCCTCCTCGACGACGCGGCCCCGGCCCCGGGGCACGCCAGCCCGCTCGCAGAACGGAGGCGCACATGACCGGCACCCTGGAGACGGCGGTCGGGATCCGCCCCTTCCACGTCGACGTCCCGGAGGAGGCCCTGGTCGACCTCCGCCGGCGGATCGCGGCCACCAACTGGCCCGAGAAGGAGACCGTCGACGACACGTCCCAGGGCGTGCCGCTGGCCGTCATGCAGGCGCTCGCGGAGCACTGGCGGACCGGCTACGACTGGCGCCGGTGCGAGGCGGCCCTCAACGCCCTGCCGCAGTTCGTCACGGAGATCGACGGGCTGGACATCCACTTCGTCCACGCCCGCTCGCCGCACGAGGACGCGCTGCCGCTGGTGGTCAACCACGGCTGGCCCGGCTCGGTCGTCGAGCAGCTGAAGATCGTCGACCGGCTGACCGATCCGACCGCCCACGGCGGCGAGGCGGCCGACGCCTTCCACGTCGTCGTCCCGTCGATGCCCGGGTACGGCTTCTCGGGCAAGCCGACCACCACCGGGTGGGGCCCCGAGCGGATGGGCCGGGCCTGGGCGGAGCTGATGCGGCGGCTCGGCTACGACCGCTACGTGGCCCAGGGCGGCGACTGGGGGGCGTTCGTCGTCGACCAGATGGGGCTGCAGGCGCCCGAGGGGCTGCTGGCGATCCACACCAACATGCCCGCCACCGTGCCGGCCGACGTCGACGCCGCCCTCCAGGCGGGCGGCCCGCTGCCCGCCGGGCTGTCCGAGGAGGAACGGCGCGCCTGCGACCAGCTGGTCCGGACCTACGCCCAGGTCGAGTACGCCAAGTACATGGCGGCCCGCCCGCAGACCCTGTACGGGATCGCCGACTCCCCTGTCGGCCTCGCCGCCTGGCTGCTCGACCACAACGACGCCGACGGCCAGCCGGCCGCCGCGGTCATGGCCGCCCTGGACCGGACGTCGAGCGACACCGGGGAGCTGATCCGCGACGAGGTCCTCGACAACATCACGCTCTACTGGCTCACGGGCACCGGGGTGTCGGCCTCGCGTCTCTACTGGGAGTACCGGGGTGGCTTCTTCAACGCCAAGGGCGTCTCGATCCCGGTCGCCGTCAGCGTGTTCCCGGGCGAGCAGTACGAGGCCCCGCGCAGCTGGACCGAGCAGGCGTACCCGAACCTCATCCACTACGACCGGCTCGACCGGGGCGGTCACTTCGCCGCCTGGGAGCAGCCGCAGCTCTTCGCCGAGCAGCTCCGGGCGGCCTTCCGCTCGGTGCGCTGACGCCTCGGTGCGCTGACGCTCGGTACGCCGAGCCGGCGCCGACCGGCGGCCCCGGGGATCCCCCGGGGCCGCCGGTGCGTCCGGCTCGTGGGGTCAGCCGGTGCGCAGCGGCCGGAAGGCCGCCCGCACCTCCGTCGCGAAGAGCTCCGGTTCCTCCCACGCGGCGAAGTGGCCGCCCCGCTCGACCTCGTTGAAGTAGGTCAGCGTCGGGTAGGACTGGGCGACCCAGCTCCGCGGGGCCCGCCAGATCTCGCCGGGGAAGGTGGTGAACCCGACGGGGACCGTGACCGGCGGCGGGGCCTGACCGGCCGCGGCGGCCGCCGGGGCGTCGGCCCCGTAGCTCTCCCAGTACGACCGGGCCGCCGAGGCCCCGGTGCCGGTCAGCCAGTAGAGCGTGACGTCGTCGAGCACGTTGTCCCGGGTCAGGCGGCCCGAGGGCTGCCCGTCGACGAAGGCGCGCGAGATCTTGTAGTAGGCGTCGGTGTCGTGGTCGATCAGCCACGCGGCCAGCGCCACGGGCGAGTCGAGCAGCGCGTAGCCGATGGTCTGCGGCCGCGTGGCCTGCTCCTGGAAGTAGGCGCTGCCGGTCGTCCGGAACGTGCCGACGGCGGCGGCCGCCGCCCGCTCCTGCCCGGTGTCGGTCGGCTGGCCGCCGGCCAGCGCGGTGACGAGCAGGTTGAGGTGGATGCCGAGCAGCCCCTCCGGTGCCTGGCGGCCCATCGCGTCGGTGACGCCGGCGCCCACGTCGCCACCCTGGGCGACGTAGCGGGAGTAGCCCAGGCGCCGCATGAGCTCCGCCCACGCGCGGCCGGTCCGGGCGACGTCCCAGCCGAGCTCGGTGGGCTCGGCGGAGAAGCCGTACCCGGGCAGCGACGGCAGCACCAGGTGGAAGGCGTCCTCGGCGCGGCCGCCGTGCGCGGTCGGGTCGGTGAGCGGGCCGACGGAGTCGAGCAGCTCGACGACCGAGCCGGGCCAGCCGTGGGTCATGACCAGCGGCAGCGCGTCCTCGTGCCGCGACCGCACGTGGATGAAGTGGACGTCCAGCCCGTCGATCTCGGTCAGGAACTGCGGGACGGCGTTGAGCCGGGCCTCGCACCGCCGCCAGTCGTAGTCGGCCGACCAGTACCGCGCCAGCTCCTGGAGCGTCGCCAGCTGGACCCCCTGCGACCTGTCGTCCACGAGCTCCCGGGTGGGCCAGCGGGTCGCGGCGATCCGGCGGCGCAGCTCGACGAGCTCCTCCTCCGGGACGTGCACCTCGAACGGGCGGACCGCGGTCGGGTCGCCGTCCGGGGCGGTGCGCGGCGCGGGTACGTCGCCGGCCACGGAGCCGGGTGCGGTGGGTCGGGTGGGCACGGACATGGGGAACGCTCCTGGAGGGTGGGTGCGGATCTCAGCCGAAGGTGAAGACGTGGGCCCGGGCGCCGGGCTCGCCGAAGGTGATCTCGAGCGTCCGGTCGCGGACGCCGCCGTGCTGGCGGACGAGCTGGTACATGCGGCCGTGCACGAGCACGCCGTCGCCCTGCTCGTCGACGTCCACGCCGTGCGAAGGGCCCGGGGCCTCGCCGTCGAGGAGCACGCGGAACGGGATCGGCGCCCTCCCCGGGTTGGACAGCACGAGGTGGGCGTCGCGGGCCTCGAACCGGAAGGCGATGCTGCCGCCGGCCTCCTCGAGCACGACGTCCTCCGGCCCGAGGGACCACTCCCCGGCGAGGGCCCAGTGGTTGGGCGGCAGGCGCTCGGGCAGGCGGTAGGGGCGGCCGTCCGGGGAGGCGAGGTGCGAGCTGCGCTCGTAGCCGAGGTAGGTCTCGGGCGTGCGCAGGGAGTCCCAGTCGGCCTGGGCCTCCACGCCCTCGGCCACGACGGGCACGAGCTCCCGGTCGACGCCCAGCAGCCGCTGCAGGAGCCGTTCGGACTCCTCGTAGCGCCCCTCGCCGAAGTGGGAGTCGCGGATCATGCCCTCCCGGTCGACGAAGTACAGGGCCGGCCAGTAGTGGTTGGCGAAGGCGTTCCAGACCCGGTACTCGCTGTCGACGGCGACCGGGTAGTCGATCGCCCGCTCCCGGACCGCCTCGCGGATGAGGTCGAGGTCGCGCTCGAAGGCGAACTCGGGGGTGTGCACGCCGATGACGACCAGCCCGTCGTCGCGGTAGGCCCGCGACCAGGCCCGCACCCAGGGCTCCTGGCGCAGCCAGTTGATGCAGGTCAGCGTCCAGAAGTCGACCAGGACGACCTTGCCGCGCAGGCCGGGCGGGTCGAGCGGCTCGGAGTTCAGCCAGGCGGTCGCCCCGTCGAACGAGGGCATGTGCAGACGCCGGAACAGGGTGGTCATGGGCCGAACGCTCGTCCTCCCGCCCGGGGGTCGCACCCGTCGAACACCCTGGCCGCTCCCGGGACACCGCGCTTCCCGGGACACCGCGCTCCCCGGGGCTCGTGCCCAGGTCAGCGGGCGGGCAGGGAGACGCCCGCCGGGGGCATCCCGGGCGCGCGCTCGCCGCCGGGCGTCTCCCCGCGGGCGACGGCGGCCGGCGCGGTCGCGCGGGGCACCCCGGCGGCGGCGTACGCCTCGTCCTCACCGAGCGTCTCGCGCTCGAGCAGGGCCGAGGCGAGACGGTCGAGCCGCTCGCGGTTGCCGCGCAGCGTGTCGAGGGCCTGGGCGTAGCACTCCTCCACCAGCCGCCGCACCTCGGTGTCGACGAGCTCCTTGGTCGCCGGTGCGACCCCGTCGACGCCGAACGGCTGCTCCTCCCCCGGCGGCGGGAGCACCGAGACCGGCCCGACCGCCGGGGACATGCCCCACCGGCCGACCATCCGGCGGGCCAGGCGCGTGGCCTGGTCCAGGTCGCTCTCGGCACCGGTCGTGACCTCGCCGTAGACGATCTCCTCGGCCGCGCGGCCGCCGAGGGCCCCGGCGATGCGGCCGCGCAGGTACTTCTCCGAGAAGCCGTACCGGTCCATCTCCGGGGTCTGCACCGTGACGCCCAGCGCCTGCCCGCGCGGGATGATCGTCACCCGGCGCACCGGGTCGGCGCCCGGGGTGAGCATGCCGAGCAGCGCGTGCCCGGACTCGTGGTAGGCGGTGCTCAGCTTCTCGGCGGGCGAGAGCACGATGCCGCGCACGGTGCCGAGCAGGACCTTCTCCAGCGCCTCGCCGAAGTCGGTCCCGGTCACCCGCTCGTGGCCGTGGGCGGCGGCTGCAAGCGCCGCCTCGTTGACGAGGTTGGCCAGGTCCGCGCCGACCATCCCCGGCGTCGCCGCGGCGATCGCGGCCAGGTCCACCTCGGGCGCGAGCGGCACGTGCCGGGTGTGCACCTCGAGGATCATCCGCCGGCCGTCGAGGTCCGGCGGGCTCACGGCGACCCGGCGGTCGAACCGGCCCGGCCGCAGCAGCGCCGGGTCGAGCACCTCCGGGCGGTTGGTGGCCGCGAGGACGACGACGCCCTCGTTGCCCTCGAAGCCGTCCATCTCGGTGAGCACCTGGTTCAGGGTCTGCTCGCGCTCGTCCACCCCGCCGGCGGCGAAGCCCCCGCCGCGCGCGCGGCCGATCGCGTCGAGCTCGTCGATGAAGACGATGGCGGGGGCGACCTTCTTCGCCTGGTCGAACAGGTCGCGCACCCGGCTGGCGCCGACCCCCACGATCGCCTCGATGAACTCCGAGGCGGAGATCGAGAAGAACGGCACCCCGGCCTCGCCCGCCACCGCCCGGGCGAGCAGGGTCTTGCCCGTCCCCGGCGGGCCGGAGAGCAGCACGCCGTGCGGGATCCGCGCCCCCAGCCTGCTGTAGCGCTGCGGGTCGCGCAGGAAGTCGACGATCTCCCGCACCTCGTGCTGCACCTCGTCGATGCCGGCGACGTCGGCGAACGTCGTCCGCGGCCCGGAGTCGGGCGAGTACAGGGTCGCCCGGGAGCGGCCGAACCCGCCCAGCCCGCCCAGGCCGCCGGGGCCCGCGGCCGCCCGCCGCCGCAGGAACCACACGAGCAGCCCGACGAGCAGCAGCGTCGGCCCGAAGCCCACGAGGAGCTGCTGCCACAGCGGGGCAGCGGCGTCCGGATCGGTGGCGTTCACCGTGACGCCCTTGGCCTCCAGCGTCCCCAGGAGGTCGTCGGTCGCGAACGACGGCCGCTGCGTGGTGAACAGGTCCACCCGCACCGCGTCGTCCGCGCCGGGCGGGTAGTCCACCGCGTCGCCCAGCTCGCCCTCGATGGTGTCCGCGGTCGAGGTCACCGTCTCGACGTTGCCGGCGTCGAGCTGCTCGGTGAAGAAGGTGTAGGAGACGTCGGTGCGGGCCGGCGGGCCCATGACCAGCGACGCGAGCACCCAGTTGACCACCAGTGCGGCGACCAGCAGCCACCAGACGCCCACCCGCCGCGGCTGCCGCCCGGCCGGGCGGTCGGCGTCGTCGGGCATGCCCTCCACCCGCCACGGGGCGCCGCGCCGCGGCTCGTCGGCTCCGCGGCCGCGCAGCCGCCGCAGGAGCGCCGGCCGCCGGCCGCCGGGGGTCGTGTCGGGAGCCACGGGCGCCGCCCTCCTCCTGCGCCGGGCGACCGGTCCCCGCGCGCCGTCGACGGTCCTCGTCCGGGAGCCACCTCGCGCCAGGGGGTTTCCCTGGGGCGAGACCGCGCCGGCCGCGCGACGCTGCCCGGACCGGTGCGCGCCGTTCCCCAGGAGCTCCGATGGCCCTCGGACGACCACGAGCCGGCCGCGGGCGGTGCCGGGCGTGGGGTGCCGTCGCGCTGCTCCTCCTCGCCGGGTGCGGCTCGGTGGTGGTCGGCTCACCCACCCCCGGCCCGGGCGTGCCGGTCGACGCGACCGCCACCGAGCCGGCCATCACCGGCGCGGTGGACGACCCGGTGGACCGGCTGGCCCGCAACGCGCTGGCCGACCTGGAGACCTTCTGGTCGGAGACGTTCCCCGAGGTGTACGGCGCGGGCTTCCCGGCCGTGGTGGGTGGCTACTTCTCCGTCGAGGGCACCGACGTCGACCGGGCCGCGTACCCGCCGACCGGCATCGGCTGCCCCGGGCAGCCCATCGACCCGGCGGAGGTCACCGGTCAGGCGTTCTACAGCACGCCCTGCGACGCCGTCTCCTACGACCGCGGGCTGCTGCGGGAGTTCCTGTCCACCCACGGCCCGGCGCTGCCGGCGGTGCTGCTCGCCCACGAGTTCGGCCACGTCGTCCAGGGGCGGGTGGGCTTCGCCGCGAGCGGCCGGAGCATCCAGGACGAGACGCAGGCCGACTGCTTCGCCGGCGCGTGGGTCGCCTGGGTGGTGGCCGGCTCGGCGGCGCACGTCGCGGTCCGGGTGCCGGACCTCGACGACGTCGCGCGCGGCTTCGGGGTGCTGCGCGACCCCGTCGGCGGCGACCCGGAGGGCAGCGGGGCGCACGGCTCGTGGTTCGACCGGCTCTCGGCCTTCGCCGAGGGCTACGAGGACGGCGCGGCGGCCTGCCGGGACGGCTTCGGCGCGGACCGGCTGTTCACGGCGACGGCGTTCGACCCGGCCGGGGCCGCGGGCCGGGTCGACGCCCCCTACGGCGGGACCGTGCGGACGGCCGAGGAGACGCTGGCCGCGTTCTGGACGTCGGTGTTCCCGGGAGCCTTCGGCCGCGCGTTCGCCCTCCCCCGGCTGGAGGGGTTCGACGGCACGGGGCCCGGCTGCGCGGCCGGCCGCGACCTGGCCTACTGCGCGTCCGTGTCGACGGTCTACGCCGACGAGGCGGGCCTGCTGCGGCCGGCCGCCGTGGGCATCGGCGACTTCGCGGTCGCCGCCGCCCTGTCGCTGCCCTACTCCCTCGCCGTCCGCGCGCAGCTCGGCCTGCCGACGGCGGGTGCCCGGGCGACCCGCTCGGCGGTGTGCCTGACCGGCTGGTACGCCGCGCAGCTCGCCGGCGGCGCCGTGCCGGGGGTGGCGACGGGTCCGGGCGACGTCGACGAGGCGGTGCAGTTCCTGCTCGTCCACGGGGTCGAGGAGCGGGTGCTCCCCGGCTCCGGCCTGCGCGGGTTCGACCTGCTCCGCGCGTTCCGGGACGGTTTCCTGCGCGGTGGAGGGCCGTGCGGGGTCGGTGCGTGAGCCTCAGGGCCGGGCCCGCCGCCCCTCCCGGGCACCGACGCTGACCGGTGGGCCGAGATGGGTGGCGTGCTCGTCCTCGTAGGGACCGGTCACCATCCGGCCGAGGACGACGATGACGGTTGTCTCGACGAGGAGACCGGCGATGCTGAGCGCGATCCAGACCACGGCGACCAGCTCCCGCGGGGTCGTGCCGCACAGGGCCCCGTCCGCGACGCCGCCCACGCTGGGGGTGGACCGACCGGTTCCGCATCACCTCCCGCGGACGATCCGGCGCGGCCTCGGGCGAGCGCGGGGGCAGCGGCCGCCGTCTGCGAAGCGGCACGTCCGGCCGCGTGCGGGGCTACCGCCCGACGCCCGGCGAGCGCCACCATGGCACCCCGCCCGACGACGCCTCCCGAGGACTGGCCATGACGGTCGACGAGCAGGAAGCACCCCCGATCCGGACGCCGGACCAGCGCCTCCGCGTCTTCGTCAGCTCCACGCTGGCCGAGCTGGCCGAGGAGCGGGCGGCGGTGGCGCGGGCCGTCTCCGCCCTGCGGCTGACGCCGGTGATGTTCGAGCTCGGCGCCCGGCCGCACCCGCCCCGGGAGCTGTACCGCGCGTACCTGGCGCAGTCCGACGTCTTCGTCGGGCTGTACTGGCAGCGGTACGGCTGGATCGGCCCGGACATGGACATCTCCGGCCTCGAGGACGAGTTCCGGCTGTCCGGCTCCCTCCCCCGCCTGCTGTACGTCAAGACCCCCGCCCCCGAGCGGGAGCCGCGGCTGACGGCCATGATCGAGCAGCTGCAGGCCGAGGGCGCCGACTCCTACCGCTCGTTCCGCACCCCCCGGGAGCTCGGGCGGCTGGTGCGCGACGACCTCGCGCTGCTGCTCAGCGAGCGGTTCGCCACCCGCCGTCCCGAGCCCGGGGCGCCCCCGCCGCCGGCCGCGGACCGGCGGGGCGCGCGGTCGCTGCCGGTGCCGTCGACGTCGCTGATGGGCCGGGAGCGGGACGTCGCCCACGTCGCCGAGCTGCTGCGGACGCCCGGGGTGCGGCTGGTGACGCTGACCGGCCCCGGCGGCGTCGGCAAGACGCGGCTGGCGATCGCCGCGGCGGAGCGGCTCGAGGAGGGCGGTCCGCGCGGCGCCGTCTTCGTCCCGCTCGCCTCGGTCGACGACCCGGCGCAGGTGCTGCCGCGCATCGCCGCCGCCGTCGGCGCCGTCGTGGA
Organism: Geodermatophilus sp. SYSU D00691; assembly: GCF_054050275.1. NCBI lineage: Bacteria > Bacillati > Actinomycetota > Actinomycetes > Geodermatophilales > Geodermatophilaceae > Geodermatophilus > Geodermatophilus sp. SYSU D00691. The sequence continues at coordinate 126,571 of NZ_JBJGYZ010000007.1, forward strand.
GGGGGCGCGGCGGCCGCTGGACGTCCTCGTCGAGCACCTGGCGGACACGCCGACGCTGCTCGTCCTCGACAACCTCGAGCAGGTCGTCGGTGCCGCCCCCGACCTCGACGCCCTGCTCGCCGGGAGCGCCGGGGTCCGCATCCTCGCCACCAGCCGCACCGCGCTGCGCCTGCGCGCCGAGCGCGAGTACCCGGTCGGGCCGCTCGAGGTGCCGGCGTTCCCGCACCCCCCGGGGCTGGCGGAGATCGCGGCCCTGCCCGCCGTCCGGCTCTTCGTCGAGCGGGCCCAGGCCGTCCGCTACGACTTCGCGCTGACCGAGGAGAACGCGACGGCGGTCGCCGACGTCTGCCGGCGGCTGGACGGCCTGCCGCTGGCCATCGAGCTGGCCGCCGCGCGCAGCCGGCTGCTGACCCCGGCCGCGCTGCTCGCCCGGCTCGCCGGCCGGCTCGACGCCCTGGGTCCCGGGCCGGTCGACCTCCCCGAGCGGCAGCGCACGCTGCGCGCGACCGTGGAGTGGAGCGTCGGGCTGCTGGAGGACGCCGAGCAGCAGCTGCTGGCCACGCTGTCGGTCTTCGTCGAGGGGTGGACCGTCGAGGCCGCCGTGCAGGTCGCCGACCTCGCCGAGGACCGCACGCTCGACCTGCTCGACGTCCTCGCCACGCACAGCCTGGTGACCGTCGACCCCACCGACGCCGGGCCGCGGTTCGGCATGCTCGGCTCGGTCCGGGAGTACGCCGCCGGGCAGCTGGCCGGCCGGGCCGACCGGGACGACGTCCAGCGGCGCCACGCCGGCTACTTCGGGGCGCTGGTGGAGGACGCCGACTGGCCGACCGAGCGGCAGGGCGAGTGGGCCGACCGACTGCAGGACGAGGAGGAGAACCTGCGGGCCGCCGTCCGGTGGTTCCTCGCCCACGACGTCCGGCGCCTGCCGCACGTGTTCCGCATCCTCTGGCTGTTCTGGCAGATGCGCGGCCGCATGCCGGAGGGACGGGCCTGGATCGCCGAGGCGCAGCAGCGCGCCGACGCGCTCGACGACCACGCCCGGGCCGAACTGCTGTTCACCTCGGCGGTCACGGCCGTGGAGGTGGGGGACGACGACAGCGCGCTGGCCGCCGTCGACGGGCTGCGCCGGCTCGAGGGCCGCATCGGGGACCCATCCCTCGAGTGCGCCGCGCAGCTGGCCGTCTCGTGGATCGTGCCGATCGTCGGCGACCTCGACGGAGCGCTGCGCGCGGCGGCGACGGCGCTCGACGGCTTCCGGTCCCGCAACGAGCCGTTCCTCGCCTTCGCCGTCCTGACGATGGGCGGCCTGGAGTTCGTCCTCGGCCGGGACGAGGCCGCCCGCGCGCACCTCGCCGAGGTCGCCGACCTCGGCGCCCGGTTCGGCAACGCCTGGCTGACGTCGGCGGCGCGCGCCCAGCTCGCCGCGCTGGCGGTGCGGGCCGGGCGTGAGGACGAGGCCCGCGCGCTGCTGGTCGCCTCGGTGGACGCGCCCGCCGACACCGACGTCAGCACGCTGACCCTCAGCCTCTCCCTCGTCGCCGCCGCGGTGCTGGCGCTGGCCCGGGGCGACGCCCGGCGGGCGGCGACCGCGCTGGGCGCGGCCGACGGGCTGCGCCGGCGGGCGGGGTTGCGGTCGTGGCCGGCGGCTCGGCCGACGGAGGCCGAGCTGGTCACCCGGGCCCGGCAGGCGCTCGACGCCGGGGACTTCGCCGACGCCTTCGCCGCCGGCGCCGGCCTGGGGCACCGCGAGGCCGTGGCCCTCGTCCGCCGCTCCTAGGCCGCTCCCGGTGCGGCCTCCTGCCGCCGGGTGGTGGTGATCCAGTCGTCGATCGTCTCCCACCAGCGGTAGAGCCAGTCGGTCAGCTCGGCGTCGTCCCGCGGCACCTCGGCCGCCGGCACGAACCACCAGCGCAGGTGCAGCGTCTTGTCCATGGGCAGGTACCGCCACACGTCCCGGACCGTGCTCAGGTGCTCGAGCCCGGTGTGCGCCACGAAGACGACGTCGGCGTGCGGCGCGCCCCGCAGCGCCGCGGTGACCCCGGCCGGCCGCGGGGGGAGCACGTGCTGCATCGCCTCGGCCCGGCGCACCGCGGACACCAGGCCCCGGTGACGCAGCCGCTCGATCGCGCGGAAGCGGCGCTGCGGGGTGAAGTTGGCGCCCTCGGGGAAGATCAGCAGCGCGTCCTCCTCCCCCAGCCCGCGGGCCAGGTCGGCGATCGCCTCCTCGGCACCCCCTCCCGGGCCGGCGCCGACGAAGTGGTTGGGCAGCCGGTTGAGGTAGACGTCGATCAGCGGGTCCAGCTGCAGCACGTCCTTGAGCACGATGCGCGGCTGGCGCAGGTGGTCGCGGTCCATCAGCGTCTGCACGAGCAGGAACGAGTCACCCGGGCCGGCGTGCCGCGAGAGGACGACCATGGCGTTGGTCGAGCCGGGCACGCCGTCGTCCAGCGGCGACCAGGACTCGCCGTCGGTGACCAGCCGCAGCGCGAACAGCCGGCGCGCGGCGGCCATGAGGACGTCGAGCAGCCGGCGCAGCACCGCGTAGTGCGCCGCCCGGACCGCCGGGGTGTCCATCCGGCGGCCGAACCCGCCGCGCACCCACAGCGCGGCCGCGGCGACGAGGCCGACCACCTGCACCGCCAGGTACACCAGCCCGAAGAAGAGCAGCCGCAGCGCCCGCCACCGCCCGGGCAGCCAGATCGAGGCGAGCACCGCCACGACGAGGAGGAGCGGCAGCAGCAGGACGGCCACGACGAGCGCGGCGACGACCAGCGGCCCGGCGAGCCGGCGGACCCGGCGGGGTGGCAGCACGTCAGGCCCCGCCGTCCGGCGCGCCCGCCCGGACCAGGTAGCGCCGGGCCGCGGCGTGCGCCTGCTCGATCCGGTCGGCGACGGCGGAGAAGTCGCGGTAGCGCAGGTTCGCCGCGCCCGGTGGGGCCTCGTCGCCGGCGGGCAGCACGTGCAGCGCGACGCCCGGCGGCAGCGCGGCCAGGTCGGCGGCGAACCGGTGCCGCCGGGCGATCTCGAACGCGACCGTGGCCACCTCCCACGGCCGGGTCGGCGGCTGCAGCGGCCGGTCGATCCGCCCGACGTGCAGCACGTAGATGCGGGTGGCCCCGAGCGCGACCGCCCGGCCGACCGGGATGCTGTGCACCAGCCCGCCGTCGAGGTAGTGCTCGCCGTCCAGCTCGACCGGGGGCAGCAGGCCGGGGACGGCGCAGGACGCGAGGACCGCGTCGAGCAGCCCGCCGGCGGTGAACCAGTGCTCGGCGGCCCGCTCGATGCTGGCCGCCACGCACTGGAAGGGCACCTGCAGCTCGGCGAAGGTGCGCACCGGCAGGTGCGCGGCGAGGAGGTCCCGCAGCGGCTCGCGGGGGTGCAGGTGGGTGCGGGTGCGCACCAGGGTGCCGGCGCGGGCGAACAGCGAGCCGGCGAAGATCCGCTCGGAGGCCATCTGCTGCCACACCTCGCGCAGCCGGGCCACCGCGGCGGGCGTGGGGTCGGCCGCGACGAGCGCGCCGTTGATCGCGCCGACCGACGTGCCGACGACGAGGTCGGGCCGGACGCCGCGCTCGAACAGCGCCTGCAGCATCCCCACCTCGGCCGCGCCGAGGACACCGCCGCCGCCCAGCACGAACGCCGTCCCGCCCCGGTCGGCCGGCACCCGTGGCGAGGCCATGGGGGCATCGTGCCATTACCGAGCGGGAGCGCGAGGTGATGGTCGAGATCGCCTCGGGGCCACAGACGCCGAGATCGCGGCCCCGGCTCTACCTCGCCGAGCCGACGGTGAAGACCCACGTCGGCCGGATCTCGGCCGGGCTCGGCCTGCGCGACCGGGTGCGCATCGTCACCCGGGCGTACGAGACCGGTCCGGTCCGCCGCGGTCGGCCCTGACCGCCGGACGGACCCGTCGATCGCCGCCGCGACGGGGCCGCAGCGGCGGTGGCCGGCCGTCGACGCTGGCGATCAGCGCCTCGTCCCACCCGGCCAGCGCCCCGGCCCGGCGGGCGAGCGACCGGGCGAACCGCAGAGCGCAGGCGTGGGGGTCGGGCGCGGCTCGCACGTCGTCCCAGTCGAGGACGAACTCACCCAGGTCGGGCTCCCAGCGGGCCTGCGGAGGCGACAGGTCGGCCTGCCTCAGGCCCTCGACCGGTGGGTGGGCGTAGCCGTAGAAGGCCGCCCTCGGGTAGCGGGCGTTCCCGGGCCACCACCCGACGGCCACCATCTGCGCGTCCGCCGAGTTCCGCGTGATGAAGTCGTCGGCCGGCGGATCGACGGCCCTGCCGGAGAAGAGGCCGACCGCGAGGTCGAACGACCCCCACCACGCCGCGACCGGGGTGGAGCGCCCCCGGAACGGCGCCCGGAACTCGGTCAGCACCTGCACCGCGCGACCCGCCGCGGCGAAGTAGCCGCGGACCGCCTCCGGCTCGTACCGCGCGTGCTCACGGTCCTCGTCGAGGGGCACCCGCCACGGGACCTCCTGCGGCTCGGGGTTGATCGCCACCGGGCCGCCGATCCGGGCCACCGACGCCAGGACCTCCCGCGTCACGTCCCGCACCGCCCGGTGCGGCGTGAGCGGGACGTGCTCGCTCCACCCGCTGCTGTGCTCCACCGCGACCTCGTGCCGCCGCATGTCCAGGACCAGGGCCAGGGCACCGGAACCGTCGGGCGCCGGGAGGGGGGCCGTCTCCCAGCCGCGCACGGTGAGCCGCATCGCGGCGTGCTGCAGCTGCGGCTCGGGCGGGGCCAGCGCGGTGGCGATCTTGCCGAGGACCTGGGCGTGCGCGTGGAGCGTGTCGCAGGTGGCCGCCCACCGCTCGTACGGGACGGCCGGCCAGCGCGCGACGGTGGTCGCGGTCACGTCGGTCCGCCCGCCGCGGGTGGGTCCACCCGCTCGAGCGCCTGCACGTGCTCGTCACGGATCCTCAGGATCGCGTCGTTCCCGCGGAAGAGAACGGTCCAGCCGTCCTCGCGCTCCACGACGACGTCGTCGAAGGTCTCGCGGACCACCTGCTCGTCGTCGCCGTAGACCATCCGGTAGCGCGCCATCCCCGCCTCCTCGTCCCGCCGCGGCCGACCGCCGTCGCGGCCCTCCGGGGACGATCGGTCTCCGCGGCGCACCGTCGCGCCAGGGAGACCCCCCGGTCCGGGGGCCGGTCGGTCACCCCGGGGACGGCATGGCCCCCTCGGCGAGCTTGATCCGGGTCCAGACGTTCATGTTGACGACGACCGCGACGATCTCCCGCATCCGCGTCTCGTCGAAGTGGGCGGCCAGCGCGTCGTGGTACTGCTGGAACGCCTGGGCGACCGTGGTGTCGGCGGCCCGGGTGAGGGCCTCGGCGTACCGCAGCGCAGCCCGCTCGGCGTCGCTGAACAGCCGGGTCTCCCACCACGCGGCGAGGCAGTCGACCTCGACCTGAGGGATCCCGATCTCGCGGGCGACGCGGTGGTGGAGGTGGAGGCAGTACGTGCAGTTGTTCACCTGGGCGACGCGCAGTCGCAGCAGCTCCGCCAGCCGGCGGTCCAGCGCCAGCTCCGCGGTGTGGCCGAAGGCGTCCGCGCCGGCCCGGGCCAGGGCCATCAGCCGATCATCCGCCGCGAGGTCCAGCCGCGTGGTGCGGATCTCCACGTCCCCCATCCGCCCTGCCCCCTCCGCTCAGGCCGGTCCGGTCTCCGGCCACTGCAGCCGCACCTCGAGCGCGGCGGCGAGGGCGATGGACTCGCCGTCGCGGGCCCCCTTGCCGACCTGCAGCGGTGGCGGGGTCGGTGCGAGGTCGACGGTCCGCCACCGGCCGAACCGCACGGGCGGCACGAGCAGCACGTAGAAGCCGCCGTCGACGCCCACACCCACCGAGCGGTCCCGCAGCAGGTACCAGCCCCGGACACCGGTGCGGTAGCGACCGCGGCCGGTCCACGGACGGGCCGTCAGCTCCTCCGTCGCCAGACCCGCCGCCGTCGCCTGAGCGACGAACCGGTCGACGAGCACCTGCGCCTTCGCCGACTCCTCCTCGTCCCGGCGCCGCTGCGCCTCGACGTGGTAGTTGGCGCGCTCGGTCAGCTCGTCCCGGCGCCGCGCCGGATCTTCGGCCATCGCCCCTCCCCCTCGTCGGGACGCTCCTACCCGCCCCGCGCCCCGGTTCAGCCGTCCGTGCGGTGCAGCCGGGCGAGCACCTGGCGGGAGATCTCCCCCAGCGCCGTCACCTGTTCGGGCGTCAGGGCGTCCAGGACGACGTCGCGCACGTGGCGGACGTGGCCCGGCGCGCTGGCGACCAGGTGCCGGTACCCGTCGGCGGTCATGATCGCGAGCGTGTAGCGGCCGTCCGCGGGATCGGGCTCGCGCCGCAGGAACCCGCGGGCCTCCAGCCGCTTGACCAGGTGCGACAGCCGGGACAGCGACGCGTTCGTCAGCTGGGCCAGCTCGCTCATCCGCAGCGTGTGGTCCGGTCGCTCGGACAGCATGGCGAGCGCGTGGTACTCGACCACGCTCAGCTGCGCGTCCCGCTGGAGCTGGCACTCCAGCGACCAGGGCAGCTGGGCCATCAGCGCCATGAGCGAGCGCCAGCTGGCGTCCTCCGCCGCCGTCAGCCAGCGGACGTCCTCCTCCGCCGCCTCGGCGGCCGCACCGTGGTCGGTCACGGTACGAGGATAGCGCTCACTTGACGGTTCAAGTCATCGCTCGTACGGTGGACCCGTTCAGTTGACCGTTCAAGTCATCGGCGGCGACGGTCCGCCGTCGACGAGCAGCAGGAGGTCCCCCGTGACCCGGATCGGCATCATCCTCGGCAGCACCCGCCCCCACCGGAACGGCGAGCAGGTGGCCCGGTGGGTCCTCGACGTCGCCTCCCGGCGCGCCGACGCGGAGTTCGAGCTGGTCGACCTCCGCGACCACCCGCTCCCCCACCTCGACGAGCCGATCCCGCCGTCGCTGGGCCAGTACCAGGGCGAGCACACCCGGCAGTGGGCGGAGACCATCGCCTCCTTCGACGGGTTCGTGATCGTCACCCCGGAGTACAACCACAGCACCTCCGGCGTCCTGAAGAACGCCATCGACTACCTGTACGCCGAGTGGAACAACAAGGCGGTCGGCTTCGTCAGCTACGGCGCCGTCGGCGGCGCCCGCGCCGTCGAGCACCTGCGCCTGGTCGCCGGCGAGCTGCAGATGGCCGACGTCCGCCAGCAGGTGGCCCTCTCGCTGGCCACCGAGTTCGAGAACTACTCGACGTTCGCCCCGGGTGACTACAACCTGCCCGCGCTGGACACCCTGCTCGACCAGGTCGTCGCCTGGAGCGCCGCGCTCGCCCCGCTCCGGTCGGCCCCCCGCGCCGCGGCTGCCTGACACCCCGCGGGCCGGGTCGCCCCCGGCCCGCCTCCCCGCCAGAGAGACGGTCCCCCCATGGCCATCCCCGCCCCCGACCGCCCGTTGCAGTTCGGGCTCGACACGTTCGGCGACGTCCCCGAGGACGACGCCGGCGAGCTGCTCTCCCAGGGTGCGGCGATCCGCCAGGTCGTCGAGGAGGCGGTGCTGGCCGACCGCCTCGGCGTCGACGTCGTCGCGCTGGGCGAGCACCACCGGCCGGAGTACGCCATCTCGAGCCCCGAGACGGTGCTCGCCGGCATCGCCACGCGCACCGAGCGGATCACGCTCGCGTCCGGCGTCACGGTGCTGTCCTCGGACGACCCGGTCCGCGTGTTCCAGCGCTTCGCCACGCTGGACGCGCTGTCCGGTGGCCGCGCCCAGGTCATCCTGGGCCGGGGGTCGTTCACCGAGTCCTTCCCGCTCTTCGGCTACGACCTGAGCGACTACGACGTCCTCTTCGAGGAGAAGATCGAGCTGTTCGCCCGGTTGCTGGAGGAGAAGCCGGTGACGTGGGAGGGCACCACCCGCGCTCCCCTGCAGCACGCCGACGTCTTCCCGAAGACCGAGTCCGGGCACCTCGACACGTGGGTCGGGGTCGGCGGCTCACCGCAGTCGGTGATCCGCACCGCGCGCTACGGCCTGCCGCTGATGCTCGCGATCATCGGCGGGTCGCCCGCCCGGTTCGCGCCCTACGTCGACCTCTACCGCCGCGCCGCCGCCCAGTTCGGCACGACCGCGCACCCGGTCGGCATGCACTCCCCCGGGTTCGTCGCCGACACCGACGCCGAGGCCGTCGAGACGGTGTGGCCGCGGTACAAGGTCATGCGCGACCGGATCGGCGCCCTGCGCGGCTGGCCGCCGGTGCGGCGCGAGGAGTTCGAGGCCGAGATCGCGCACGGGTCGCTCTACATCGGCTCGCCCGGGACGGTGGCGCGCCGGATCGCCGACGCGGTGCGGGCGCTCGACGTGGGGCGCTTCGACATGATCTACACCGCCGGCAGCGTCCCGGCGCGCGCCCGGCTGCGCTCGGTCGAGCTGTTCGGCGCCGAGGTGGTGCCGCAGGTGCGGGGGCTCCTCGGGAAGGCCTCGTGACCAGACGGTCCGCGCCGTCACCCGGAGCCGCGCACGAGGAAGATCTGCGGCGCTGCTGCGAGCGCTAACGTCGATGGATGCGCATCGCGGTCCTCGGACCGCTGCAGGTCCGGACCAGTGACGGCGCGTCAGTGGTCGTGCCGGGGGCCAAGGAGCGCCTGATCCTGGCCGTGCTCGCTGCCGGGTTCCCCGCCGTGGTCAGTGCCGACCGGCTCGTGGAGACCGTGTGGGACGGCGCTCCCCCGGCCACGGCCCGCCGGTCGCTCCAGGCGCACGTGGTCCGCCTGCGGAGCGCGCTGGAGCCCGGCAGACCACCCGGCTCCCCCGGCCGCTACGTCCTCCGCCGCGGCACGGGTTACGTCCTCGCGATCCCACCGCTGGAGCTCGATGTCTCGGCGGCCGGCGAGCTGACGGCACGGGGGCGCGCGCAGCTGGCCGCCGGCGATGCCGAGGAGGCGGCACGGCTCCTGACGCAGGCCGTGGACCTCTGGCGGGGCGAGCCGTACGCGGACTGGCCGGACGCGCCCTTCGCCGATGCCGAGCGCACCCGACTGGGCGAGGTCCGGGCGGGAACGGTCACCGCGCTCGTGGAGGCGCGACTCGCACTCGGCGGGCACGCCGAGGTCGTACCCGATCTGGAGCGCCTGCTCGCCGACGATCCGCTGCACGAGGAGTGGTGGCGACTGCTGGCACTGGCCCTCTACCGCTGTGGCCGTCAGGGCGCTGCCCTGGCCGCAACCCGGCGGGCGCGTCGGGTGCTGGCCGAGGACCTCGGTGCCGATCCCGGGCCGCGGCTGCGTGCGATGGAGGCGGCGGTCCTCGCCCACGACCCGGCGTTGGACCCCCCACCCCCCGGTGGTCGCCATGACGTCGGCAGCTGCCCCTACAAGGGACTGGCGACCTACGAGGCGACCGACAGCGCGTTGTTCCACGGCCGGGACCGGGTGGTGAACCGTCTGGTGGCGAGGCTGGTCGACGCGCCGCTCGCCGTGGTCTCCGGACCCAGCGGCGCCGGCAAGTCCTCCGTCGTCCGGGCCGGCCTGGTGCCGGCGCTGGCCCGAGGCGCCCTTCCCGACAGCAGGGAGTGGCGACCCGTCCTCGTCACCCCCGGCCGCCGGCCGAGCGATGTCCTCACCGACCTGCCAGAGAACCTAACCGGACCGGTCCTCCTGGTCTGCGACCAGGCCGAGGAGCTGTGGGCACCCGGCGTGGACCCGGCCGCCCGGGCAGCGTTCCTCGACAGGCTCCTCGCCCTGATCGACCGCGGCGTCGCCGTCCGGTGCGTCGTCGTGCTCCGGGCCGATCACGTCGGCCGGCTGGCCGAACACGCCGCCTTCACCGAGCGGCTCGGGGACGCGCTCGTCCTCGTCCCGGCGATGACGGGCGAGGAACTGCGCGCGGTGGTCGTCGAGCCCGCCCGATCGGTGGGCCTGACCGTCGACAGGGAGTTCGTGGACTCCGTCGTGGCCGACGTCCTCGGGCGGCCCGGTGCGCTGCCACTGCTTTCGACGGCGTTGGTGGGCACGTGGGAACGCCGCCGGGGTCGTCGACTCACCCTGGCCGGCTATCTGGAGGCGGGCGGTGTCGCCGGCGCCGTCGGCCGCTCGGCGGAAGAGGCGTTCGGCGAGCTGACCGACGAGGGGAAGGCCGCGGCTCGCGGTCTGCTCGTGCGCCTCGCCGGGACCGACGGGGCCGGCGCCCTCGTCCGGCAACCACAGCTGCTGGCCGATCTCGACCTCGACGGCGCACGGGGCGGCCACCGTCGCGCCGTCGTCGCGACCTTCCTCGCGCACCGGTTGCTGGCCGTCGACGGCGAGTACCTCGACGTCGCCCACGAGGCCCTGCTGACGGCCTGGCCGAGGCTGTCCCGGTGGCTGGACGACGACGCCGTGGGTCGGGCCGTCCGCCGCCACCTCGCCCCGGCGGCGCACGAGTGGCAGCGAGGTGGTGAGCGCGAGGACGAGCTGTACCGCGGCCCTCGCCTCGCCGCCGCGCTGGACTGGTCCGCAGGAGTGGAGGCGGACCTCACCCAGGTGGAGCGCCGTTTCCTCGACGCGTCGCGGGCCCGGGCGGACGCGGAACTGACCGCGGCGCGCGATCGGGCACGCGGCGAGGCCGCGGCACGGAGACGCACCCGGCGGCTGGCGGGGGCACTCGCCGTGATGCTCGTGCTGGCGCTGGTCGGAACGGGCCTGGCCGTGCGCGCGCAGCGGGCGGCGGAGGACGCATCCACCGTCGCGGACGCCCACCGGCTGGCCGCCCTGGCCACCACCGTGGGCTCCCTGGACGTCTCTCTCCTGCTGGCGGCTCAGGCCGTCGAGCTGGCGGGCACCCCGGATGCCCAGGACGGCCTCCTGGCGGCGCTCACCGCGAACGGCCGGGCACAGCGGGCCGTGCCGTTCTCCGGCGAGCTGCGGGCAGCCTCCTTGGGCGGGAACGGAGGGATGCTCTTCCTCACGGGCCGGCGCGGGTTCGAGTACTGGCGCGTCGGGCCCGCAACGCAGCCTCGGCGTCTCATGGACGTCCCGGGCGAGTGGGGTGACGTCCTCACCGTGGATGCGGCGCCGACCGAGGAGGTCCTCTTCGTGGTCGGGACCAGCGCCAGCCACCCGTGGGTACGCCGGATCCGGCCCGGCGGGGTCGACGAGATGGTGGTCGAGGGCCAGGCCATCGGTGGTGTTGCGCTGGCCGGGGCGTTCGACGCCGAAGGCCGGTGGTTCCACTTGTTGCTGGCGACTCCGGGCAGCGGCGGAGCGCCCCCTCTCTCCGACTGGCGCGTGATCGACGTGGACCCCGCGAGCGGGACGACGCGGGCGACCGGCGTCAGCGGCCGCGTCGCCGCGCCGGTCGACGCGCTGGCCGCCCGGTTCGCCGACGACGGGAGTTCCTTCGTCCTGTGGGACGAGGCCGGCACGGCGCCCAGCACTGCGGTCTCGATGGTGGACGGGCGGCGGGTCGACCTCTCCGCGGAGCGCCGACCGGGTGTGGGCGGCGACTTCCTCGCCCTGCCGTGGGGAACCGCTCACCTGTGGGAGGACGGCGCCGTCACGCTCCACGACCTCACGGGAACCGCGGTCCAGCAGCTCGACCTCCCCGGGGGTCCGGTGCGGGACGTCGTCGTGTCCCCGGACGGAACCTGGGCCGCGACCGTCGGCGGCGGTTCCGCGGTCGTCCTGTGGGACGTCGACCACTCGACGGGCCACTGGTCGCAACGGGCGGCCCTGTCGGGCCACAACGGTGACGTGCTCGCCGCGGAGGTCGACCCCGTCGGGCAGCGGCTGTACACGGTGGCCACCGACAACACCGTCATCGCCTGGGACATGAGCGTCGACGGCGGATTCGGGGAGGCCTACCCCGGCCTGCGCGACCGGTGGATCAGCGGCCGACCCGAGCTGACCGGGCCGGACGGGCTGCTGGTGGCACCGACCCGCGGGGGAGCCGGCGCCGGCGATCCCTCCGCTACGCCCGCCGGCGACTCCCGGACGGTCGCCGCGACCTTCCTCGACCCGGCGACCGGGGCAGTCGTGGACGAGGTGCTCGTCGGCGAGACGGGCGCCGCCGCCGGCTTCCTCTCGTCGGTGTCGGTCAGCCCCGACCAGCGGATGGTCGCCGTGACCTGGGGCCTCGGCGCGACGGTGCTGGAGGTCGCGACGCGGGAGGTCGTCACACGGATCGATCCCGACGGGGCGTCGGTCCTCTCCGCGGGATGGACCCCGGACGGGTCGCGGCTGCTGCTCGGGATGCACGGACGCGTGCCCGCGCCAGGGGCCGGGCAGCTGGTCGCCGTGGACACCACGACCTGGCGTGTCGACCGCGCGATCGACGTCCAGGGCTCGGCCCGGGCCATCGAGCCGAGCCCCGACGGTCGCGTGGTGGCCGTGGCGAGCAACGTGACCCCGAGCGTGGTGGTCCTCGATGCGACGACGCTGGCGGTCACCCGGACGGTGCCGCTGCCTACCCAGGGCCTCGTGCTCGACATGGCGTTCGCCGCCGACGGCGGGCTGCTCGCCGTCGGTGACGATGCCGGCCTGCTGCACGTCGTCGACACGGCGACCTGGAGTCCGACGACGCCCCCGATCACCGTGCACGAAGGGCGCGCGCTCCAGGTCGAGTGGTGGGACGACCGGACCGTCGTGACCGCGGGCGACGACGGCGTGGCCTCCCTCGTCGACGTGGAACGCGGGCTCGTGCGAGCACGACCGCTGCCCGGCTCCGAGGTGGACGGCCGAGGAGCCACGCACCTGCTCCTCCTGGTCCCCCGGGAACTCGTCACCCTCAGCGGAGAGCGGGCCGGCCGCCGCTACCCGATGGAGCCCTCCGTCTGGCTCGACCAGGCCTGCGCCATCGCCGGACGGGATCTCACCCGGGCGGAGTGGGCCCGCTACCTGCCTGACCGCGGGTGGGAGCCCACCTGCAGCGACCGGTCCTGATCCTCAGCCGCCCGTGAGGGGCTCCCGCCCCGGGAAGGCGCGGTCACCCACGAAGGCCTCGTCGACGGTCCACCACCCGTCGCGGTCGGAGGCCCGGTGTTCGTGCAACTGCACCGCGACCTCCCCACGTGCGATGCGGTCGGGGCAGGCGAGGAACTGGTCGCGGAGGCCGGCCACGGCGGTGGTCGCCGCGGCGTCGTCGGCGTACCGCAGCACGTACTGGTTCAGGCCGGTGTCCGGATGGGTCGGAGTCTCGAACGCCACGGCACGGACCTCGGTCGCCTCGGGCGCCGGGAGCACGGTGAGGCACTCCGCGAGCTGTTCCGGCGGGGAGCCGCTCACGACGGGGTGGTTCGCGACGCGGGCGATCCGTGCCCAGTCCGCCTCGGCGAGCAGCGGGTCGGGAGCGAGATCGAAGGGACCCGGCCCAGTGGTGGAGGGCGTCGGACGGGGGCAGGGCAGCACGCCGTCGGCGCACCGTCCCTGCGCGCCCGGAAGGGCTCGCTGCAGCGCGAGCTCGAGGGCCACCTCAGCGCGCTCGGTCCAGCCGGTGGACTCGATCACGACGACGACGTTGCGGTCGCGGACGACACCGATCTGGTACGGGAACGGCCCTCCGTCCGAGGTCGCGGGGGCTGCCGCCGCGGCCCGCGCGTCGGCCGCGATGCCGCACCCGGCCGTCACGGCGAGCCCCACGATGGACGCCAGGACGCCGCCGACGCGACGCCGGGTCCGACCGCGGCCGCTCCGACGGGGCCGGACCGGGGAGGGGGCCCCGACACGTGGGGTGCGGATGCCGCCGTCGACGAGGACGGACGGGTAGGTGTGCGTGGGGTCTGCGGACATGGCGCCGGCCTTTCGGGTGGTGCCGGGTGGTTCCCGACGACCCGGCCAGCACAGCCGGAGGGTGTTGCGGCCCGCGCACGAGTCGTTGTGGCCGGTTGCGCTCCCCCCTGACCTGCGCATGGCCACACCCGGCCCAGCCGTCCACCCGGAGTGCGTCGCCGACGCCGGCCGACGAGCCCGGCACCGAGCCCTTCGGCGCGAACGTGGCCGCGGCCGAGCTGCGCGCCGCGATCGAGCGCTTCCCCAACTCCGCACGGGGCCGGGAGGTCACCGCGGCCCGCCGGGGCGGTGCGGCAGGAACGGGCCACGGGGTCGCTACGTTGGACCGCGGGAGCGCCGTGCCCGCTCCGCCCCTGCGTCGAAGAGAGACATGAGTCCCTATCACAGTCCCCAGGCCACGCCCCCCGCTCCCGGAAGGGGGGTGCGTGGCCGGTGACGGAAGTGCTCTCCCTCCTGCTCGGCGTGGTGGTCGTGCTGGCGATCACGGTGGTCACCGGCTACTTCGTGGCCCAGGAGTTCGCCTACATGGCGGTCGACCGCGCCGGCCTGGCCGCCCGGGCCGAGGCCGGGGACGCCGCTGCCCGGCGCGCGCTCGGCGTGACCCGGCGGACGTCGTTCATGCTGTCCGGCGCCCAGCTGGGCATCACCGTGACCGGGCTGCTGGTCGGCTACGTCGCCGAGCCGCTGATCGGTGAGTCGCTCGGCGCGCTGCTCGGCGGTGTCGGCGTCCCCACCGCGGTGGGGATCGGCCTCGGCGCCGTCCTGGCCCTGCTGTTCTCCACCCTGGTCCAGATGCTCTTCGGGGAGCTGTTCCCGAAGAACGTGGCGATCGCCCGGCCCGAGCCGGTCGCCCGCCGGCTGGCCGCCTCGACCACCGCCTACCTGGCGGTGTTCGGCTGGTTGATCAAGGTCTTCGACCAGGCGTCCAACCTGCTGCTGCGCGCGCTGCGGATCGAGCCGGTGCACGACGTCGAGCACGCCGCCACCGCCCGCGACCTCGAGCACATCGTGGAGGAGTCCCGGGAGAGCGGTGACCTGCCGGCGGAGCTGTCGATGCTGGTCGACCGGATCCTCGACTTCCCCGAGCGCGACGTCGAGCACGCGATGATCCCCCGGCCCCGCGTCGGCACGGTGCGGACCACCGACACCCTCGGCCACCTGCGCGCGCTCATGGCGTCGGGGCACTCGCGGTACCCCGTGCTGGACGCCGGCAGCGGCGACGTCGTCGGCGTCGTGCACCTGGCCGACCTGCTGACGACCGCGGAGCCCGACACGGCACGGGTGACCGCGATCGCCCGCGAGTGCCTGGTCGTCTCCACCTTCACCCGGCTGCCCGACGCGCTGCGCGAGCTCGCCGACACCCGCAACCAGCTGGCCTGCGTCATCGACGAGTACGGCGGGTTCGCCGGCGTCGTCACGCTCGAGGACCTCGCCGAGGAGCTGGTCGGGGAGATCACCGACGAGCACGACGCCGACGTCGCCCCCGAGTACGTGCCGGTCGAGGGGGACGGGGTGTGGGAGATGGCCGGGGACGTGCACGTCGACGAGGTCGAGCGCGCGCTCGCCGTCGACCTCCCCCGCGGGCACTACGAGACGATCGCCGGCCTGGTCATCGCCGCCGCCGGCACGCTGCCCGGGCCCGGCGACACGCTCGCCGTCGAGCTGCCGCCCGACCCCGGCGACCTGGTGCACGCCGACGAGCCGGTCACCCGCCACCTGCGCGTGGAGGTGCTCGCCGTCGACCGGCACGTGCCCTCGCGGGTCCGGCTGGAGCTGCCCGCCGCCGCGGAGGACGCTCGATGACCGACAACCCCTGGGTGGTCGCCGCGGCCACCGTGCTCATCGTGGCGCTCAGCGCCTTCTTCGTCGCCGTCGAGTTCGCCGCACTGGCGGCCAAGCGGCACCGGCTGGAGGCGGCCGCGCCCGGCAGCCGGTCGGCGCGGGCCGCGCTGCGCAACTCCTCGGAGCTGACGCTGCTGCTGGCCGGGTCGCAGCTGGGCATCACCGCGGCGACCCTCGCCCTGGGTGCCATCAGCAAGCCGGCGGTGCACCACTGGCTCACCCCGCTGTTCGAGAGCTGGGGCCTGCCGCTGGTCGCCGCCGACGTCGTCGGCTTCGTCCTGGCGCTGCTGGTGGTGACGTTCCTCCACCTGGTGGTCGGTGAGATGGCGCCGAAGTCGTGGGCGATCGCCCACCCGGAGCGCTCGGCCACCCTGCTCGCCGGGCCGATGCGGGCGTTCCTGGCCGTGTTCCGGCCGGTGCTGCGGGTGCTCAACGCCGCGGCCAACGCGCTGGTCCGCCGGGTCGGGGTCGAGCCGGCCGACGAGGTCGCGATCGGGCACAGCCCCGACGCGCTGCGGCACCTCGTCGAGCACTCGGCGAACGTGGGCGCGCTCGACGCCGGGTTCTCCGCGCAGATCTCCGGCGCGCTGGAGCTCGAGCGCCTGACCGTCCGCGACCTGGTCACCCCGGACGCCCCGCTGGTCGCGGTGGACGCCGCCGCCGACGTCGGCGCGGTGCGCGCCGCCACCCGGCGGACGGGGCACCTGCGCATCCTCCTCGGCGACCGGGCGCGGCTGACCGGCGTGGTGCACGTCCGCGACACCCTCACGGCGGCGGCGGACGAGGCCGCGGCGTCGTTCGCCCGGCCGGTCTTCGCGCTCGAGGCGGCCACCACGGTGCCCGCCGCGCTCAGGGAGATGCGGCAGACCCGCAACCACCTCGCCGTCGTCACCGACGCCGGGGCGGTCCTCGGTGTCGTCACGCTCTCCGACGTGCTGCGCCGGCTGTTCCCCCAGCCGGAGTCGGCCGCGTCCTGACGGTCCGCCGGGGATGACGCAGGATGGTCCCGTGCTGTCGATCGCGCTGGCCCGCGCCCTGCGCGACGCCGGGCTGTCCTGGACCCCTGCCCGCGGCGACAGCTTCGTCATGCCCGACCGGGAGATGGACGCCGACGTCTTCGTGCTCTCGGACATGACGATCGAGGTCCACGAGTTCCCGGGCGGCCCGGTGATCGGCTTCAACGGCACGACCGAGTGGGCCCTGGACTCCATCGAGCAGTCCGAGGCGCTGTGGGTGCCGGCCGAGCACCAGTTGCGCGAGCTGCTCGGCGACGCGTTCTTGGGGCTCGCGCCGACCGGCTACGGCTACCGCGTCACGCTCCGGGTCGACGGCGCGACGAGCGGGCACGAGGGGGCCGATCCGTCCGAGGCCTACGCCCGGGCGCTGCTGCACCTGCTGGGGTCGCGACGCGCCTGACCGGCCGACCTGCTCGACCCGGTGCTGGCTCTCGGGAGCGCCCTGCCGCTGTCGTCCCGCGGATCGCCCCGACCACCCCGAGGGGCGACGGTGAACCGGACGACCACCCCCGCACGAGGTCCGGGCACGCGCCTCCTCCCCGTCGCTGCGCTCGTGGCGGTCCCGGTGGCGCGCCTCGCCGCGGGGCGCCCCCGTCGGACGGGAGGGCCGCCCCCTCTTGACGTGACGAAGGTTACGTCGAAAAATCTACGCGATCGTCAATCGGGTCGGCGGAGTCCGCCCCGTCCAGGTCTACGCAAGGGAGCGCACCGTGGCCTACGTGATCGGGGTGGACGTCGGAGGGACGTTCACCGACGCCGTTCTGGACGACGACGCCGGGACGATCATCGCGGCGAAGTCGCCGTCCACCCCACCGGACTACTCGCAGGGGGTGCTGGACGTCCTCGCCGTCCTGGCCGAGCAACTGGGGCGGCCGCTGGAGGACGTGCTCGCCGACACCCACCACATCGCCCACGGGACGACGTCCTCGCTGAACGCGCTGGTGACGGGCAACGTGCCGCCGGTCGGCTTCCTGACCACCCGCGGGCACCGCGACTCCATCTACATCATGAACGTCGAGGGCCGTTACCTCGGCAGCTCGCCGCACGAGCTCCAGCACGTCCTCGGTCAGAGCAAGTCCCACGGGCTGCTGCCGAAGAAGCACGCGCTCGAGGTCACCGAGCGCATCGACCGCGACGGCAACGTCATCGTCCCGCTCGACGAGGAGCAGGCCCGGACGGCGATCCGCGGCCTGCTGGACGACGGCCTGCGCGCGATCGCGGTCTCCCTGCTCTGGTCGTTCCGCAACCCCGTGCACGAGCAGCGGCTGCGCGAGATCGTCCACGAGCTCGACCCGGGGGTCTTCGTCTCCCTCTCCAGCGAGGTCAGCCCCCGCATCCGGGAGTTCGCCCGCAACGCCACCACGATCATGAGCACCCAGATCGGCCCCGGCCTGCGCGACTACCTCGGCACGCTCGAGGACGGCCTGCGCAGCCGCGGCCTGACCGGCCCGCTGCTGGTCATGCAGAGCAACGGCGGCGCGGTCGCCGCCCGGCAGGCGCCGGCCACCGCCATCACGACCGTCGGCTCGGTGCTCACCGGCGGCGTCGTCGGCTCGGTCGCCCTCGGCGAGCAGCTCGGGCACCGCAACATCATCTCCACCGACGTCGGCGGGACGACGTTCCTCGTCGGCCTGGTCGTCGACGGCGAGCCGGTCCGCGCGACGACCACGATCATCAACCACCACCCGGTCAACGTGCCGACGCTCGAGGTGCACGCCATCGGCTCCGGCGGCGGCGCGATCGCCTGGCTCGACGCCGGCGGGAACCTGCAGGTCGGACCGCAGAGCGCGCAGGCCGTGCCCGGCCCCGCCTGCTACGACCAGGGCGGCACCGAGCCCACCAACACCGACGCCAACCTGGTGCTCGGCATCCTCCCCGAGCGCGGGCTGCTCGGCGGCCGCAAGCCGCTGTCGGTGGAGCGGGCCCGCGAGGCGATCCGCGCCCGCATCGCCGAGCCGCTGGGCCTGTCGGTCGAGGACGCCGCGGCCGCCATCCACGCCGTGCAGAACGCGCAGACCGGCGACCTGCTGCGCAAGACGGTCGTCGAGGCCGGCCACGACCCCCGCGAGTTCGTGCTCTACGCCTTCGGCGGGGCCGGCCCCGCCCACTGCGCGGCCTACGCCGCCGAGGTCGGCGTCCGCGAGGTCGTCGTCCCGCTGGGCCAGGTCGCGTCGGCGTTCTCGGCCTACGGCCTGGCGTCGTCCGACATCGTGGTCGCCGTCGAGCTGTCCGACCCGGGCGCGATGCCGCTGAACCCGGTGCGGGTGGAGAAGAACTTCGCCGACCTGGAGACGCAGGTCCGCGAGGCGCTGGAGCGCCAGGGCGTGCGCTACACCGAGGTGCACCTGGACCGCGAGATCGACATGCGGTTCACCATGCAGCTGGCCGAGCTCGCCGTCCCGGTCCCCTCCGGGCCGATCGACGAGAACGTCATCGCGGCGGCGGCCCAGGCCTTCGAGCGCCGGTACGCCGAGCTCTACGGCGAGGGGACCGGTTTCAGCGCCGCCGGGATCCAGGCCATCACCTTCCGCGTGCGCGGCACCGGCGTCCTGCCGTTCTCCCCCCGCCTGCCGGAGCTCGACCGCGCCGCGTCCGCCGACCCGTCCGACGCCCGCATCGGCAGCCGGCCGGTCAACCTCGCCGACGGCGCCGGCTTCGTCGACACCCCCGTCTACGACTACCGCGGCCTGCGCGCCGGCCACGTGCTCGAGGGCCCGGCGATCGTCGAGGTGCCGACGACGACCGTCGTCGTCCCGGCCGGCCGCACCGGCACCGTCGACCACCTCGGCAACCTGACCGTCGTCCCCCGTGAGGAGTCCTCCCGATGACCATGCCGATCCCCGGCTCCGAGCGGTTCAGCAGCCGGCCGGTGGCCCCAGAGGAGCTCGCCGCGCAGATCCCGGCGTCGCTGCCGCTGCACACGGTGACGCCGGAGCAGATCGACGCGCTCGACCCGCTCACCTACGAGGTCGTCCGCCACCGGCTCTGGTCGGTCACCGACGAGATGGGCGAGGCGCTCAAGCGCATGTCCGGCTCGCCGATCGTCACCGACGCCAACGACTTCGACTTCGCCATCGGCGACGAGCTCGGCCAGGAGGTGCAGGTCGGTCTCTACAACACGATGCTCGTCGGCGCGGTGGACCTCGCCGTCTACTGGACGCTGCGGCACCGGGCCACCAACCCCGGCATCGCCGAGGGCGACATGTTCCTGTGCAACGACCCGTGGGTCGGCGGCGGGCTGCACCAGAACGACGTGATCGTCTACCAGCCGGTCTTCCACGACGGGCAGCTGTTCGCCTGGACCAGCGCCATCGCGCACGAGCCCGACCTGGGCGGCGTGGGGCTGGGCTCCTTCTCCCCCAGCGCCCCCGACGTCTTCTCCGAGTCGCTGCCCACGCCGCCGATCAAGGTGGTCCGCGGCTTCGCGCTCCAGGACGACGTGGCCGACGCCTGGGTGCGCCGCTCCCGCGTGCCCATGCTGGTCGGGCTGGACCTGCGGGCCAAGGTCGGCGCCAACACCATCGGCCGGCAGCGCCTGCTCAGCGTGATCGAGCAGTACGGCGCCGACACGGTCAAGGCCGTGATGAAGCGGATGATGGCCGACGCCGAGCACCGGCTGCGGGGCAAGCTGCGGGCGCTCCCCGACGGCACGTGGCGCGCCAGCGGCTACCAGGACCAGTCCCACGCCGGCGACCGGAACCTGCACAAGATCACCGTCGCCATGACCAAGCGCGACGACCACCTGACGTTCGACTTCACCGGCACCGGCCCGCAGTCCGGGGTCGTCAACTGCACCTACGCCGGCATGCGCGGCGGGGTCATCTCCGCCGTCCTGCCGATCCTGGCCGGGGACATCCCGTGGGCCGCCGGCGGGCTGATGCGCTGCTTCGACCTGGTCAGCGAGGAGGGCACGCTCAACAACGCGACCTTCCCCGCGGCGGTCAGCCGCGGGCCGATCGGCCCGGCGTGGCTGACCGGGTCGCTGGTCGCCGAGTGCCTGTCGCAGATGCTCGACCGGTCGGTGGAGCAGGACCGCAGCGTGCAGGCGACCTGCTGCGGCACGTGGGACACCGCCGTCATCGCCGGTCTCGACGAGCGCGGGGCGTTCCCCACGCCGTTCCTGAACATCTTCATGGAGCCGATGGCCGGCGGTTACGGGGCGCGCCCGGCCGCCGACGGGATGGACACCGGCGGGCTGTTCTGCATCCCGATGGGCCGCATCCCCGACACCGAGATGAGCGAGTACCTCTACCCGCTGCTCACCCTGTGGCGGCGCGAGGAGCCGGACTCCGGCGGCCCCGGCCGGCAGCGCGGCGGCGTCAGCGCGTCGATGGCGGTCACGCCGTACGGCACCAGCGTGCCGATGGGCCTCGTGCTCGCCTCGGCCGGCAAGTCGGTGACCCAGAACAACGGCCTGGCCGGCGGCTACCCGGGCAACACCGGCCTGGAGGTGCTCGCACGGGGCGCCGACATGGCGGCCCGTCTCGGCCGGGGGGAGATCCCGACATCGCTGGAGGAGGTGGGCGGCGAGCAGGAGTTCGGCGCCTGCTTCGCCGAGAGCTACCTCGCGCCCGGCGAGGTGTTCTACATGCACTGGCAGGGCGGCGGCGGGTACGGCGACCCGCTGCTGCGCGACCCGGCGGCCGTCGCGGCCGACGTCCGGGAGCACAAGGTCACCGCGGACGGCGCCCGGGAGGTCTACGGCGTCGTCCTGACCGGCGGGGAGGTCGACGGGGAGGCGACACGGGCCCGCCGGGAGGAACTGCGCGCGCAGCGCCGCTCGCGCGTCCCCTCCGCCCCCACCGTGTCGGTCGGCCTGGAGGGCGCGCGGCGGCTCGACGACAACCTCGTCGAGGCCCGCCTCGACGACCGGGCCGTCGTGGCGTGCGGCCACTGCGGCACGGTGCTCGGCGACGCCACCGCCGACGGCCGGCTGCGGCTGGCGAAGTTCGACGGGCCGTCGTCCGCGGCCGGTCCGCAGGTGACCTCGGACCCGGCGCTCTACGTCGACGACGAGGTCGTGTTCCGGCAGTTCTGCTGCCCCGGCTGCTGGACCGCGGTCCACTCGAGCATCGTCCCGGCGGCGCACGAGGACCACGTGCTGGAGCTGTCGCGGCTGCTGGCGGCGGCCCCGGCCGGCTGACCCGGAGGAGCAGCAGGCCGTGCCCCGGCGGCGTCGCCGGGGCACGGCCTGCTGCGCTCGTTACGCTGCCGAGCACAGCGCCGATCGAGGTGGAGGAGGGCAGCTGCCGGTGAGCAGCGCACCCGAAGGACGGCCCAGCGCGCGACGCGACCTGGTCGAGGCGCAGATCCTGGAGCACGCCACCCGGCTGTTCGCCGAGCGGGGGTTCGCCGCGACCAGCCTGCAGGACATCGCCGAGGCGACCGGCCTCACCCGCCCGGCGCTCTACCACTACGTCAAGAACAAGGACGACCTGCTCTCCCGCCTCGTGCAGGAGCTGACCGAGGGCCCGGCGGAGGAGCTGCACCGGATCAACGCCGAGACCGATCGCCCCGCGGTGCAGCGGCTGCGGGACATGGCCGAGACGGTCGCGCTGCGGATGGCGCGGTCCCCCGAGCGCTTCCGGCTGCTGATCCGGTCCGAGGCCGAGCTGCCCGAGGCGCTGTCCGGCGTCTACGCCCGCGGCCGGCGACGGGTGCTGCGCGAGTTCGTCTCCGTGATCGAGGAGGGCCAGCACGCCGGCCAGCTGCGCCCGGTCGACGCGCGGGCGGCCGCGCTCGGGATCATCGGCATGTGCAACTGGGTCGCCTGGTGGCACAGGCCCGGGCAGGGCGACGAGGCCGTCGCCGCCCAGCTCGCCGACATGGCGGTCGCCTCGCTGGCCGAGCGGGACGACCGGGCCGGTGAGGGCGAGGGTCCCGCCCGCGCGCTGTCGCTGCTCCGCCAGGACCTCGACTACCTCGAGCGCCTGCTCCGCGGCTGATTCACCCGGCGGGCAGCCGCCGGGCGATCTCCTCCCGGAGCCGCTTCTTGTCGAGCTTGCCGACCAGCGTGCGGGGCAGCTCGTCGACCCACTCCAGCCGCTCGGGCCACTTGACCTTGGCGACGCCGAGCGCCTCCAGGTGCTCGCGGACGTCGGTCAGCGTGATCGGCCCGGTCCGGGCGACGAGGAACGCGCAGGCGCGCTCGCCCAGGCGCGGGTCGGGCATGGCGACGACCGCGGCGCCGGCGATCGCCGGGTGGCGCAGCAGCAGCTGCTCCACCTCCTCGGCGTTCACCTTCTCGCCGCCGCGGTTGATGACGTCCTTGATCCGGCCCTCGATGCTCACGTAGCGGACGCCGTCGATCAGCGTGAGGCACGCCAGGTCGCCGGTGCGGTAGAACCCGTCGGAGGTGAACGCCCCGGCGTCGTGGTCCGGCGCGGCGAAGTACCCCCGGATCGTGTACGGGCCGCGGGCGCACAGCTCGCCGACGGCGCCGTCCGGGACCTCGACCTCGGAGCCCGGGTCGAGGACGCGGACCTCGTCGAGCGGCGACAGCGGGATGCCGACGGTCTCGTTGCGCGCCCGCCGCGGTGCGCCGGGGAAGGTCACGCAGAACAAGCCCTCGCCCATGCCGAAGAGCTGGCCGGTCCACAGTCCGAGCTCCTCGAAGCGGCCGAACAGCCCCGGGCTCACCTTCGCCCCGCTGAGCACGACGGTGCGCAGGGTCGGCCCCACGGCGGGGAAGGCCGGGTGGTCGACGACGCCGTAGTGGCCGTGCCCGAACAGCACGTCGGTCGTGCCTGCCGCGGCCATGAGCGGCAGCGCCCGGTCGAGGTCGGGGGTGGCGAGCACCAGGCAGCCGCCGACCGAGTGCGGCCCGTGCAGCCCGCAGACGATGCCGGCGTTGTGGATCAGCGGGATCAGGTGGGCGACCCGGCTGGTGGCGTCCCAGCCCCAGGCCCCGGCGTAGGCCCGGGCGTTGTACCAGTACTCGGCGTGCAGCCGGGGGATCACCTTCGGCACCCCGGTCGTGCCACCGGAGAGCTGGAAGACGGCGACGTCGTCGGGGTCGATGCGGTCCTGCACGCCGTCCACCCAGGACCGGGCCGTGGCGGGGTCCGTGCCCGCGCCGAGGTCCTCGAGCCGGACGACGTCGGCCCCCTCCGGCGCCCCGAGCGCGACGAGGTGCCGCAGGGTCGGGTGTCCCTGCGCCTGCTCCCGCCCGAACGCGACCAGGTCGAACCCGCCGGCGCCGGCGTCGACGAGGTGCCCGACGGCGCCGACCAGCCGGCTGATCTGCGAGATCTCGTGCGCCCGGTGGAACGCCAGTGCGCAGACCGGGACCAGCCCCGCCTTGAGGACGGCGTACCAGGCGAGCACCGCCTCCGCTCGGTTGGTCACCTGGAAGACCACCGGGTCACCGGGCCGCAGGCCGAGCCCGCCGAGGCCGTGCGCGATGCGGTCGGTGCGCGCGTCGAGCTCGGCGAAGGTCAGCGTGCCGGCAGGTGTGACCAGCGCGTCGCGGTGCGGGTGCGCGGCGGCGACGCGCTGGAACTCCTGGACGATCGTCGCGTCGCCCCACAGCCCGGCCGCGCGGTACTCGCGCACCGCCTCGGGTGGGTGGGGCGGCACCTGGGCGGCGAACCGCCGGATCGTCGTCGTCACGGCCGGTCCCCCAGCTCGACGGCGTCCACCCGGCCGCTGACCAGCGCGGCGGCCGCGTCGGCCGCCAGGTCGCGGGGCACGGCGGCGGCGGTGAGCAGGCCGGTCTCGCGGCGGACCCGCTCGGCGAGGTCGAGCCGGTCCAGGACGGCGCCCCGGTCCCGCGGGCCGACGAGGAGGACGCCCTCGGGCAGGCCGCGGGCCTCCTCGACCAGCGCGTCCCCCGCCGCCGACCAGGCGCTGCCCGCGCCGACGGGCAGCTCCGGGAGATCGGTGTGCGGACTGCCCGCCCGGTCGAGCACCCAGCGCTCGACGTCCGCGAGGTCGTCCGGCGCCGTACCGGCCCAGTCGGTCACGGCGCGCCGGACGACGTCCGGGCTGGTCTGCGCGAACCGTGCCAGCGGCACGTTCCCCGCGCGCGACATGTACGCCACCATCAGCCGGTCGACCGGCAGGTCGAGGCGCTCGGGGAAGCTCTCCCACCAGTGCTGGCTGCGGCAGGCCAGGCCCTGCAGCCGTTCGACGTCCGGACGGCGCCGCTGCTCGTAGGCGCGCAGCGCGGTGGGGAGGTCGTCGGCCTGCTGCAGGGCCGCGACCAGCTCGATCGCGTCCTCCATGGCCAGCTTGGTGCCCGAGCCGATCGAGTAGTGCGCGGTGTGCGCGGCGTCGCCGAGCAGCACCACGTTCCGGGCCGACCAGCGGGCGGCGCGCACGGTGCGGAAGCGCAGCCACTGGGTGCGGTTGCCGATCAGCGGGTGCCCCTGCAGCGCCCCGGCGAAGACCCGCTCGAGGTGGCGCAGGCTGACCTCGTCGGTGTCGTCGCGGCCGAGCCCCTCCCCCGCGGCGTCGAGCCCGGCCGCGCGCCAGGTCGCCTCGTCGGTCTCGACGAGGAAGGTGCTGCGGTCCGCCGAGTAGGGGTAGGCGTGGGTGACGAACGTGCCGGACTCCGTGCGGACCGGCTCGAAGAGCGCGTGCTCCAGCGCGAAGTCGGTCGCCGCCCAGAGGTAGAGCCCGGCGCCGTGCTCGACGGTGGCGCCGAAGTCGGCCGCCCGCTCGGTGCGCGTGGCGCTGTTCACGCCGTCGGCGGCGATGACCAGGTCGGCGTCGAGGGCGTCGGCGGTGGTGCGCTCCCCGAACTTGAGGACGACGCCGGACCGCTCGGCGTGCTCCTGCAGCACGGCCAGCAACCGGGTGCGGGCGACGCCGATCAGCGCCGGGTTGTGCACCGTGGCCGTGGCGCCGCCGACGCGCATCCGCATGTCGTGCCGCCGGCCGCCGGCCACGATGTCGCGCAGGGTGTCGGGGTCGGCGGCCGCCAGGTTGCGCTGCGTCCCCGCGGCGAGCCCGACGCCGAACCCGAAGGTCGTGTCGGGCACCCCCTGCTCGTACACGACGACGTCGCACTCGGGGCGGGCCAGCTTGAGCAGTCGCGCGGCGTACAGCCCACCGGGCCCGCCACCCTGGACGGCGACCCGGTCGAGCCTCACGACTCCTCCCCGGCGGGGAAGCGCTTCTCCAGCCAGGCGCCGATCTCGGCCGCGGCGAGGCTCGCCCCCGTCGGCTCGCCCGTCGCGATCGGGCCGCCGAAGTGGGTACCCCGGACCGCGCACGTGCTCAGGTCGTCGGCGCCCAGGGTCGCCGTCATCGCCCGGACGTCGGCCGGGAAGCAGGCCTGGTCGCCGGTGAGCTCGACCAGCAGCGTGGGCACGGTGACCCCCGGCGCGCAGCGGAGGAAGTCGGCGTTCGTGGTGTTCGCCGACCACGTCGACAGCCACGCGTCGGGCGTGCTGAGCCGGCCGAAGCCGAGCAGGCCGTAGTTCGTCAGGTCGGGACGGCGGCCGAACAGCGAGCCGTACGGGCGCTCGTTCGGGTCCAGGGAGAGGTCGACCGAGCGCAGGTCGGCGTCGGTCCGGTGGACCGTTCCGATCCGCGGGGCGAGGGAGGCGCGCTGGTCACGGGGGTCGCCGGAATCCCCGAACCGGCGGCGGGCGGCGGAGGCCTCGGCGGCCGCCTCGCGGGCACGGACGTCGATGCGGGCGATCCGCTCGGCCTGGGCCCGCCGGTAGCGCTCGACGAACTCCGGCGCGTAGGCGGAGCTCTCCCCCGGCGGCGCGAAGCCGTTGGCCGGCGCGTAGGGGTCGAGGTCGGGATCGACCGACAGCGGGTCGGCCTCGTCGGTGACCGAGGGGTCGACGAGCCGGGCCAGCAGCGCGCCCTGCCCCGGGTGGGGCGCCATGAAGACGGCGCCGTCGGGAAGAGGCATCTCCGCGTCGGCCAGCGCGACCGGGCGGCCGGCGGGTGTCCTCGCGATGCGGTCGGCGGGCGCGCGCCCGGCCTGCTCGGCGTAGAAGGCGAACAGCGTGCCGCCGCCGGAGTGCCCGAGCGTCACCACGGACGCGAAGCCGCGGTCGCGGAGGAACACCTGGCCGGCGGCGACGTCGAGCAGCGCCTGCTCGTGCACCAGCGCCAGGTCGTTGTTCACGGACCGGCTGCCCTGGGTCCAGACCGCGTAGCCGCGGGCGAGGAGCTCGGGCACGAGGGCGTGGTGGCTGACGTCCTGCCGCGGGTGCATGAGGCAGACGACGGTCCCGGCGCCGGGGACGACGCGCAGCAGGCCGGTCACGGTGGCGCCGTCCGCCGTCGTCAGCTGGTGCGCGGTGGTGACCGTGGAGTCGGGCGGCTGGGCGGCGGCGATCCAGCGGCCGGCACCGAGGCGGGCGGGCGCGGTCATGCCGGCTCGACCCGGAGGGCGTCCTTGTCCTGCTGCGTGATCGCCGAGCCGCGCAGGCCCGCCACGCAGGAGTACCAGACCGCGTGCCGGCAGCCGGTCGCCCTGCGGTCGATCACGATGGCCCCGGGGGCGCTGATCTCGAAGTAGGGGCCGACGCGGGCGACGGTCACGTCCGGCGCGCGGCCGGCGACCTCCGCGACCGGCACGTTCTCCGGCACGTCGAGCACGTACAGGGTCGTCACGGCTGCGTCGTCCTCGCCAGGTGCTCGTCCTCCCACGCCGCCGCACGCTCGACGATGAGCTCGGCCTTGCGGGCGAGCAGCGCGGCCATGCTGGGTTCCGGCCTGGAGACGACGTCGACGAGCGCGTCGACGGTCAGCTGGGCGTCGAGGTCCTCCTGCGGCGTCACCGGCCGCAGCGCCCGGGTGATCTCGATCATGTAGCCGTTCGGGTCGTGGGTGTAGATCGACTCGATCGTCTCGTGCTGGATCTGCATCTCGACCGGCCACTCGCTGCCGTCGAGCCGGCGCCGGTACTCGAGGAGGTCCTCCTCCGAGTCGACGTGGATGGCCAGGTGTCGCGAGCGGATGAAGAAGATCGGGACGTCCTCGGCGAAGCGGGAGTAGGCGTCGCCCTGCGGTCCGCCCTCGAAGGGCTCGAGCCCGAAGTAGTAGAAGAAGGCCAGCCGGTCGCCGTTGCCGATGTCGAAGAAGAAGTGGATGAAGTCGGGGTGCCGCTCCGGACCCCAGCCGGCGGCGCAGATGGAGTGGACGACCGGGAAGCCCAGCACGTCGCGGTAGAAGCGCACGGTGCCGGCCGGGTCGAAGGTCGGGTAGGCGACGTGGTCGACGCCGCGCACGCGGTGCTGCAGTTCGCTCACGGGTGGTCCTCCTCCGGATCAGGCGGGGACCGCGGCGCGGTCGGCCCGCAGCAGGCTGCCGGCGCCGGGGATGTCGACGGGCAGCCCGAGGGCGCGCAGCAGGCTGAAGGCCCCCGCGGTGGCTGCGGACAGGACGGGCACCCCGAACTCCCGCTCGGCGGCGTCGACCAGGGACAGCGACGGCATCTGCACGCAGCAGGAGACGACGAGCGCATCGGCGCCGGACAGGTCCAGCGACCGAGCAGCCTCCATCACCCGCTCCCCCGGGATGCATCCGACGTCGGTGTTGTCGGCGACCTCGAGCGCGCACCAGTCGGCGATGGCGAAGCCCTCCGCCTCCAGGTAGGCGACGACCTGCTCGGCCAGGGGGCGCGTGTACGGCATGACCAGGGCCGGCCGCTGCGCGCCGAGCGCCCGGAGCGCCTCGACCAGGGCGCCCGCGCTGCTGCGGATCCGGGTGTCGGAACCGCCGGTGGCCAGCTGCTCGGCGACGGCCGACTCCACCCGCTGGTGCTCTCCCGGCCCGCCGGCCATGAGGGCGACCAGGCACGCGTAGAGGATCACCTCGGTACCGGCGTCGCCGAGCTCGAGGACGCAGCGCTCGCGCTGGGCGTTCATCGCCCGCAGCTGCGCCGGTGACACCGACTGCATGCGCATCCGGCTGGAGTGGAACGAGAACTCCGCGTCCGGGTGGCGCGCGAGCAGCGCCGGGAGTTCGGTCTCCACCGTCACGTTCGAGCTGGGGACCACCAGGCCTATCCGGTGCACCGCCGCCTCCCCTCGTTGACGCCACTGACGAATATTCGACACATGCGACGGTTTGTCAACAGGCGCGTCAGGCCTCGCTCTGGACGCTGGCCCGGTCGACCAGCGCCTCGCCCAGCGCGACGTCGAACCGTCGGGCGACGTCCTGCAGGTCCGCCTCGTCGCCCCCCTCCGACCGGGCGGCGACGTACTCGGCGATCAGGTCCAGGAGGTCTCGGGCGGTCGTCATGCACGCAGTGTCCGGGCTCTCGACTTCGGTGTCGAGTTTGCGACGAGTGAGTCAGGAGGTGTGACGATCTCTACGGGTTCCGGCGGCGTCGCCTCTCGTCAGGGAGCGTCGCCCCCCACACGCCGAAGCGCTCGTCCGCGGCGACGGCGTACTCGGCGCAGGGACCTCGGAGCGGGCAACGCCGGCAGGCGGCGACGGCGTCACGGGTCGCGGGCGAGTCGAGGTCCCGCTTGTCCGGCCACCAGGCCGCGTGGTCCTGCTGCTGGCACTCGACGGTGCCGACCTCCTCGAGCCCGGCGCGGAGCTCTCGCCACGCGCCGAGGGCCGCGGGCGGGATCGCCCCCGGCACGTGATCGTGAGCCTCGGCGCGGCCCATCGCCTGATTGCGTCACACCCGTCCCGCCGAGCCGCGGAGGCGCGCCGACGGTCGCCCAGGGAGTGGCAGGCTCCGGGCGCGTCGCCCGTTCACCCACCTGGTGTACACCTGACCGATGCCTGTTCCCGATCAGCGAGAAGAGCTGAGGTTCGAGGCCGACGACGCCTTCGTCCTGCCTCCCCTCATCGGATCGATCACCGGGGGCGACGGTGCCGCACCCGGCAGCGGGCCGCTCGCCGAGGGCGACGTGGCGCAGCAGCGGCTGGACGCCGTCTACTTCGACACGGCCGATCTGCGGTTGCTCGCCTCGGGGGTGACCCTGCTCCGGCGGACCGGCGGGAGCGGGTCCGGCTGGCACCTCACGCCTCCGGCCGGGACGGCGGGCGGGTCGGAGGTGCGGCTGCCACCCGGGAGGGTCCCGCCGGGCCGGACACCTCGCACGGTCCCGGACGAGCTGCAGGCCTTGGTGCGGGCGCGGACCCTCGGTGCGCCGCTCGAGCCGGTCGCCCGCATCACGACCGAGCGGGTCGTGCGGCACGTGACCGACGCCAGCGGGCAGGTCCTCGTCGAGGTGACCGACGACCGGGTCACCGGACGCCGGCTGCACCCGCACGACGGCCCGGGTGAGGCCGCCGGCGCCGTCACCGGCTGGCGGGAGGTCGGCCTGTCCCTGGCCGGCCGCGCCGCGGGCCGGAAGAAGGCGCTCTCCAAGGAGCTGCGCGGGCACGGCCTGCGCAAGGCGGGGCCGGGGACGGGGCCGGCGCACGTCCTGACCGTCGACGGCGGGCCGGCTGCCGACCCCGAGCGCCCGACTCGGAAGTCCAGGGCGGGCGACGTGCTGCTGGCGCACGTCCGCCAGCAGGTCGCGCAGGTGCGGGCCCAGGACCTGCCCGTGCGCCTGGACGTCCCCGACAGCGTGCACAAGATGCGGGTGGCCACCCGACGGCTGCGCAGCGCGCTGAGCACCTTCAAGCCGCTGTTCGACCCCGCGGTCGCCGGCTCGCTGCGCGACGAGCTCAAGTGGCTGGCCGGCGAGCTGGGCGCCGCCCGGGATGCCGAGGTCATGCGCGACCGGGTGCGCGAGGCGGTGGACGGCGGGGGTGCCGGGACCGGCGCCGCCCTGGCCGAGCTGGACGCCGCCTACCGCGCGGCGCACGACCGGGTGCTCGCCGGGCTCGACAGCGACCGCTACCACCGGATCCTGGCCACGCTGCAGGAGCTGGTGGACCGGCCACCGCTGCGCAAGCCCGCCAAGGCGCGCGCCACCGCGACGCTGCCGGAACTCGTCGCGCACAGCTACGACCGGGTCCGCAGGTACGTGGACAAGGCGCAGACCGTGCCCGCCGGGCCCGAGCAGGAGGAGCTGTGGCACGACGCCCGCAAGGCGGCCAAGCAGTCCCGCTACGCCGCCGAGTCGGTCGCACCCGTCTTCGGCTCGGACGCCACCGCCTTCGCCGCCGCGATGGAGGCCGTGCAGGAGGCACTGGGTGAGCACCAGGACTCCGTCCTCACCCGGGAGCGCCTGCACGAGCTGGCCGTGAACGCCTCGTCGACCGAGGTGGCGTTCCTCTACGGGCGCCTGCACGCCCAGGAGGAGGCCCGCGGCGTGCAGTCGCACGAGCACTTCGCGGCCGCGTGGGAGGCCGCGGGTCGCAAGTCCCTCCACCGCTGGCTGCGGTGACCCGGATCCCTGGCGAGGCGGCCGTGCACGCGTCAGCGCCAGAACTCGGCGAGCCGGCCGGCGAGGGCCCTGCCCTGGTCGTGACCGGCTCGAGCGGCGGGCGGGCGCAGCGACGGGTCCATGGCGTTGACGCCGAACAGCTGCTCGGAGTCGCTGTCCGGGACGACCGTCTCGACCCTGCTGCCGCGGGCACGCAGTTCGCCGACCTGCGCGGCCAGGTGGGTGCCCCACTCCCGCGGGTGGTGCGATCTGCCGCCGAGCGGTGACAGCACCAGCACCCGCGCGTAGCCCGCCGCCAGGTCGGCGTTCTCGACGGAGCGGTATCCGCCGTCGACGTACCAGCGGTCACCGACGGCGTAGGCGGGGCCGCCGGCCGTGCTGGCGGCGACGGCGTCCACCAGATCGACCCCGCTGTGGCGGTCGAGGACGACCGGGTCACCGGTGTGGGCGTCGACCACCGTGATGAGCACGGCTCGGTCCGGCCAGCGCTGAGCGGGCAGCCGGGCGGCGACGGTGGCGCGCCACCGCTCGGTCCCGGAGCCGCCGGACGCCGCGGCCCTCTCGAGGGCCACGGCACCCATCCTGCGGCGCATGTCGGCCGCGTCGCCGGCGGCCGCGATGGTCCGGCCCATCCGGTCGAGGTGGTCGGCCACCGACCCGGCGGGACCGCGCCCGCCGCCGGACCCGGCCGGACCGGTCGGTGCCGGGGGCGCGGCGGCGAGGACGGCGGCGAGCAGGTCGGGCGGGGTCGCGCCGGTGATCTGGGCCGCGGCCGTCGCTCCGGCCGACGTCCCGACGACCAGGTCGGCCCGGGTCACGTCGACGTCGGCCTCGAACAGGCCGGCGATGACGCCGATCAGCCACGCGTTGCCGGTCGATCCGCCCCCGCCGAGGACCAGCGCGCGCTCCCCGCGGCGGTCACCCGCCGGGCCGGAGGTCGTCGACGTGACGGGCGGGGGTGCAGGAGGTTCGGTGTTCACGGGAGTCGCCTCTCGGGGATCGCCTGGGGGGCGCTCCCGGTGGCGACTACCTCTGTCGCGCGATCGTGGACTGCGGGGGAGCACCCGCTGCGGACACTGCGTTCACGGGTCTCACCTCCTGCCGGACGGTCACGATCGCCGGGACGGTCGCACGCCGGCGACGCGGTGCGCAATCGACTTCCTGCCGGACGCGGAGAACGCCCGACCGGCGCCGGGCCGGTCCGGCGGTGGCGCGCTCCCCCGCCGGGCCGCCTGCCCCGGTGGAACGCCGCCTGCGGCGGGCGCTCGCCCGTGCCACGTGAGGCGGGCACCAGCTGCTGGCCTGACGGGCTGGTCCGGTCACCGACACCGCACATGTGGTCGCACCGTGCGGAAAGCGGTCAGGGGCCGTCCCGGATCGTGTCCGGAACGGCCCCTGAGCGTTCGTGTCGGGCTGACAGGATTTGAACCTGCGACCCCTTGACCCCCAGTCAAGTGCGCTACCAAGCTGCGCTACAGCCCGCGCGCCGTCCGCCTCCCCGGGAGTCCGGGGCCGGTCGACGACCGCCCGAGAAGGTTACCGCACCGCCGAGCGCCCCTTCCGCCCGGTGGGCGCCGCGCCAACAGCGGGCGAACGGCGCGCAAAGGGCGTGACACCCCTTCTCCGGTCTCGCTAGCGTGCGTGCCGCACGGGGGGACCGTCGTCGTCGAGCAGGGGCTCCGCCATGGGCAGGTCGTTCGCGTCCCGCGTCAGCCACCGCCGGTTCAAGTGGGTCATCCTCGTGTTCTGGCTCGTGCTGGCGGCCCTCGCGGCGCCGTTGGCCGGGAAGCTCACCGCCGAGCAGGACAACGACATCTCGGCGTGGCTGCCCGGTAGCGCCGAGTCCTACCTCGCGCTGCAGCGCCAGGCCGAGCTCGGGTCGGACCCCGACACCTTCCCGGCCGTCGTCGTCTACGAGCGGACCTCCGGTCTCACGGAGGAGGACGCCGAGGCCGTCGCCGAGGACGCGGCCGCCTTCGCGGAGCTCGACATCATCGCGGGCGACGTCGTCGGCCCGATCCCCTCGGAGGACGGCCAGGCGGTGCAGCTCGTCGTCCCGCTGAACGCCGGCCCGGGCGGGTGGGACGCGCTCGCCCCGGCGGTGGACGAGATGCGCGCCGCGACCGCCGACGGCCCCGACGGGCTCTCGGCCTGGGTCAGCGGCCCCGCCGGGAACGCCGCCGACTCGTCGGAGGCCTTCGCCGGCATCGACGGCACGCTGCTGTTCGCCGCGCTGGGCGTCGTCATCCTGATCCTGCTGCTCACCTACCGCAGCCCGGTGCTGTGGATCCTGCCGATCTTCTGCGCGGTCATCGCGCTGTTCTGCGCGCAGGCCATCGTCTACCTGCTCGCCCGCTACGCCGACCTCACCGTGAACGCCCAGAGCGCGAGCATCCTCACCGTCCTGGTCGTGGGCGCCGGCACCGACTACGCCCTGCTGCTGGTCGCCCGCTACCGCGAGGAGCTGCGGCTGCACGGCGACCGGCACGAGGCCATGACCGAGGCGGTGCACCGGGCCGGCCCCGCGGTGCTGGCCAGCGCCGGCACGGTCATCCTCGGCATGCTCTGCCTGCTCGCCGCGGAGATGAACTCGACCGCGAGCCTCGGGCCGGTCGCCGCGATCGGCGTCGCCGTCTCCCTCGCGGTGCTGATGACGCTGCTGCCCGCCCTGCTGGTCATCTGCGGCCGCTGGGTGTTCTGGCCGGTCAAGCCCACCCTGGGCAGCGCCGAACCCAGCGCGACCGGCTTCTGGGCGCGGGTCGGCGGGCTGATCAAGCCGCGTCCGCGCGCGGTGTGGCTGGTCACGAGCCTGCTGCTCGCGGCCGCCGCCCTCGGCCTGTTCCGGCTCGACCCCTCCGGCCTGACCCAGGCCGAGGCCTTCCGCGGCACCCCCGAGTCGGTCGTGGGCGAGGAGGTGGCGGCGGAGCACTTCCCGGCCGCCCAGGGCAACCCGGTCTTCGTCGTCACCACCGCCGACACCGCCGACGAGGTTGCCCGGGCGGTCGCCGGCACCGACGGCGTCAGCGAGGTCGCGGAACCCGTGGTGGTCGGCGACGAGGCGCTCGTCACGGCGACCCTGACCGACGCCGCCGACAGCCCGGCCGCCTACGCCACCGTCGAGGAGCTGCGCACCACCCTGGACGACGTCGGGGACGGCGAGGCGCTGGTCGGTGGCAACACCGCGCTCAACCTCGACGTGCAGAACGCCGCCCAGCGCGACAACCGGGTGATCATCCCGCTGGTCATGCTCGTGGTGCTGGTCGTGCTGGCCCTGCTGCTGCGCGCGGTGGTCGCCCCGCTGATCCTGGTCGCGACGGTGGTGCTCTCCTTCGCGGCGGCCCTCGGCCTGAGCGCGCTGATCTTCGACTGGGTGCTGGGCGTCACCTCGACCGACAGCTCGTTCCCGCTGTTCGTCTTCGTGTTCCTGGTCGCCCTCGGGATCGACTACAACATCTTCCTGATGACCCGGGTGCGGGAGGAGGCCGCCGACCACGGCACCCGGCGGGCGGCGCTGATCGGGCTCTCCGCGACCGGCGGGGTGATCACCTCCGCCGGGCTGGTGCTCGCCGCGACCTTCGCCGTCCTGGCGACGCTCCCGCTGACCTTCACCACCCAGCTGGGCATCGCGGTCGCGCTCGGCGTGCTGCTCGACACGATGATCGTCCGGTCGGTGCTGGTCACCGCGCTCAACCTCGACGTGGGCCGGCGCATGTGGTGGCCGAGCCGGCTGGCGCAGCGGCGCGACGACCCCGACGGGTCCGTCGAGGGCGGGACGCCGCCGATCCCGGCGCCCCGCGGGGAGGCCGACGTCGCGCCGCACGTCCGTCCCGGGTCGTGACGGCGCCGGGGGTCAGCTCCGGCCGCGCTCGCGGTCCTTGCCCTCCCGGACCTTGACCGAGATCTCGATCGGCGTGCCGCCGAAGCCCCACTGCTCGCGCAGCTTGCGCTCCAGGAAGCGGCGGTAGCCGGCCTCGAGGAACCCGGTGGAGAAGACGACGAACCGCGGCGGGCGGACGTCGGCCTGCGTCACGTACTTGATCTTCGGCGCCCGGCCGCCGCGGGCCGGCGGCGGCGTCTCCTGCACGATCGCCCGCACGTAGGTGTTCAGCTCCGCGGTCGGGATGCGGGTCTCCCAGGAGGCGAGCGCCGCCCGCAGGTGCTGGGCGAGCTTCTCCACGCCGCGGCCGGTCTTGGCCGAGATGTTGACCCGCGACGCCCACCTCACCCGGGCCAGCTCGCGCTCGACCTCCTTCTCCAGCTGGACGTGCCGGTCCTCGTCGAGGGTGTCCCACTTGTTGACGGCCAGCACCAGCGCCCGGCCGGCGTCGACCACCTGGCTGATCACCCGCTGGTCCTGCTCGCTGATCACCTCGTCGGCGGCGAGCAGCACGACCGCGACCTCGGCGGCCTGGATCGCCGCCTCGGTGCGCAGGCTGGCGTAGTACTCCATGCCGCTGGCGGTGTTGACCTTGCGCCGCAGCCCGGCGGTGTCGACGAACCGCCACTCCTCGCCGCCGAGCACGACGATCGAGTCGACCGGGTCCACCGTGGTGCCGGCGACCGAGTCGACGACCGACCGCTCGTCGCGGGCCAGGCGGTTGAGCAGGCTCGACTTGCCCACGTTCGGCCGGCCGACCAGCGCGACGCGGCGCGGGCCGCCCTCCTCGGGCTGCTCGCGGGGTGCCTCGGGCAGGGCGTCCAGGACGAGGTCGAGCAGGTCGCCGCTCGCCCGCCCGTGCAGCGCGCTGACCGGCTGGGGCTCGCCCAGGCCGAGCGACCACAGCTCGGCGGCGTTGGCCTCGCTGCGCTCGTCGTCGACCTTGTTGGCCACGAGGATCACCGGCCGGTCGCTGCGGCGCAGGATGCGCGCCGCGGCCAGGTCGGTGTCGGTGGCGCCGACCGAGCTGTCGACGACGAAGACGATGACGTCCGCCGTCTTCATCGCGTACTCGGCCTGCCGCGTGATCGACGCACCGAGGCCGGCCGCCTTCGGGTCCCAGCCGCCGGTGTCGACGACGGTGAACCGCTTGCCGTTCCACAGCGCCTCGTAGGCGATCCGGTCGCGGGTCACGCCCGGGGTGTCCTGGACGACCGCCGCGCGGCGGCCGAGGAACCGGTTGACCAGCGTGGACTTGCCGACGTTGGGCCGGCCCACGATCGCCACCACGGGCAGCGGGCCGGTGCTCTCCTCGGTCATGTGCGCTCCCCCGCCGCGACGGCCGAGCGGGCCAGCTCGACGATGCGCGCGACGGTCTGCTCCTGCACCAGGTCGGTGCTGTCGACGACCACGGCGTCCGCGGCCGGGCGCAGCGGGCTGTCCTCCCGGCTGCTGTCGTACTCGTCGCGCCGGCGCAGGTCCGCGGCGAGCGCGGTGATCTCCTCCGGCGTCGTCAGCCCCAGCTGCAGCGCGCGCCGCTCGGCCCGGGCCTCGGGCGCGGCGGTCAGGTAGACCTTGAGCGTCGCGTCGGGCAGGACGACGGTGCCGATGTCGCGGCCCTCGACGACGACGGCGGCGACGCCGGCCACCAGCGCGCGCTGCTGGTCGACCAGCTGCCGGCGCACCGCCGGCACCGCGGACACGGCGGACACCGTGCGGGTCACCTCGGCGCCGCGGATGCGGGTGGCGACGTCGACGCCGTCCACCCGCACCAGCTCGGTGTCGGCCGCCGTCCCCACCTCGATCGCCGTGCGGGCCACGACGCCGGCGACGGCGTCGGCGTCCTCCGGGTCGACCCCGGCGTCGAGGACGGCGACCGTCGCCGCCCGGTACATGGCGCCGGTGTCGAGGTACGCCGCGCCCAGGTGGGTGGCGACCGCGCGGCCGACGCTCGACTTGCCCGTGCCCGACGGCCCGTCCAACGTCACGCAACCGACGAAGTCGCTCGCGCCCTGCACATGCCGCCGCTCCGCGGCCCCGTTCGCTCCGCTCCTCGCTCGTTCCCCGCTGCGGTCCTCGCTCACTGGGCGATGTCCCGTCGCAGGGCCACCGCGCCGCGCAGGTACACGTGCTGGATCTCCGATCGGGGCTTGTCGACGTCGACGTGCGCCATCAGGCGCAGCACCCGCGGCAGCGCGTGCGGGACGTCGATCTCGCTGGCGCACATCAGGGGCACGTCGCCGAACCCGAGCTCGCGGGCGGCCAGCGCCGGGAACTCCGACACCAGGTCGGGGGTGGCGGTGAACAGGATGCTGATGACGTCGTCGTGGTGCAGGCCGTTGCGGTCCATCACCGCGGTGACCAGCTCGCGGGTCGCCTCGAGCACCTGCTCCCGGTCGTCGGCGTCCACCTGCGTGGCGCCCCGGATGGCTCGGACGGCCATGCACTCTCCTCGTTCGCTGCCCGGCACCCCGCACTCCGGGAGCCCTGTTGAGCTTAGTGAGCCGCCGCTACAGGCCGACGATGTCCTTGAGGGCGCCCAGCTCCTGGCGGGTCAGCTTGCGGATCGAGCCGCTGCGCATGCGCTGCAGCTGCACCGGGCCGATCGCCGTCCGGGTGAGCCGGTTGACCGGCAGGCCGACGTGCGCCAGCAGCCGCCGGACGATGTGCTTGCGCCCCTCGTGCAGCACCACCTCGACGACCGACTGGCCGGCGTGGGTGTCGACGACGCGGAACGAGTCCACCGTCACCGGGCCGTCCTCCAGCTCGACGCCCTCGCGCAGCCGGCGGCCGAGGTCGCGCTTCACCGACCCGGCGACCTGCGCCAGGTAGGTCTTCGGCACCTCGTAGGAGGGGTGCGCCAGGCGGTGGGCCAGCTCGCCGTCGTTGGTGACCAGCAGCAGGCCCTCGGTGTCCTGGTCGAGGCGGCCGACGTGCACGAGCCCGGGCGCGAGGTCGCCGACCATGTCGCCGATGGTCGGGCGGGCCCGGTCGTCGGTCATCGCGGTGATGACGCCGGCGGGCTTGTTGATCGCGTAGGTGACCCGGTCGTCGCGCAGCTCGATGCGGGCGCCGTCGACGGCGATCTTGTCGACGTGCGGGTCGACCCGCATGCCCTGCACCGCGACCGTGCGGCCGTTCACGCTGATCCGGCCCTGGTCGATCATGTCCTCGACCACCCGGCGCGAGCCGACGCCGGCGCGCGCCAGCACCTTCTGCAACCGCTCGCCCTGGCGCTGCTCGGCGGGCTCGTCGTCGCGGTCGCCGGGGTGCAGCGGCGCGAGCTCCATGTCCTCCGACCAGCCCTCGCCGCCCTCGGTCGTGGGGTCCTCGTCAGGCAGGGCGGTGTTCATCCGGTCCAGTCTCCCACCGCCGGTGCCACCCCTACCCGGCGACCGCGGTGCGGCGCTAGCGTCCCTCCATGGGGCCCCGCACGGAGGGCACGCTGCGGCTGTCCACCGGCCTGCGCACGGGGTACACGGAGGACGGCGACCCGGACGGACGTCCCGCGCTGCTCCTCGTGCACGCCTGGGCCGGTTCGCGGCGGGAGTTCTCGCTGCTGCAGCCGCTGCTCCCGGCCTGGGTGCGCTCGGTGGCGATCGACCTGCGGGGGCACGGGGACGCCGACAAGCCGCCGTCCGGCTACGACGTCCCCACCGTGGCCCGGGACGTCGTCGCTGCCATGGACGCGCTCGACCTGCCTGACGCCGTTCTGGTCGGCGCCTCCAGCGGCGGCTACGTGGCCCAGCAGGTCGCCGTGGACGCGCCCGCACGGGTGACGGGGTTGGTGCTGGCCGGCTGCCCCCGTGACCTGCAGGGCCGTCGGGCGCCGTTCGCCGACGACGTGGACGCCCTGAGGGACCCGGTCGACCCGGCGTGGGTGCGGCGGTTCCTCGCCGGCTTCACCGACGTCTCCCGGCTGCCCGGGTGGTACGTCGACCTGGGCGTCGAGGACGCGCTGCGGATCCCGGCCGATGTCTGGCGGGCCAGCCTCCACGGACTCGGCCAGGCGCCGCCCCCGACGGCGACCGGCACCATCTCGGCACCCACGCTGGTGGTCAGCGGCGACCGCGACCAGCTGCTCGCCGGGCAGGCCGCCGAACTGGCCGCGGCGATCCCGCGGGCGCGCTGGGTGCGGTATCCGGACGCCGGCCACGTCGTCCTCTGGGACCAGCCCGCCCGGCTCGCCGCGGACATCGCCGCCTTCCTGCTCGAGGTGGCGCCGTCCGGCCCGTGAGCGCTGCGGGTAGGAAGGTGGCCGTGGACCGACCGGACCGCGGCGACGACCCCGGGGCAGGGGCCGGTCTGCGACGAGCGGGGGTCGCGGTCTGCCTCGCCGCGGCGCTCCTGCTGCTCGCCGCGGTCACCGTCTTCCTGGCCGGTGGCCGGCCGTACGGGGTGAACATCGGCGGCGGGGCGCTGTACCTGCTCGGGGTCCTCGTCGGCCTGGTGGGCACGGTGCTGCTGTGGACCGCCGCGATCGACCGGCCGGCCGGGGCCCGCCGCGGCTTCGGCCTCACCGTCGCCGCCCTCGTGCTGGTGTGCGCCTGCCCGGTGCTGTCGCTGGGCGACGTGCTCGCCGGTCAGCTCCAGCTGGTGCTGATCACGCTCACCGCCGTCGTCCTCGCCGCCGCCGCGCTGGTCGCCCGCCGCGCCTGACCCCGTCTCGCCTCTCGGCGCCGAAAGCGGGCCCGTTCTCGGCGCCGAAAGCGGCGGTCAGGCGTCGGGGTGCTCCTCCAGGACGGCGGCGGTCTCCGGCAGCAGCGGCGCCAGCTCGGGCAGCTCGGCCAGGCTGGACAGGCCCAGCCGCTCGAGGAACAGCGGCGTCGTCTCGTACAGCCCTCCCCCGCTGTCGGGATCGGTGCCGACCTCGTGCACCAGGCCGCGCGCGAGCAGGGTGCGCATGACGCCGTCCACGCCGACGCCGCGGATCGCCGAGACCCGCGCCCGGGTCACCGGCTGCCGGTAGGCGATGACGGCGAGGGTCTCCAGCGCCGCCTGGGTCAGCCTGCTGCGCTGGCCACCGACCAGGTAGCGCTCGACGACGTCGACGTGCTCCTCGCGGGTGTAGAGCCGCCAGCCCTGCCCCACCCGGCGCAGCGTGATCCCCGCCCGGCGCCCGTCGTACTCAGCCGCCAGCGCCCGCAGCCCCTCGGCCACCTGCGACCGCGGGCAGCGCAGCGCCGTGGCCAGCGTCTCCTCGTCGACCGGGTTGTCGACGACGAACAGCAGCGCCTCGAGCCCGCCGCGCAGCTCCTCGGGGTCGAGGACGGCGATCTCCAGCTGCTCGGGCTCGTCCTCCGGCCCGGGCGCCGGCTCCCCGGCACGGACGGCGACCGGCGGCGGCAGCGGCGCCGGCTCCTCGACCGGCCGCAGCTGCGGCTCCGCCACGTCCGGGCGCTCGGCCACGCGGGCGGCCAGCGCGGCGGCGACGGCGTCCCAGGTCGAGGGGTCGCCGTCCTCGTCGGCCTCGCGGGTGGCGGCCAGCTCGGCGGCCAGCGCGTCCCACGAGATCGGCGGCTTCTCGTCCGGCCCGCTCATGCGTGCTCCCCGTCCGCCGCGCCGCCGAGGTCGGCGAGGGTCGCCGCGTCGACGTCGTCCCCGCCGATCCACCGCACCGAGAGGTCGCCGAGCGGGGTCAGCTGCTCGAAGACCACCCGCTGCTGCCGGTAGAGCTCCAGCAGTGCCAGGAACCGGGCCACCACCTCCAGGGTGTGCCCGCAGTCCGCCGTCAGCGCCCGGAAGCTCACGGTGCCCGACCGCATGAGCTGGTTGCGGACGGCGAGCAGCTGCTCGGCGACGCTCACCGGCGGCGCGTGCAGGTGCGCGACGCTCACCGTCTGCGGCGCCTTGGGGGCCAGCGCCTTCGCGGCCAGCGCGGCGAGCTGCTGCGGCGTCACGCCGAGCAGCACCTCGGGCACCAGCTCGGCGAACCGCGGCTCGAGCGAGACGTCGCGCGGGAACCGGCGGACCGCGTCGGCCTCGCGGGCCTTGAGGAAGGCCGCCGCCTCCTTGTACGCCTTGTACTGCAGCAGCCGGGCGAAGAGCAGGTCGCGGGCCTCGAGCAGCTCGAGGTCCTCCTCGTCCTCCACCTCGGCGGCCGGCAGCAGCCGGGCGGCCTTGAGGTCGAGCAGCGTGGAGGCGATCACCAGGAACTCGCTGGCCTGGTCGAGGTCGAGCTCGTCGCCGAGGGCCCGCAGGTGCGCGATGAACTCGTCGGTGACCTTCGACAGCGCGATCTCGGTGACGTCGAGCTTGTGCTTGCCGATCAGCTGCAGCAGCAGGTCGAACGGACCCTCGAAGTTGGTCAGCCGGACGGTGAACCGCGACGGCCGGTCGCCGTCCGGTGCCGCGACGTCCGGTGTGCCCACGCGGGCGAGGGTAGTGCTCAGGCGCCGCGGAGCCGCTTCACCAGCACCGATTCGGCGCCGCGCTCGGCCAGGTCGCCGAGCAGCACGGCGACGGCCTCGCGGACGATCCGGCCGCGGTCGGCGGCGACGCCGTGGTGGGCGCGCAGCGTCAGCCGGGCGCTCTCCAGGGCCAGCAGCTCGTCGGCGGAGAGGTAGACGGTGATCTTCTCGTCGTGCCGGGTCCGCTCGTTGCGCACCGACTTCTGCGGCCGGCCGCGGGTCGGGATCGCCGGGGCCGCCGCCGCGCCCGGCACGGGCGGGGTGCGGTACGCGGCCAGCTCGTCGCCCGCGCCGCCGGGCACGAGGGTCAGCGAGGTGGTGGGCTCCTCCCCGCGGGGGGCGGTGCCGCGCAGCGCCGGCGAGCTCGTCGCGGAGCTGAGGCTCGGCAGCTCGGTGACCTCGGCCTCGGCGGCCGGGGTGTCGGTGCGGCGGAACAGCTCGTTCGCGCCGGGGAGCACGGGCCGACGCGTCACAGCGCCAGCACCTCCTTGGCGAGGTCGCGGTAGGCCGAGGCACCCGACGACGTCGGCGCCCAGGTGGTGATCGGCTGGCCGGCGACGGTCGTCTCGGGGAAGCGCACGGTGCGGGTGATGACGGTCCGGAAGACGGTGTCGCCGAAGGCCTCGACCACCCGGCTGAACACCTCGCGGCAGTGCACGGTCCGCGAGTCGTACATCGTGGCGAGGATGCCGGAGATCTCCAGCTGCGGGTTGAGCCGCTCCTTGACCTTGTCGATGGTGTCGACGAGCAGGGCGACGCCGCGCAGCGAGAAGAACTCGCACTCCAGCGGGATGATCACGCCCTGCGCGGCGGTCAGCGCGTTGACCGTCAGCAGGCCCAGCGACGGCTGGCAGTCGATGAGGATGTAGTCGTACTCGTGCCGGGCGTCGGCCAGCACGCGCAGCAGCGTCTGCTCGCGGGCGACCTCGCTGACCAGCTGCACCTCGGCGGCCGAGAGGTCGATGTTGCTGGGCACCAGGTCCAGGCCCGGGATGTCGGTGGGCACGGTGACGTCGGCCAGCGTGGTCCGCCGCTCCATGAGCGCGTTGTAGATGGTGCGGTCCAGGTTCTGGGCCGGCACGCCCAGGCCGACCGACAGCGCGCCCTGCGGGTCGAGGTCGATCAGCAGCACCTTGCGGCCGTACTCGACCAGCGCGGCACCCAGGTTGATCGTCGACGTCGTCTTGCCGACGCCGCCCTTCTGGTTGCACATCGCGATGACCCGGGCCGGGCCGTGCTCGGTGAGCGGCGGCGGCTCGGGGAGCTTCCGCTGACGGGCTCGGGCGGGGTCGCCGGACCGCAGCGCGGCGGCCCCCATCTCCGGGTCGCTGTCGTGCGGGCGCGCGACGGCAGAGCTTGCCGCGTCCGCTCGGGTCGCCATCGGTCCGTTGCCTCCATGCAGGTGCCCGATCCCGGGGTCCTCCGGGTGCGGTCAGCCGTCCTGCCCGCTCGGGTGTCCCCGACGGTAGGGAAGCTCGTGCGCTTTCCCGAGGAGGCACGCCGCACACCTGGTGCGGCGTGTCGAACGATGCCAACAGCGAGCGGCCGTCGAGCCGAAAGTCCTGGCAGAACCTACCGAGAGAACCTGTGGACGGCTGTCACTTGAGGGCCCGCGGGTGGCTGCTGGCGTACACCTCGCGCAGCCTTTCGACGGTGACGAGCGTGTAGACCTGCGTCGTCGTCACCGACGCGTGGCCGAGCAGCTCCTGCACCACGCGCACGTCGGCGCCGCCGTCGAGCAGGTGGGTGGCGAACGAGTGCCGGAGGGTGTGCGGGGAGACCTCGGCGGTCAGCCCCGCCCGCTCGGCCGCGGTGCGCAGGATGACCCAGGCGCTCTGCCGCGACAGCGGGCCGCCGCGGGCGTTGAGGAACAGCGCGCCGCCGCGCACCCCGCCGCGGCCGGCGGCGGCCAGCGCCGGCCGGGCCCGCACCAGGTAGTCCTCCACCGCCTTGAGCGCGTACGACCCGACGGGGACGACGCGCTCCTTGCCGCCCTTGCCCGCCAGCCGGACGGCGGCCTGCCCGCGGTCGAGGTCGTCGACGGCCAGCCCGACCGCCTCGGAGATGCGCGCCCCCGTGCCGTACAGCAGCTCCAGCAGCGCCCGGTCGCGCAGCCCGCGCGGGCCGTCGAGCGCGCCGGCGGCCTCGATCAGCGCGACGACCGACTCGACCGGGATCGCCTTGGGCAGCCGGCGCGCCGGTGTCGGCGGGCGCACCTCGTGCGCGACGTCGTCGGGCACCAGCCCGTCGAGCAGCGCGAAGCGGTGCAGCCCGCGGACGGCGACGACGGCCCGCGCCGCCGACGTCGTCGACAGCGGCTGGTGGTCCTCGTCGCCGGCGCGCAGGGCGGTGAGGAACCCCTCGACGTCGGACTCGGTGACCTCGCCCAGCCCGGTGATCCCGGCGCCGGCGAGGTACTCGGTGTAGCGCCGCAGGTCGCGGCGGTACGAGCTGATGCTGTTGGCCGCCAGCCCCCGCTCCACGGTGAGGTGGTCGAGGTAGCCGGTGACGATCCGCTCGATCGCGGTCGGCGGGGAGACGGTGGCGGTCAGACCAGCACCTCCTCCCACGGGACGGCGGTCATCCCGTGCGCCTCGGCCACCTCCGGCAGCACGACCTGCCCGGCGACGACGTTGAGGCCGTGCGCGAGGTCGGCGTGCGCGCGGACGGCGGCCGCCGTCCCCTCGCTGGCCAGGGCCATCACGTAGGGCAGCGTCACGTTGGTGAGCGCGTGGGTGGAGGTGTTCGGGACGGCGCCGGGCATGTTGGCCACGCAGTAGAAGACCGACTCGTGCACGCGGAAGGTCGGGTCGTCGTGGGTGGTCGGCCGGGTGTCCTCGAAGCAGCCTCCCTGGTCGACGGCGATGTCGACCAGCACCGAGCCCGGCTTCATCCGGCTGACCAGCTCGTTGCTCACCAGCGTCGGCGCCTTGGCACCCGGCACCAGCACCGCGCCGATGACGAGGTCGGCGTCGAGCACGGCGCGCTCCACCTCGTAGGCGTTCGAGGTGACCGTCTGCATGTGGCCCTGGTAGATGCGGTCGGCGGCGCGCAGCTTGTCGACGTCCCTGTCCAGGACGATGACCTCGGCCTGCATGCCGAGCGCGATCGCCGCGGCGTTCATGCCCGAGACCCCGGCGCCGATGACGACGACCTTGGCCGCGTACACGCCGGAGACGCCGCCGAGCAGCACCCCGCGGCCGCCGTGCGCGCGCTCGAGCGAGTGCGCACCGACCTGCGGGGCCATGCGCCCGGCCACCTCGCTCATCGGGGCCAGCAGCGGCAGCGCCCCACCGGCCGACTGCACCGTCTCGTAGGCGATCGCGGTCGTGCCGGAGGTGACCAGGGCGTCGGTGCACTCCTTGGACGCGGCCAGGTGCAGGTAGGTGAACAGCGTCTGGTCGGCGCGCAGCCGCCCGTACTCCTCGGCGACCGGCTCCTTGACCTTGAGCAGCAGGTCGGCCGCACCCCACACGTCGTCGGCGGTGGGCACGGTGCGGGCGCCCGCGGCGACGTAGTCGGCGTCCGGGATGGACGATCCCTCCCCCGCGCCCTGCTCGACGAGCACCTCGTGCCCGGCGCGGACCAGCTCGGTCACCCCGGCAGGGGTGAGCGCCACGCGGTACTCGCGGTTCTTGACCTCTCGGGGGACCCCGACGCGCATGAAGACTCCTTCGTCCGGCGCGGATCGCGCTCCCGAGGATGACGGGCGCCGCGCACCGCGAGCGGGGCCGGCCCGGTCGGGGCCCGCCCTCGGCCGGAGTCTAGG
The DNA here is from genome assembly GCF_054050275.1 of Geodermatophilus sp. SYSU D00691. Lineage (NCBI taxonomy): Bacteria > Bacillati > Actinomycetota > Actinomycetes > Geodermatophilales > Geodermatophilaceae > Geodermatophilus > Geodermatophilus sp. SYSU D00691. The sequence continues at coordinate 171,483 of NZ_JBJGYZ010000007.1, forward strand.
CAGGACCGGGGCCGTTTCCCGAGCGCCGGTGGCGGCGTGCCGGTGAGGAGTACACGGGCGGGGAGGCGGGAACGGAGCGCGGATGCGCCTCTACGCCGACCGCCCCGACCTGCGCGCCCGGCAGCTCGCCGGGGACGCCGGCGTGCTCGCCTGGATCGTGCTGTGGGTGCTCGTCGCCCGCGCCGTGCACGGCGCCGTGCTCGTGCTGGCCGAACCGGGGCGGGCCGTGGCCGACCTCGGCGGCTCGGTGGCGAGCAGCATGCGGTCGGCCGCCGAGTCCGCCGACCGCGTGCCGGTGGCCGGTGACGCGCTGGCCGAGCCGTTCGAGGCGCTCGGCGACGCCGGCGGCTCGGTCAGCGGCGCGGGTCAGGCGGCGCAGGACGCCGTCGGCACGCTGGCGTTCTGGGTCGCCGTCCTGCTGGTGCTGCTGCCGGTCGGCTGGCTGCTGCTGCGCTGGCTGCCCGCCCGGTGGGCGTACGCCCGCGAGGCCGGGGCGGCCGCGCGCCTGCTGCGCGGCACGCCGGACCTCGAGCTGCTGGCCGCCCGGGCGCTGGCCACCGCCCCCCTGACCCGGCTGGCCGCCCTCCCGCCCGGCGCCGGCGACCGCTGGCGGGACGGCGACCCCGCGACCGTGCGGGCGCTGGCCGGCCTCGAGCTGTCCCGCCTCGGCCTGCGGCTGCCCGACGACCGGCCGGTCAGCGCCCCCGTTCGGCGATGACGTCGAGGTAGTGCTGGTTGAACATGACCCCGAGGACGTTGCCGAACGGGTCGACGACCGAGGCGGTGACGAAGCCGGGCCCCCGCTCGGTCGGCTCGTCGTGCGGCTCGGCGCCGAGGGCCAGCAGCCGCTCGTACGCGGCGTGGACGTCGTCGACCGCCCAGTAGGCGACGACGCCGCCGATGCCCGGGTGGCCGTGCGGGGCGAAGCGCCGGTCGAGGATGCCGAGCTCGTGCAGCGAGTCCCCGAGGCGGAACTCGACGTAGGCCGGCGGGCCGTCGACGGGGCGGGTGAAGTACGGGTCGGTGCCGGTCACCTCGGTGTACCAGCGCACCGCGGCGGGGACGTCGTCGGCGAAGTAGGTGGTGGTGGTCAGGCCGCGCAGCACGGCTGCTCCTCTGCTCGTTCGATGTGGACGCCGTCCAGCCTGCTCCGTAAAGTGCGCACCTCCTGAGCACTTTCCGCGGGGAGTTCGCGATGCGCGCCGACCGGCTGGTGGCCGTCCTGCTGCTCATGCAGGCGCGCGGCCGGGTCACCGCCGCCGAGCTGGCCGCCGGGCTCGAGGTCTCCGTCGCCACCGCCCGCCGCGACCTCGAGGCGCTGTCGGCCGCCGGGGTGCCGGTGTACCCGCAGGCCGGCCGCGGTGGTGGGTGGTCGCTGGTGGGCGGGGCCCGCACCGACCTCAGCGGTCTCTCGGCGCGGGAGGCGCAGGCGCTGTTCCTGCTCGTCGGCCCGGCCGCGGCCGTCTCCGACGAGGCCCGGGCGGCGCTGCGCAAGCTCGTCCGGGCGCTGCCGACGCCGTTCCGCGCCGAGGCGCAGGCCGCCGCCTCGGCCACCCTCGTCGACCCCACCCGGTGGGGCGAGCGCGACCGGTCGCGGCCGGCGACGGTCGACGTCCTGCAGGCGGCCGTGGTCCGGCGCCGCCGGCTCCGGCTGGTCTACCGCGACGGCGCCCGCCGGGAGAGCGAGCGGGTGGTCGACCCGTGGGGCCTGGTCGACAAGGACGACGTCTGGTACCTCGTGGCCGGCACCGACCGGGGGCAGCGCACCTTCCGGGTCGACCGGATCGCGGCCGCCGAGCCCACCGGCGAGGCGTTCGAGCGGCCCGGGCAGTTCGCGCTCGACGACGCCTGGCGGCAGGTGGTCGGCGAGGTGGAGCAGCGGCGGGCGCGCACCGAGGCGACCCTGCTCATCCCCGCCCGCTTCGTGCCGGTCCTGCAGGACCACTTCGGCCGGCACTGCGCCGTCGAGGAGGAGCAGCCCGACGGCCGGGCCCGGGTGCGGGTGGCCGCCCCCACGCCGCTGGACATCGCCCGCACGCTCGCCGGCTGGGGCGCCACGGTGGAGGTGCTGTCCCCGCCTGCGGTACGGGCGGAGCTGGCGCGCATCGGCACCGAGCTGGCCCGGCCTACCCGCCGTGAACCCGGTCAGGCGGGGCGGAGCTCCGCCGACGTCGCCCGGGCCTGCGCGGCGGCCAGGACGCCGATGACCGCCGAGGCGTTGCGGATGCCGCCGTCGAGGACCCGCCGGACGGCGTCGTCGAGCGGCACCCGCTCCACGGTCATGTCCAGCTCCTCGTGCTCGACGGTGAAGCCCTCGGGCCGGTCGGCGTCCGAGAGCCCCTCCGCGAGGTAGATGAGCACCTGCTCGTCGCAGAAGCCCGGCGTGCTGAACGAGTTGACCAGCAGCGCCCAGCGCTCGGCGGCCAGCCCGGCCTCCTCGGCCAGCTCCCGCTTGGCGGTCTCCAGCGGCGGCTCGCCGTCGGCGTCGCGCAGCCCGGCCGGCAGCTCCCACAGGTAGCCGCCGACCGGGTGCCGGTACTGGCGCACCATCACGACCCGGCCCTCGTCGTCGAGGGCGACCACGCAGACGGCGCCGATGTGCCGGACCACCTCGCGGACGCTGGCCCCGCCCCCGGGCATGGTGACGGTGTCGCGGGCCAGGCTGAAGATGCGCCCCTCGAACACCGTCTCGGTCTTGAGGACCTCGTACTCCCCGGGCCGCGCCGGTTCCACCATCAGATGCCGACCTTCTCGGCCTCGTCGACGTCGACCGGCAGCCGGGAGGACTCGGCCCGGTCGATGGCCGCGCGGACGAAGGCGCGGAAGAGCGGGTGCGGGCGGGTCGGCCGGCTCTTGAGCTCGGGGTGGGCCTGGGTGCCGACGAAGAACGGGTGCACCTCGCGCGGCAGCTCGGCGAACTCCACCAGCAGGCCGTCGGGCGACGTCCCCGAGAACACCAGGCCGGCCTCGGCCAGCCGGTCGCGGTAGTCGTTGTTGACCTCGTAGCGGTGCCGGTGCCGCTCGGTCACGTCGGTCGACCCGTACGCCTCGGCGGCCACCGAGCCGCGCTGCAGCGCGGCCGGGTAGCTGCCCAGCCGCATGGTGCCGCCCATGCCGCGCTCGCCGGCGATCACGTCGACCTGGCTGGCCATCGTGGCGATGACGGGGTCGGGGGTCTCCGGGTCGAACTCGGCGGAGTTGGCCTTCTCCAGGCCGGCGACGTGGCGGGCGTACTCGATCACCATGCACTGCAGGCCCAGGCACAGGCCGAGCGTCGGGATGCCGTTGACGCGGGTGTGGCGGATCGCGCCGAGCTTGCCCTCGATGCCGCGCACGCCGAACCCGCCGGGGATGCACACCCCGTCGACGCCGGCCAGCGCCCGCTCGGCGCCCTCGGGGGTCTCGCAGTCGTCGGAGGGCACCCAGCGGATCTCGACCCGGTTGCGGTGGGCGAACCCGCCGGCGCGCAGCGCCTCGGTGACCGACAGGTACGCGTCGGGCAGGTCGATGTACTTGCCGACCAGCGCGATCGTGATCGTCTGCTTGGGCTTGTGCACCCGGTCGAGCAGGTCGCCCCACACGGTCCAGTCGACGTCCCGGAACGGCAGGCCGAGCCGGCGGACGACGTAGGCGTCGAGGCCCTCCCGGTGCAGCACCTTGGGGATGTCGTAGATCGACGGCGCGTCGGCGCAGGAGATGACGCCCTCGGGGTCGACGTCGCACATCAGGCTGATCTTGCGCTTGAGCCCGGTGCCGATCTCCCGGTCGGAGCGGCAGACCAGGGCGTCGGGCTGAATGCCGATGCTGCGCAGCGCCGCCACCGAGTGCTGGGTCGGCTTGGTCTTCAGCTCGCCCGACGGCGCGATGTAGGGCACCAGCGAGATGTGCAGGAAGAAGCAGTTGTCCCGGCCGATCTCGTGCCGCACCTGGCGGGCGGCCTCGAGGAAGGGCAGCGACTCGATGTCGCCGACCGTGCCGCCGATCTCGGTGATCACGACGTCGACCCGCTCGGCCGACTCGGCGCCGGCCAGGATGCGCGCCTTGATCTCGTTGGTGATGTGCGGGATGACCTGCACGGTGTCGCCGAGGTACTCCCCGCGCCGCTCCTTGGCGATGACGTCGGAGTAGACCTGCCCGGTCGTGACGTTGGCCCGCCCCGACAGGTCGGTGTCGAGGAAGCGCTCGTAGTGACCGATGTCCAGGTCGGTCTCGGCGCCGTCCTCGGTGACGAAGACCTCGCCGTGCTGGAACGGGTTCATCGTCCCGGGGTCGACGTTGAGGTAGGGGTCCAGCTTCTGCATGGTGACCCGCAGGCCACGGCTGGACAGCAGGGCGCCGAGCGAGCTGGCGGTCAGACCCTTGCCGAGGGAGGAGACAACCCCGCCCGTGACGAAGACGAACTTCGTCGGCTGGGAGTTGTGCAGGAGCCCGAGTTCACGCATTCCATGCGGTCGATCCACGGGAGACCACCGTAACACGGTCGGCCTCCCCGGCTCCCTCGTCCGGGGCGGTGCGCTCCCCCACCCCGCGGGCGGCGGCGAGCCACACCAGCAGCGGCACCAGCAGCGCCGCGGCGGTCGCGGGGACGGCGACGCCGGAGTCGTTGACCGCGGCGCCCAGGGTGAGGCTCAGCGCCACGGCGAGCAGCCCCGCCTTCAGGGCCGACGCGTCGGCGGCGGGCAGCCCGGACCGGCCGCCGCGCAGCAGCCCGCCCGGCCGGACCAGCCACGCGGCGGCCACGAGCGCCACCGGCAGCATCCACGCCAGCGAGCTGCCCAGCAGGATGTCGATGTTCGCCGAGGCCTTGCGGCTGACCACCGTCCACGCCTCGCCGGTGAGCACCTGGTCGACGAACCGGCCCAGATGGGTGCGCGCGTCGGCCGGCCGCAGCCAGTCGAGGACGGCGACGGTGCCGACGGCGACGACGGCGGCCCCGAGGATCGCCAGCAGCCGGACGACGGTCACGCGGGTGCGGGTGAGCAGCATCGCCAGCAGCAGGAAGCCGGGCACCGAGGCGAGCACGCCGCCGAAGTCGCGGCCGAGCTGCGGCGCCCCGATGACCGCCACGACGACCACCAGGGCCGCGGCCACCGTGCCGGCGGTGACCAGCCGGGCCCGCTCCGGCCGCGTCCGGCGCCCGGCGGTCGCCGCCAGCGCCGCCGTCGCCAGCAGCGCCGTCGTCGAGACGAGCCCGAAGGTGAGGTTGCCGAAGCCGGTGAACCGGCCGGCGACGATGGCGTCGTAGCCGAGCAGGCCGTTCTGCTCCAGGTTCGACCCGGTGAGCACGTCGCCGACCAGCGTCGCCAGCGTGACCAGGACGACGACCAGCGCCGGGCCGAGCGGCCGGCGGCGCCAGGGCCCGGCCGCGGCCAGCGCGACCACCAGCAGGTCGGCGACGAGCACCGCGCCGAGCAGCGCCCAGCGCGGCGCGGCCGCCCGCTCCCACGGGACGAGGTCGGCCAGGTAGGTCGCCACCGGCAGCGCGGCGGCCGCGAGCGCCAGCCCGCGCAGCACCGACCGGGCCCGCGGGCCGGGTGCGCCCAGCGGCCCGCGCAGCCGGCCGAGCCGCCAGCCGCCGAGCAGCAGGAGGCCCAGGGCGACGAGGGCGCCGTTGACCGCGACCAGCGACCAGAAGAAGGAGCTGGTGCTGCGGTAGTGGGCGCTGGCCGCGGTGTTCAGGTGGTCGAGCTGGCGCACCGCCTCGGCCAGGTCGGGCCGCTCCCCCGCCGCCTGCGCCGGTCGGCCGTTCACCGACGCCGGCACGTCGAGGTCCAGGGCGCGCAGGGCGGTGGGCGCGAGGTCGATGAGCTGCAGGTACGGCGTGCGGCCGGTGCTCGCCGACGTCAGCCAGGCCGGCTCGTCGAAGCCCGGTCCCGACACGATCGCGACGTGCAGCTGCGGGCGGCCGTCGTTGACCTCGGAGACGCCGGCGACGACGAACAGGGTCCGCCCCTCCAGCGCGTCGGCGGCCGCGCGCAGCTGCCCCACCGCCGCGTCGACGACGCCCAGCGCGGCGGCCCGCGACACGGGGTCGGTGCCGGTGTCGGTCGGGTCGACGCCGGGCTCGCCGGCGTCGGTCAGCTCGTCGAGGCTGACCAGGGTCAGCGGGCAGCCGTCCAGCAGCCCGCCGAGGGCGGCCGGGTCGGCCGGCAGCTCGTGGGTGGCCGACAGCTGCGTGTCCTCGGTGGCCACGGCCACCGTCGCGGCCCGCCCGACCACCGAGGCGCAGCCGACCTGCTCGCCGAGCAGGCCGGGCTCGGCGCCGAAGCGGGCGGTCGCCTCGTCGTCGGCGATCCGCGCCACGGTCGCGACCGGGTCGGTCAGGCCCAGGCTGGCGATCTGCTCCTGCAGGCCGCAGTGCGACAGCCGGGCGTCCACGGGCGGCTCCGCGGCCGCGCCGGGGTCGGTCGCCGGTGCCCCGGGGTCGGCCGGTGCGGCGTCGGTGCCGTCGGACAGCGGTGCGCTCGGCAGCGGCACCGGCGGGATCTCCTCGTCGGCGCCCGGGAACCGCGCGCGGTTGCCCGCACCGAGGGTGGCCCAGCCGTCGAGCAGGCAGCTGGTGGCGCGGGCGGCGCGCACCGACAGCGCGCCGACCGCCGCGCCGTCGGCCAGGTCCCACAGCTGCGGGGTCTCCTCCGGGTCGACGTCGTCCCACACCAGCCCCGGCACGCCGACGACGACCACCCGGTCGGCGGCGTACCGGTCGGCGTCGTCGGCGGCGGTCGCCGGGGCGGCCACCGCCAGCAGGGCCGCGACGACGGCGACCAGGACGGCGAGGCGGCGGACGGCGGCTCTCACGGCGCGGGGTCCCCCAGCAGCTCCCGGTACACCGCCACCACCTGCCGCGCGGTGGCCGCCTCGTCGGGCCAGGTGGCCGCCTGCCGCGGGCCGGCCTCGGCCAGCTCCTTCGCCCGCGCCGGGTCGGTGAGCACCCGCACCACCGCGTCGGCGAGCGCGTCGGCGTCCCCGACCGGGACGAACTCGGCGGCGCCGGCGAACAGCTCGGGCATGCCGCCGGCGCGGGAGGCGACCAGCGGCGTGCCCGCCCGCAGCGCCTCCTGGCCGGTGAACGGGCTGCCCTCCCAGCGCGACGGCAGCACGCACAGGTCGGCGGCGCCCAGCAGCTCGGCGACGTCGTCCCGGCGGCCCAGCAGCCGGACCGGCAGGCCGTCGGCGGCGATCCGGGCGGCGAGCTCGTCGTGCAGCGGCCCGTCGCCGGCCACGGCGACCAGCGGGTCCACCCGGCCCGCCCACCGGCCGGCGGCGTCGAGCAGCACGTCGTAGCCCTTCTGCGGGTGCAGCCGGCCGATCGCGACGACCAGCGGGCGGCCGTCGTCGACACCGAGGTCGGCGCGCACCTCGGCGCGCGAGCGCTGCGCCGGCGGCCGCGGCGGGGCGATGGCCGGCGCCAGCCGCACGTCGCGGGCGCCCAGCCGGCGGGCGTTGGCGGCGAGGTCGCCGGAGACGGCGAGCACCAGGTCGGCGGCGCGGATCGGCACCCCCTCCAGCCGGCGCAGCAGCGCCTGCTTGGGGCCGCTCCCCTCCTGCAGGGCGTTGTGCAGCGTGAGCACCAGCGGGCGCCGGTCGCGGGTGCTGCGGCGGGCTAGCGCGGCGACCAGCCCGGCGCGCAGGCCGTGCGCGTGCACCAGGTCGGCGCCGGCCAGGGCGGCGCGCAGCTGCAGCACCGCGCGCGCGTCGGCGACCGGGTCGAGACCGGCGGTGACGCCGACCGGCCGGAAGTCGGCGCCGGCGGCGGTGAAGGCGAACAGCTCCTCGGTGGCCGGGGCGCCGCAGACCCGCACGGTGGCGCCGGCGGCGGTCAGCGGCGGCACGATCGCGCGCACGTGGGCGCCCACGCCGCCGGCGCTGGTGGCCAGCACCTCGACGAGGGAGCGGCCCGCCAGGGGTGGTCGGTCAGCCACCGTGCACCTCCGAACGACCCGGCGCGCGCAGCCCCTGCAGCGCGGCCGCGAGCGGCCGGCGCGCCGTACCCATGATGACCGCCCCCGCGACGAGCGCCACCACCGCGGCCACGACGACGCCCGCGCCCACGGCGCCGAGCAGCCCCACGGTGGGCGCCGGGTCGACGTCGAGCAGCCGCGCGACGAGCAGCCCGGCGGCCCCGGCGAGGACGGCGGCCAGCAGCGCCGGCCCGCCCGTGCGCAGCACGCCGGCCAGCGCCGGCGCGCCCGCCCGGCGGGCCACCACGACCAGCAGCGCGAGCCCGGCGACCGTGACCCCGACGCTGTGCCCGGCGCCGAGGGCCAGGCCGCGGTCCTCGGGCGGCAGGACCGCCGACAGGACGACGTCGGCGGCGACCGCGAGCAGCCAGCCGCCGACGACGCAGGCCGTCGGCGCCCTCCACAGCCCGCGGGCGTAGAGGGCGCGGGTCAGCAGCGCCACCAGGCCGTAGCCGAGCAGCCCGGGCGCGAAGGCGACGATGGTGTCCCGCAGCGCCACGACGTCGGCCGGCGGGTCGTCGCTGAGGAAGACCCGGGCCATCGGCCCGGACACGGCGACCAGGACGGCGGCGGCGACCGCGGAGGCGACGACGACGAGCACCGCCACCGGCGCCAGCGCGCGGCGGAAGCCCTCCTCGTCGCCGAGCTCGGCGCGCTCGGCCAGGCCGGGGTAGGCGGAGGTGGCCAGCGGCACGGCCAGCGCCGCCCACGGCACCAGGAAGACGGTCAGGCCGGCGGCGTACACGACCTGGGTGCCGTCGGGGGCGCCGTCGTTGGCCAGCCGGATCGCCACGGCGGCCACCAGCTGCTGCCCGGCGAGGGTGAGCACGCCGGCGACGGCGAGCCGGCGCACCCGCGGCGCGGCCCCGACCGGGAACGTGAGCGTGGGCCGCAGCCCCAGCCGCAGCCGGCGGACCGGCACCAGCAGGCTCAGGCTGAGCGCGACCACGCCGAGCGTCGTCCCCACCCCGAGCACGAGCTCGGCCGGCGTCGAGAGGTCCTCGACCGACGGGCTGCCGCCCATCCCGGCGAACACCAGGTAGGCGGTGGCGACGACGAGGCTGGACAGCAGGGGCGCCAGCGCCGGGCCGGCGAAGCGGCGGTGCGCCTGCAGCACGCCGGTGAGCACGATGCCGATGCCGTAGAGCACCACCTGCGGGGCGAAGACCAGCAGGAACCGGGCGGCCAGGTCGACCTTGGCCGCGTCGCCGTCCCCGCCGAGCAGCAGCCGGGCGATCGGCTCGGCGAGCACCGCGACCAGCACGGCCAGCGGCGTGAGCACCAGCAGGGTCCAGCCGAGCAGCGCCGACGCCGTCCGCCGGACCTGCTCGGCGTTGCCGGTGGCGATGCCGCCGGCCAGCATCGGCACGACCAGGCTGGCCAGCGCACCGCCGGCGACGACCTCGAAGACGATGTTCGGGACGGTGTTGGCGGCGGTGTAGGTGTCGCCGGTGCTGTCGGCGCCGACGGCGTTGGTGAAGACCAGCGTGCGGCCGAAGCCGGCCAGCCGGGCGAGCACCGTGAGGACGGCGATCAGCGCCGCCGCGCCCGCGACGCCCTGCGCGACCCGCCGGGCGCTCACGGTCGTCGGCCGAGCCGGTCCAGCTCCCGCAGCCCGGGGGTCGACTCGATCACCGTCGTGAAGCTGACCTTCTCGCTGGCCAGGGTCAGCGCGGTGACGGCGGCGAGCAGCCCGGCGCGGGCGCCGCGGCCGGGGAGCCGCGCCAGGCGCAGCCCCACCAGCGCGCCGAGGGCGTTGGCGCCGCAGTCGCCGAGCATCACCCGCTCGCCGAGGTCCTCGGGCAGCACCGCCAGGGTCGCGCCGAGCGGCCCGGCGACCAGCCCGCCGGCCGGCCCGCCCAGGGTCGCCGCGGTCGCGAGCACGCCGGCCTTGCCGGCGCGGCCGGGCCGCAGGTCGAGCAGGTTGACCAGGTTCGCCGTCCCGGCGACGAGGCCGGTGGTGAGCACGCCGTCGACCAGCGCACCGGTGCCGCGGCCGCGGGTCGTGAGCAGGGCGGCGGCCGCGGCGGCGGCGCCGATGCCGGCCACCTTGACCGCGCCGGCGGAGACCCGGCCCTCCCGGAGCGCGCGCAGGTGCCCGGCCAGGCCCTTGTCGCGGGCCTGCTCGGGGCGGGCGCCGGCGAGGTCGTCGTAGCCGCCGACCAGGCCGGACACGCCGCCGACGACCGCCGCGGCCGCCCGCGTCCCGGCCGGGGCGCCGAGCACCGCGGTCGCCGTCGCGGCGGCGGCCAGCGCCGGCCCGCCCAGCAGGGTCACCGGGCGCCCGGCGTAGTTGGTGCGGCGCCACGGCGCACCGGCCGGCCGGGCGGTCAGCGCAGCGGCGCCGGCCAGCGCGGCCCGCGCCGCCGCGGCGCCGGCCAGCGCGAGGGCGGCCCTGCGGCCGCTCACCGCGTGGCGGCCGGGACCGGCGGCACCGGCTGGGTGTCCTCGCCGGTGCCGTACTTGCCCGACGTGCCCTCGCCCTCGCGGCCGAGGGCCAGCACCGTGCTGATCTGCCCCTCGATGGTGTCCACGTTGTCGACGGTGGAGACGGCGGCGGAGGTGACCGGGTCGGCGCGCAGCACGCCCACCAGGCCCGCCTCGACGGCGGCGGTGGCGTCGCCGGACACCACGGCGCCGGAGCCGGCCGCGTCGAGCGCGGCGGCGAGCTGGACGAGGGTGGCGTTGCGCTGCTCGGCGTCGTCGCCCCCGAAGGCGCCGGTGGTCAGCACCACGGCGTAGTTGGCCGGGGCGACCGACGCGCTGTCCTGGCCGAGCACCTCGAGCGCCGACAGGCCGGCCAGCACCGAGGAGAGGTCGGCGGTGCTCGGCGCGGCACCGACCGACGGGATCATCAGCACCTGGGCGAGGACGGCGGCGACGAGCTGCCCGGCGTCCCCGTTCTCGGGCAGCTGGACGCCCGCGGGCAGCCCCCCGCCGGTCACGTAGTTCTCCAGGCTCGAGGCGGTCGACGGGTCGCTGTACTCCGGCTGCAGCCGCAGCGTGCCGCTGACGGTGCCGCCCGCCTCGCCGATCAGCGCGGTGACCTCCTCGACGGTGTCGGTGGGCACGTCCTCGTTGGTGACCACGAGGACGACGCTGCGGCCGGCGAGCGCACCGTCGACCAGGGAGGGCGCGACGGCGGCGGTGAAGGCGTCGCCGGTCTCCTGCTGGGCCTGCAGCTGCTGGGTGCTGTCCTCGAGGGCGCGCTTGTCCTGCTCGAGGGCGGAGACCTGGCCGCGGAGGTCGTCGAGGATCGGCCCGTTGAGCTGGGTGGTGCCGATGACGATCCCCAGCGCGATCGCGAGGAAGACCGCGATCAGGGAGACCAGGTGGTAGCGGAAGTCGATCACGAGAAGAGGTTCTCCAGCCAGAACACGAAGCTGTTCCATTGGTCGACCAGGAGGTCGATGTAGACGCGGCCGGCCGAGGACACCCAGATCGCCGAGCCGATGGCCAGGAAGGCGGCGAGCACCAGCACGACCAGCGCGGCGGTGGAGATGCGGCTGCGGTAGAGCCGGCTCACGCCCTTCGCGTCGACGAGCTTGCCGCCCAGCCGCAGCCGGGTGAGGAAGGTGGAGGCCATGCCGCCGCGGCCCTTGTCGAGGAACTCGACGAGGGTGGCGTGGGTGCCGACGGCGACGATGAGCTTGGCGCCCTTCTCGTCGGCCAGGAGCATCGCGATGTCCTCGCTGGTGGCGGCCGCCGGGAAGGTGATGGCCTCGACGCCGAGGTCCTGCACGCGCGCCAGCCCGGGCGCGCGGCCGTCGGCGTAGGCGTGGACGACGACCTCGGCGCCGGAGCGCAGCACGTCGTCGCTCACCGAGTCCATGTCGCCGATGATCATGTCCGGCTGGTAGCCGGCCTCCTTGAGCGCGTCGGCGCCGCCGTCGACGCCGATGAGCACCGGCCGGTAGTCGCGGATGTAGGACCGCAGCGCGGCGAGGTCCTCCTTGTAGTCGTAGCCGCGGACGACGACCAGCACGTGCCGGCCCTCGATCTGCGTCTCGACGTCGGGGACGCCGACCCCGTCGAGCAGGAGCGCCCGCTCCCGCTTCATGTACTCCATGGTGTTGGCGGCGAAGGCCTCCAGCTGCGTGGAGAGCCCGGCCTTGGCCTCGGCCATGGCCAGCGCGACGGTGTCGGCGTCCTGGGCGGTGCCCTTGGCCAGGACCGCGCCGTCCTCGCCGTACAGGGTGTCGCCGTCGAGGCGGACCCGCGCGCCCTCCTTGACCTTGGTGAACACCTCCTTGCCGACGTCGTCGACGAGGGGGATGCCGGCGGAGACGAGGATCTCGGGACCGAGGTTCGGGTAGCGGCCGGAGATGCTCGGCGCGGCGTTGACCACCGCGGCGACCTTGCAGGCCACCAGCGAGTCGGCGCTCACCCGGTCGACGTCCTGGTGGTCGATGACCGCGATGTCCCCGGGCCGCAGCCGCTTGGTCAGGTTCTTGGTGCGGCGGTCCAGGCGGACGGTCCCGGACACACCGGGCGCCGTCTCCTGGGCCCGGCCGCGTCGCAGGGTGCCGATGCGCATGACCTCCATGCTGGCACGCGGCGCGCGGGGGCCTGCCGTCCGACGCGCGTTGGCGATCTCTCAGTTACGCACCGTGCGCGACACCGGGTGCGCGCGACACGCCGACGACCGCGGCTGAGCGGGACCGTTACCGATCTGTGTCTAGCGTGGCCCGCGTGACTGGTGGGACGTCAGCGGTGAGCGGTGCAGCGACGGTCCCCGGCCCGAGGGCCGACGCGGGACCGCCTCCTCCGGAGGCGGTGGTCCGTGCGGTCCCTGATGAGCCACGGCGCGCCGATCCGGGCGCCGCCGGTGGTCCCGCGTCGTCGGCCCCTGCCCCCGGCGCCGACGCGGGTCCCCCGGAGCCGGCCGGTGCGCCGGAGGGCGTGTCCGCCCCCCGCGGTAGGCGGAGACTGCGGGGGGCGGGCATCCGGGAGCGGCGGCGGCAGCAGACCCGCGCCCGGATCGTCGACGCGGCGGCCGAGCTGTTCGCCGAGCGCGGGTTCGACGCGGTGAGCGTGGTGGAGATCGCCCAGCGCGCCGGGGTGGTCGAGAAGACGGTGTTCAACCACTTCCCGGTCAAGGAGGGGCTGGTCTTCGAGGCCGATCCGCCGATGCGGGCCGCTCTGCTCGACGCCGTCCGCGCCCGGCCGGCCGGTGAGTCGGTGGCGGCCGCGGCGGGGAGCTTCGTCGTCGCGGCGGTGGGCGTGCTTGGCTCGCCGGAGGCCGCCGCGGGCGTGGCCGAGATGGCACGGATCATCCGCGGCAGCCGGACGCTGCAGGTGCGCGAGCGGGAGATCCTCGACTCGCTGACCACCGCGCTGGGCGACCTGATCGCCGAGGAGACGCGGGCCGCGCCCGGCGCGCTGGAGCCGTGGCTGACCGCGCACGCCGTCCTCGGGCTCTACGCCGCGCTGCTGGACCTCGCCCGCGACCGGGTGCTGGCCGGCGCGTCCGGCCCGCAGCTCACCGCGGAGCTGCGGGCGCGCGGCGAGCGCGGCCTCGCGTTGCTGCAGTTCGGCCTGGCGGGCTACGCCAAGCGGCGGTAGCGCTACCCCGGGATCTGCAGGGCCCGCAGCAGCTGGGTCGCCCGGTCGCCGGGGATGTCGGGGTCCTGGGTGAGCAGCGCGACGGCCACCATGTACTCGGACTCGCCGCTCCAGCCGCGGCCGCCGGCGCAGATCCGCCGGATGTGCTCGCGCACCTTGGGCTCGCTGCTGTAGGGGCCGTAGTCCAGGCCCATGGCGAGGAAGTTGACCACCCGGTAGCCGAGGTCGCCGGCGGTGGTGACGGTGCCGACGGGGTCGGAGTAGCTGGGGACGGCGACGACCAGGTTCTCGTAGCCGGCCTTGAGCAGCTGCAGCACGAGGTCGTTGCCGTGGACGCCGCCCCACAGCTCGGGCATGAGGATGTCGCCGTCAGGGGCGGGGATGTAGGGCGGGTTGGCGATGACCGTGCTCACCCGCGGCACGCCGCCGGAGTCGGCGCGCTCGAAGAAGTCCCCGAGCTCGACGGTGTAGCGGTCGGCGACCCCGCGCTCGGCGATGTTGCGCCGCGCCTTCTCCAGCGACTCCGCGCTGACGTCGTAGCTGCGCACCCGCAGCCCGGGCAGCGAGCGGACCACGTCGGCGATGGCCGAGGCGTCACCGGTGCCCAGCTCGACGACGCCCTCCTCCTCCCAGCGCAGCTGCTCGCGGTACTGGTCGAGCAGCATGCAGACGGAGAAGCCGTAGTGCGCGGACTCGTCGGCGGAGGAGAAGCAGCTCACCGGACGGCGCTCCGCGCCACGGGCAGGGAGACCGACGGGGACCCGACGTCGGGCCGGTGGAGAAGGCGCACGCAGGACCCCTACCCCGGCTGGAGCGGAACTAAGCCGGGCGTCACCCGGTGGTGCGCGGTGTTGTCGTGCCGGTCACCCGCGCGCCTGGCCCGCGACGGCCAGCAGCTCCCGGGCGTGCGCCTGACCGGTGTCGCTGTCGGCCAGGCCGGAGAGCATGCGGGCGAGCTCGCGCACCCGGTCCTCCCCCTCGACGGCGCGGATGTCGGTGGCGGTCACCCCGGCGTCGGTGTCGGGTGACTTGTCCACCACGAGGTGGGTGTCGGCGAAGGCGGCGACCTGCGCGAGGTGGGTGACGACGACGACCTGGTGCCGGCCGGCCAGGCGGGCCAGCCGCCGCCCGATCTCGCCGGCCGCGGAGCCGCCGACGCCGGCGTCGACCTCGTCGAACACCATGACCGGCACCGGGTCGGCGCCGGCGAACACGACCTCGATCGCGAGCATGACGCGGGAGAGCTCGCCGCCGGAGGCGCCCTTGTGCACCGGGCGGGGCGGCGCGCCCGGGTGCGGCGCGAGCAGCAGCGCGACCTCGTCGAGCCCCTCGGGGCCGGGGGCGTCGGCGTCGGTCTCGATGGAGAAGGACACGCGGGCGCTCTTCATCGCCAGGCCCGCCAGCTCCTGCCCGACCTCGGCGGCGAACCCCTCGGCCGCGGCGCGGCGCCCGTCGGAGACCTGCCGGCCGAGCTCGTCGACCTCGGCCCGGGCCGCGTCGCGCTCGGCGGCGAGCTTGTCGAGGGCCTCGTCGGAGACGTCGAGCTCCGACAGCCGCTGCCGCGCGTCCTCGGCCCAGGCCAGGACGCCGGCGAGGCCCTGCCCGGGGTCGGCGTACTTGCGGACCAGCGCGGTGATCGCCGCCCGCCGGTCGAGGACCTCGGCCAGCCGGGCCGGGTCGGCGTCGAGGTCGGCGACGTAGCCGGCCAGCTGCACCGACACGTCGGAGACGACCGCGACGGCGTCGGCGAGGTCCTGGGCGAGCAGGACGAGCGTCGGGTCGTCGGAGGCGGCCAGCGCCCGTTCGGCGATGGACAGCGCGGCGGTGGCGTCCTGCGGGGCCTCTCCCCCGCCGAAGTCGCCGGTGACGTCGCCGACGAGGGCCAGGCGGGCCTCGTCGGCCGCGGCGCGCAGGGCGTCGGCGTCCCCGAGCCGCTTGGCCTGCGTGTCGAGCGCCTCGTCCTCGCCCGGCTCGGGGGCGACGGCGGCGATCTCCTCCAGGCCGTGCCGGAGGACGTCGGCGGCCTGGGCGAGCTCGCGGGCCTGGGTGCGGCGGCGGTCGAGGTCGGCGGCGAGCTCGCGCCAGCGGGCGTAGGCCGCGCGGTAGCGGTCGAGCAGCTCGAGGTGCGCGGCCCCGGCGTAGCGGTCGAGCGCCCGGCGCTGCTCGGCGGGGCGGGACAGCCGCAGCTGGTCGGTCTGCCCGTGGACGGCGAGCAGGCCCTCGGAGAGCTCGGCGACCAGGCCGACCGGCACGCTGCGGCCGCCCAGGTGGGCGCGGGAGCGGCCCTCGGCGCTGACGGTGCGGGCCAGGATGAGGCTGCCGTCGTCGTCGGGCTCGGCGCCGGCCTCGGCGGCCCGCTGCCACACCGGGGAGTCCGGCGGGAGCACCAGCCGGCCCTCGACGCCGGCCCGGCCACCGGCGCGGACCCGGCCGGGGTCGGCGCGGCCGCCGAAGAGCAGCGTCAGCCCGGTCACCACCATCGTCTTGCCCGCGCCGGTCTCGCCGGTGACGACCGTCAGGCCCGGCCCGAGCTCGAGGGTGGCCTCGTCGATGGAGCCCAGACCGCGCAGGTGCAGCTCGGTGAGGGCGCCGATCGGCTCGGCTGCCGGCTTCCGGCGGTCAGTCGTCGTCCTGCGTGCCGCCACCGCTCACCTCCCCCGCGGCCCGTGGGCCGCCGCCGTCGGCGCCCGGGGCCACCACGACGTCCCGGGTCAGCACGTTGCGCGAGGCCGGCAGCTCGTGGCCGGGGCCCTCGTGGTGCTGGCGCGGCCGGGCGTCGCGGAAGCCGCGCACCGGCAGGCCGAACTTGGCCACCAGCCGGTCGCCGAAGGACGTCGCGTGCACCCGGGCGATGCGCACCGGGCGGGCGGCGCGGCGGACGTCGACCCGCCCGCCCTCGGGCAGCTCGATGGCCCGGCGGCCGTCGGCGGAGATGCGGGCGGTGTTGCCGTCGGCCGGGACCGAGACGCTGAGCACCGAGTCGGGCGAGGTGACCAGCGGCCGGGCGAAGAGGGCGTGCGCGTTGCTGGGCACCAGCAGCAGCGCCTCGACGTCGGGCCAGACCACGGGGCCACCGGCCGAGAAGGCGTAGGCGGTGGAGCCGGTCGGGGTGGCGCAGAGGATGCCGTCGCAGCCGAA
Source organism: Geodermatophilus sp. SYSU D00691 (assembly GCF_054050275.1). Classification (NCBI taxonomy): domain Bacteria; kingdom Bacillati; phylum Actinomycetota; class Actinomycetes; order Geodermatophilales; family Geodermatophilaceae; genus Geodermatophilus; species Geodermatophilus sp. SYSU D00691. Next base: position 188,147 of record NZ_JBJGYZ010000007.1, read on the forward strand.
GCTGGTGAGCGGCCGGCCGTCGATGGAGATGACGACGTCGAGCACCCGGGAGCGCTGGCTCTTCTCGATCGAGACCTCGTTGAGCGCCCACGTGCCGCCCACGGTCGAGCCGTCGCCGTCGAAGACGTCGACCTCGAGGGCCAGCCGCTTCTCCACGGCGTACTCGCAGCGCTCGATGGCCAGCAGCGTCTCCTCGACCGCCTCGGGCTCGGTCTCGGCGAGGAAGCCGACCCGGCCCAGGTTGACGCCCATGAGCGCGGCGTGGGTGTAGCGGGCGAGCTCGGCGGCCCGCAGGAAGGTGCCGTCGCCCCCGAAGACCATGACGATCTCGGCGCCGCGGGCCGCCTCGGCGTCGGCGGGCACGACCTCGGCGCCCTCGATGGCCAGGTCGGGCGCTTCCTCCTCCAGCACCCGCACGGTGATGCCGGCCTTCTGCAGCCGCGCCGCCGAGCTCTGCGCCAGTTCGAGGATGTCCTGCCGGCCGGTGTGCACGGCCAGCAGCACGTGCCGGCCGCGGGCCGGGGCGCTCCATCCGGGTTCGGTCACTGCGGGCCCTCCTGCACTGCGCGTCGCACGGCGTCCTCCTCCGGCGGGCCGGCGTCCCGGCGCAGCCACAGGAAGAACTCCACGTTCCCGGCCGGGCCGGGCAGCGGGCTGGCCACCACCCCCGCCGTCCCCCAGCCCAGCCCGGCTGCGGCGGCGCCGACCTCGAGGACGGCGGCGATCCGGTGCTCGGGGTCGCGGACCACCCCGCCGGCGCCCAGCCGCTCGCGGCCCACCTCGAACTGGGGTTTCACCATGGGCAGCAGGTCGGCGTCGGGCCGGGCGCAGGCGGTCAGCGCCGGCAGCACGAGCCGCAGGGAGATGAACGACAGGTCGGCGACGACGAGGTCGACCGGGCCGCCGATCGCCTCGGGCGTGAGCGTGCGGACGTTGGTGCGCTCGTGCACGTGCACCCGCTCGTCGGTGCGCAGCGACCACGCCAGCTCGCCGTAGCCGACGTCGACGGCGACGACCTCGGCGGCGCCGCGGCGCAGCAGCACCTCGGTGAACCCGCCGGTGGAGGCACCGGCGTCGAGCGCCCGGCGGCCCTCGACCGGGACGGGGAAGGCCTCCAGGGCGCCGAGCAGCTTGTGCGCGCCGCGGGAGACCCAGGTGGGGGTGTCGGGATCGGTGCGGACGACGACGGGGGTACCGGCCTCCACGCCGGTGGCGGCCTTCGTGGCGGCCCGGCCGGCGACGGCGACGCGGCCCTCGGCGATGAGCGCGACGGCGTGCTCGCGGGACCGGGCCAGGCCCCTGCGCACGAGCTCGGCGTCGAGTCGGCTGCGGCGGGGCATCAGAGCTGGTCGATCGTGCCGAGCTCGCGCTTGAGCCGGTCGTGCTCGGCCTCGAAGACGTCGACGTGCTCGGTCACCGGGCGCTCCTCCAGCCCGGCGAACCGGTCCCCGCCGCTGCGCTGCTCCGGCGTCGGGCGCTCCGCCCGCTCGTCGGGCGCGGTGGGCTCGGTCATGCCAGCGAGGTTACCGGCCGTGGACGACGGGCACCGGTGCCGAGCAGGGAGATACCGTGCCCGGACCCGGGCCGTCCGGGGACGACGTCGAGGGAGGGGCACCGCCGCGTGGCCACCATGGAGCAGTCGCTGAAGGCGCTGGACTCGATCCTCGGGCCGCTCGCGGCGAACCCGGCCGCCGCCGACCTGGACCGCAGCCTGTCCTGCCGGCTCACCGACCTGCAGCAGGTCGTCCTCGGCCGGCTCCGCGACCGGGAGGTGCAGGACGTGCACACCGTCCCGGACGGTCCGTCGGTGCCCAAGGCCGACATCCGGCTGACCATGAGCAGCGACGACCTGGTGGCGCTCACCGACGGCCGGCTGTCCTTCGGCCCGGCGTGGGCGTCGGGCCGGGTGAAGCTCGAGGCGGGGTTCCGCGACCTGCTCCGGCTGCGCAAGCTGCTCTGACCCGGTCAGGCCGGCGGCAGGCGCCAGCCGGCCAGCGCCCGGCGGGCCGCCTCGTCGGCCGCGGACACCCGCGGTGCCGCGGCGGTGTCCGGCGTGGCGGCCCAGTGGGCCACGCAGAGGGCGCGCAGCCCGTCGAAGCCGTCGTCGTGGCCGTCGTCGGGGCCGTCGTGGGCGTCGTGGGCGTCGTCGGGGCCGTCGCCCGGCGCGGTCCGCCGGAGGACGAGGGTGCCACCGTCGTCGTGCGCCGCCGCCCAGCCGCCGCACCGCCACCCCGCGCCGTCGGCGGTCACCGGCGGGTGGGCGACGAGCAGGCCCGCGACGTCGGAGGCCAGGAGGTCGGGCCGGTGGTCGGGGCGGGCGGCGAGCAGCGCCGCCGGGTCGGTGACGCCGGTGAAGACCAGCAGGCTGGCCGCGTCGGCCCGGCGCGCGCCCTCGATGTCGGTGTCGAGCCGGTCGCCCACGACGAGCGGGCGCTCGGCCCCCGTGCGGCGCACGCACTCGGCGTGCATGGCCGGATCGGGCTTGCCGGTCACCAGCGGCTCCTGGCCGGTCACGCCGCGGACCACGCCGACCATCGCGCCGTTGCCCGGCAGCGGCCCGCGGGGGGACGGGATGGTGGCGTCGGTGTTGGTGGCCACGTGCCGCGCCCCGTTGCGGATCGCGACGACGGCCTCGGCCAGCTGGCCCCAGCCGACCTCGCGGCCGTAGCCCTGGACGACCGCCTCCGGGTCGTCCTCGGCACGCTCCACCACGGTGAGCCCGGCGGCGCGCAGGGCGATCGCGACGCCCGGTCCGCCGACGGGCAGGACGCGCGCACCGGCGCCGAACCGCTCGGCGACCACGCTGGCCGCCGCCTGGGAACTGGTGATCACATCGGCCGCCTCGGCCGGCACCCCCAGCTCGGCGAGGTGGACGGCCACCTCGGCCGGTGGACGGGCGGCGTTGTTGGTGACGAAGCCCAGCCGCATGCCCGCCCTGCGGGCCGCCTTGAGCGCGTCGGGGACGCCGGGGACCGCGTCGGGGCCGACGTAGACCACGCCGTCGAGGTCGAGCAGGGCGACGTCGAAGACGGTGGCCGGGGGCCGCTCGCAGCCGCGGGCCAGGGACGGGACCGCGCCGCCGCTCACGCCGACTCCCCGGCGCGGCGGGCGCGGACGCCGCGCAGCGCCCGCGCGTAGTGCCCGAGGTCGGGGCGCATGGCCACGGCCAGGGCGAGGTGCTCGGCGGCGAGCGGGAGCCGGCCGGCCCGGCTGGCGGCCAGGCCCAGCCCGAAGTGCGCGTAGTCGTCGGTCGGGTTGACCGCGATCAGCTCGGTGAACGAGGCGATGGCCTCGTCGTACCGACCGGCGTCGTACTGCGCCCGGGCGAGCGCCTCCAGCACGCTGCGGGACGCGGGCTCGGCCTCCGCGGCGCGGCCGAGGATGGTGGCCGCGGCCGCCGGGTCACCGTTGTTGAGCAGCTGCAGGCCGCGCTGGTACCACTCGTAGACGCCGCCTTCCGGGGAGCCTTCGTCGGACACCGCTGCCCCTTCCGCGTCGCCCTCCCTCCGCGGCGCGCCGCGGCCGGTGCCCGTGCGGGAACCGGTGGCGGCGGCGAGCCGGAGCGGGACGCTCCTACGATCACCGTCGTGTCCTCGTCGTCGGTGCAGTCCTCGTCGCTGCCGGCGACGGGGCTGGAGGTGCGGCCCTTCCGGGCCCTCACCTACCGGCGTCGAGACCCCGGGCACCTGGCCCGGGTGAGCTCGCCAGCCTACGACCTGGTCACCCCCGGCGGCCGGGAGCGCCTGGCCGAGGCCGACCCGCACAACATCGTGCGCCTCATCCTCCCCCGCGTCGAACCCAGCACCCCCGGCGCCGGTGGTTCGCACCCCTCGGCGGAGCTGTCGGCCCGGACGCTGCGGGAGTGGCAGGCCTCCGGCGTGCTCGAGCGCGACGAGCGGCCGGCGCTCTGGCGCTACGAGATGCGGCCGGCGAGCGGCGCACCGGCCACCGTGGGCTGGCTCGGCGCGGTCGCCCTGCCGGCGCCCGGCTCGCGAGCGGTCCTGCCGCACGAGGACACCTACCCGGTGGCCGTCGAGGGCCGGCGTGCCCTGCTGGCCGCGACCCGGACCGACCTCGAGCCGATCGTGCTCGCCCACGACCCCGACGCGGGCATCGCGGCGCTGACGCAGGCGGCGCAGCAGGGTGAGCCGGCCCTGCGGCTCGACGACTCCGACGGCGTGTCCCACCGGCTGTGGCGGGTGTCCGACCCGGCGGTGCTGGCCGACCTGACGGCCGCGTTCGCCGGGGTGGACGCCGTCATCGCCGACGGGCACCACCGGTTCGCCGCGGCCCAGGCGCACGCCCGGAGTGCCGCCGGTGGTGGGGCCGACGCGATCCTGGCGCTGCTCACGCCGATGGGCCCGGGTGGGCTGCGCGTGGAGGCCATCCACCGCGTCGTCCCCGACCTGCCGCTGGGGCTGGCCGTCGAGCAGGCGGCCGCCGGATTCCGCGTCCGCGAGCTGCCGACCGGCGGCCCGTCCGCCGAGCCCCTGGCGCGCCGGTGGCTCGCCGACCCCGCTGCCGAGGGGTTCCTGCTCAGCGACGGGCAGCGGCTGGTCGAGCTGCGTGACCCGTCGGATCCCGTCCGGCTGGCGGTGCCGCCCGAGGCGCCCGCGGCGTGGCGCGGTCTCGACGTCGTCCTGGCCCACCACGGCCTGTTGGAGCGCCTGTGGGGGCGGCCCGACGACCCCGCGTCGGTCCTGGTGGCCCACGACGTCCCGGAGGCGCTGCGAGCGGCCGGTGAGCGCCACGGCACCGCCGTCCTGCTCCGCGCGCCCTCGCCCGCGGACGTCGCCGCCGTGGCCCGGGCGGGCGCGCGGATGCCGCGCAAGTCGACCCTGTTCGTCCCCAAGCCCCGCACCGGGCTGGTCCTGCGACCGCACGCCGGTTGATCCTCAGGCGGTCCGCACGTCGGCGGCCGCCGTGGCCCGCGGGACCTTGCGCCCCTTGCGGCAGTTGACCTCGCAGACCGAGGTCTTCGTGCCGCCGCCGGTGCGCCAGAAGCGGCGCTGCAGGGCGCCCTCCACCTCGACGACGTCGCCGGGCTGCCACAGCGCCACGCGGCGCTGCAGTGCCCGGTCGTAGGTCACGCAGTTCAGGACGTCGACCGATCGCCCGCGGGCCCGGGGTTCGGGCCGGCGGACGACCAGCCGGAAGGTCACCAGCGCGTCCCCGCTGGGCAGGGTGCGCACCTCCGCGGGGGCGGACAGCCGGCCCCGCAGCAGCACGTCGTTCCGGTCGATCACAGCCACGCTCATGCCCCGAGCCTGGCCACCGACGGGACCGCGGCCCAGGCGCGGGGGTGATCTGTGGACGCGGAGTGGCGTTGTGGACGTCCGCCGCCGTTCCTGTCGGTGGGTCAGTCCCCGGCGTCGCGGTCCGGCCGTGCGAGCGGGTGGTCCTCGCCGAGCAGCTCGGCCACCTCGGCCTCGATGTCGTCGCTCAGGTCGAGCTCGTCCTCGTCGAGGTCGTCGCCGGCGGCAGCCGCAGGCGGCGTCGACGGCTCGTCCGCCGCGGGTGCCTCGACCGGCTCCTCGACGAGCGGCTCCTCGGAGAACACGACCGCGGGGCCGTCGCCCAGGCCGGCGAGGTCGTCGGGGTCGGCCTCGGCCACGGCCTCCCGCCACGCCGCGGCACGCGCCTCCTCGCCCTGGTCGGCGAGCAGGTCGGCGTAGGCGGCGGCCACCCGCAGGCGGCCCGGGTCGGCACCGGTCAGCGACGCCGGGTCGGGACGGCCGCCGAGCGCGTCCTCCAGCACCAGCCGGGCGGCGGCCGCCTCACCGAGGTCGAGTCGGGCGCCGGCCTCCACGAGGCGCAGCTCGACCCGTTCCTCGGCGTCCGGTGTGCGGGCGAGAGCCTCGGCCACCAGGCGCAGGGCCACCTCGGGCCGGCCGAGGGCGCGCTCGCAGTCGGCGAGGACGGCGCGGTAGCTCTCGTCCCCGCTCATCCGCCGGTACGCCCGCAGTTCGCGGGCGGCCTCGGCGAAGTCACCGGCGTGGTAGGCGGCGACCCCCACGGCCTCGCGCACCGCAGCGACCCGGGAGGCGCGGTCGCGCGCCGCACGCGCGTGCTCGAGCGCGAGCTCGGGGTCCTCGTCGACGAGCGTCCCCGCCACGACGAGGTGGCGGGCGACCCGATCGGCGTTGCGCGGGTCGAGCCCCCGCAACGCGGCGCGCACCGAGCCGTCGAGCTCCTTGGGGTCGGCCCACTCCGGCAGCTCGGGACCGGCCGGACGAGGAGGCTGGTCGGTGGGTCGCGGGGGACGGCGGTCGTCGCCGGGACGCCGGTCGCGCCAGTCCTGCCGGCCCCGTCCGCCCGCCGGTCGGTCCGCGCGGGGGGAGGCGGGTCGCCGCCCCTCCCACTGCGGGCGGTCGCCGGTGGCCGGCCGCTCTCCGCGCGGCCCGCCGGCGCGGCGGGGCCGGTCCTCGCCTGCCCGCCGGTCCTGCCAGGCCGCGCCTTCCCGCCCGCCGGCCGGGGGGCGCCGGTCGCGCGCGGGCCGCTCGCCGTCGGGACGTCGGTCGCGCCACGACGAGCCCTCGCCGTCGGGACGGCGGTCCTGCCACGACGAGCGGCCGCTGCCGGCGCGCCGGTCCTGCCACTGGCTGCGCTGCGGACGCTCGTCTCCGCGGGGCGCGCCGCCCCGCTCCGGGCCGCGGCCTTCACCTGGTGCACCGGAGGTCCGGCGGTCGCCCCCGACGTCCCCGTCCGGCCTCCCGCGGTAGCCCCCGCCGGGTCGCTGCGGCCGCTCGCCGCCGCTCCACCGGGGCCGCTCGCTCCGCCCGCCGCGCCCCTCGGCGCCACCGGTCCCGCGACCTGAGCCGCCGGCGCCACCACCGCGCGCGGAGCCGCCGCGCTGCTGTCGGCCCGCCCCGCCACGGGGTCCGCCGGCGGCGCCGCCGCTGCGCGGTTGGCCGCCCCGCCGGGACGGGGAGCCGCCGGATCCGCCTCGCGGAGCTGTCATGACGTCTGGGTACCTCACGCTTCGGGGGCCTACTCGGACTCGAGCCCGTGGAGCCGGACAGCACAAAGAGAACGGGGGCCGGAGCACATGGCTCCGACCCCCGTTCTGGAAGGTATGTCCGGCGGCGTCCTACTCTCCCACCCCGTCTCCGGGGCAGTACCATCGGCGCTGAGAGGCTTAGCTTCCGGGTTCGGAATGAGACCGGGCGTTTCCCTCTCGCCATGGCCGCCGTAACGCTGTGAACCTGTTCCAACCGGATTGCCGGTTGTTGGTTCAGAACCGCACAGTGGACGCGAGAATCATTTCTTGCTTGGGGTGCCGGCAGCACGACCCTCCGGGTGTGGGGGGTGTGTGTGGCAAGTCCTCGGCCTGTTAGTACCGGTCAGCTGCACACCTTGCGGTGCTTCCACTTCCGGCCTATCAACCCGCTGGTCTGGGCGGGGGCCTTACCCCATCGAGTGGGTGAGAG